>JAJDOL010000136.1 GCA_022340195.1 Chromatiaceae bacterium
ACAGTCTACGTCAATGCACCTTACCGGAATCGCACGCCAACATTGCCAAACGGTGAGCGGAGCCCGGAGATTCAACGGAGATTCAACGGAGATTCAAACGTTACAATGCCGGCATGCATGTTCTGTTGATTGAAGACGACATAGCCGCCGCCGCTTACCTCGCGAAAGGGCTTGCGGAAACCGGTCATGTGGTGGATCGGGCCGCCGACGGCGAGGACGGGCTGCACCTGGCCCTGACGAACCAATACGATGTCCTGATCGTCGACCGCATGCTGCCCAAGCGAGACGGACTGACCCTGGTGCGCATGCTGCGCGCCGACGGGCGGGATACGCCCGTGCTGGTGTTGAGTGCCCTCGGCGAGGTGGACGACCGCGTGCAGGGGCTACGCGCCGGCGGCGACGACTACCTGGTCAAGCCCTACGCATTCGCCGAGCTCCTCGCCCGCCTCGACGCCCTGGTGCGCCGCAGCCGGCCTGCGTGCGAGGCCCCACAGACCCTGCGGGTGGCGGACCTGGAGCTGGATCTGCTCTCGCACCGGGTGACCCGGGCCGGGAGGTCGATCCGGCCGCAGCCGCGCGAGCTGCGGCTGCTCGAATATCTCATGCGCCACGCTGGCCAGGTGGTGACCCGCACCATGTTGCTGGAGCAGGTCTGGGACCTGCATTTCGATCCCCAGACCAACGTCATCGACACCCAGATCAGCCGCCTGCGCGCCAAAATCGACCGGGACTTCGATCGCCCGCTGCTGCACACGCTGCGCGGCATCGGCTACAAGCTCGATGAATCCCCGTAGACTGTTGCGCACCTCGGCGGTGCGCCTGGCGCTGCGCTACGCGCTCTTCTACGCGGCGCTGATCGCGCTGGCCCTGGGGCTGCTGTACTGGAGCACCAGCCGCTTCGTGGACAACCAACTCGCGGCGGGTCTGCGCAATACGGCGGACGCGCTGGAGCGTGCCCACGCCGACCTCGACCTCGGCGAGCTCCGTGCCCTGGTAAGAGCGGAGCTGCGGGCCGGTAGGCCGAGCGAGCTGCATCTGCTGCTCGCCGACGCGAGCGGGTTGCCCCTGGCCGGCGATTTCAAAGGCTGGCCGCTTGGCCTGCCCCCCGACGACCAAGTCCACAATGTGCAGATCGAGGACGAGCTGATCGCGGGCCGATCGGAAGACGAGGACGCCTACTGGCCGGCACTGGCGCGACGGCTGTCCAACGGACATCTCCTGCTGGTGGCGCACGGCCTGGACCAGGCCGAGGCACTGCTGGATTTCACCCAGGGCACGATGGTTGCCATACTAGCTGCCTCGATTGCCCTGGCGCTCGGCCTCGCTCTGCTTCAGGGGCACGCGCTGCTGGCCCGCATCGATGCACTGATCGACACCGCCCGCAGCATCGGCGCGGGGCGCTTGAACCGCCGCATCCCCTTGAGCGGCAAGGGCGACGAGGTCGACGAGCTGGCCGAGCAGCTCAACGCCATGCTCGACCGCATCGCGGCCTTGATGGAGGGCATGCGCCAGGTCACCGACAATGTGGCGCACGACCTGCGCCGACCCCTGTCGCGGGTCCGTAACCTGCTCGAGGTGACCTCCATCGAGGCGCGCGACACGTCTGAATACCGCGACGTCATCGAGCGTGCCACTGCCGATCTCGACGAGATCATCCGCACCTTCAATGCCCTGATCGAGATCGCGCAGGCCGAGGCCGGCAGCTTCCGCGGCGAGTGGGGACCGGTGGACCTGAGCCTCCTCGCCGCCGAGTTGGGCGAGCTTTACGGGGCCTTGGCCGAGGAGCAAGGCAGGAAGCTGGAGCTGACCGCGCAGCCCGGGTGCACCGTCACCGGCAACCGCCATCTCCTGGCGCAGGCCATCGGCAACCTCCTCGACAATGCACTCAAATTTACCTCGCCCGGCACGCCACTGCGCATGGAAGTATCGGGCGAGGGCGACCACGTGCGCGTCCTGATCGGCGACCGGGGACCGGGGATCCCGGCAGCGGAGCGCGCGCTTGTCCTCAAGCGCTTCGTGCGCCTGGATGCGGCGCGCAGCAAGCCCGGAAGCGGGCTCGGCCTGAGCCTGGTCGCCGCCGTGGCCCGGCTGCACGGGGCCGGTCTGACGCTCGCCGATGCCGGACCGGGCCTGGTCGTCAGTCTGGATCTTCGCCGCACGACCCAAGCCTGAATACCGGAGCACAAAGGGAGAGCAACGGGCTCAGCCTGATTAGTTTTTTTGCCCCCCACGATCGGAGAAAGTCAGGGGAGCACAACCCAGGGATTACGACGGTGGGCGTTGCCCACGGGGCCTTCGACCTGTCCCGAGCCTCGGCATTACCCTTGCGCGTGACCGGCGGCGGTCGTAAAATCCGTGCACCAGGCAAGTGGCGCCCGACTGCATGGGCAGCGACGCGGCCTGCGGTTCCCAACCCCACCCCTCCTCGTTCCCTGGCTCGCGGGACATTTCCGACAACGTCGGTCCGCCGGCCGGACACGGAAGCGCTCAAGGTTGCAAGTTTTCGACAGCAACAACCTAATCGCGAGGCTCGACCGCGGTGGACATTTTCCGCAAGACCCTGAGTATCGACTTCGTCGCCAAACGCATACCCGCCTATAGCTTCTCGGGCGCGGCCCTGATTCTATCGATCCTTCTACTCGTATTTCGGGGCCTGAATTTCGGAATCGACTTCACCGGCGGCACCCTGGTGGAAATGGGCTTCCCGCAGCGCGTTGAGACAACCTACGTCGCGCAACGCCTCGACAAGGCCGCGATCGCGTACTCCACCATTCAGCACTTCGGAAGCGATCGCGACCTGCTGGTCCGTATCCCGCTCAAGGCGCAGATCGACAAGATCCGCATCCAGGACCAGGTAGTCGATGCCTTCAAGGGCGGGGACGGACCTGTCCCGGACGTGCGGCGCGTCGAGACCGTGGGCGCACAGGTCGGCGAAGAGCTGGTCGAGAAGGGAGGGATCGCCGTCCTCATCGCACTGGGAGGTATCGCCCTCTACGTCTGGCTGCGTTTCGAGCGCCGATTCGCCATCGGCGCCCTCGCCGCGACGCTGCACGACCCGATTCTGATCCTCGGTTACTTTTCCCTCACCTGGACCGAGTTTGACCTGACCGTGCTCGCCTCCGTCCTCGCGGTGGTCGGCTACTCGGTGAATGACACCATCGTGATCTTCGATCGCATCCGGGAGAACTTCCGCAGGATGCGCAGGACGGCGCCCAAGGATGTCGTCAATGCATCGGTAAACCAGACGATGTCGCGCTCCGTCATCACCTCGGGAACCACCCTGCTGGTGGTGATCGCCATGTTCATCTTCGGCGGACCCTTGCTCCACGGCTTTTCCCTGGCCCTGATCATCGGCATCCTCGTCGGCACCTACTCGTCGATCTACGTGGCCAGCACGGTTGCGCTCGACTTGGGTGTCAGCCGGCTGGACGTCGCACTCATCGACAAGGAAACCGGAAAGCCCGTCGACAACGCCTGAGCTCGGTGCGTGATTTGACGAAACAATGTTACCCCGACTGCAGCCTGCCCGAAATAAGCCGCGGCTATAATACGGCATCACCGTGTTCCGGCAGGCGCAACCGGTCGTCCCGCCGACGTCACATCGGAGCGGGCCGCGTCAATGCGCAAGTGCCCGCCCGCGGAAATCCCATCCGGCCGCGCTGTCGATGCGCTGGAGGACCAAGGTGAAGGCTACCGCGCCGAGGTACAACCAGATCGCCCCGAGCAGCAACAGGGCCAAAGGTACGGCGAGATAGTATCCCCGCATCCCCAGGGTGTAGTGCACCGCACCCTGATTCAAGACTTCGGCGACCAAATTGACGCTCGGTGCGGGCTTTTCGGGGACGCTACGACTCGCGTCGCGCCTCGCTGGTTGGTCCCGAACGAATGAAAGCTTCGGCCAGAAATAGACGAGCATGTCCTGAAGCGCTTCGTGCGCCTGAATGCAGCGCGCAGCACGCCGGGCAGCGGACTGGGGCTGAACCCGGTCGCCGCCGTCGCACAGCTGCACGGTGCCGAGCTGACGCTGGGCGATGCCGGACCAGGCCTGCTCGTCAGCCTGGATCTTCGCCGGACACCCCAAGCCGGAATACCGGTGCACAAAGGGGGCGCAAAGGGCTCAGCCTGATTCTGGCCAGAAAGGATGACGGCCCTCCCGGCTCAGCGTATCGGCCTGGTCCGGCGGCGGAAGACGTTTCCCAGTGCCACCAGCTTGGATCGAAGCGACAAGCGCTCGTCGGAGAGGGCGTCTAGAAAATCGGAAAGGCGTTTCGATTTCACGATCACGTAGAACGCGAGCAGAACACAAGGTACTCCGACGCTAAAGAAGTAAAAGACCTTCCATGCCGTGGTCGCATCCGCTTCTGCGATCAGATTCATCCCCAGGAACCCCGTGCTCACCGTCGCCATGGTTCCGAATATAGTGGCGACGGTTAGGCGGACCATGGAGTTGGACTGGTGGCGCAGGGTGTCACTGTCGAGATAGGCGCTCATGCCCTGGATCTCCTCGCGTACCTCGCTGTAGAGGTCATCGGTGCCAAGATTCTCGACGCACATCTGAAAGAGCTCGCGCGCCTGCGCCTGATCCGAGATGTCGTGGAACCAGTAACGGTGGTTGAAGCGCAGGAAGATCTCGAAGCTCTGGCGGATGGACCGCTTGAATTGCCGAACGCTGACGGCGTTGTGGATGTCCAGATTGTCCAGGGCGACCACCAGACGATCGGACAGCATGAGCAAGGCCGCCCGATGAAAATGCGCGATCAGAAAGAGCAGGAAGTACTGGCGGCGGAACTGGCCGAGCAGGCCGGACTCGGGGTCGACGAACAGGTCTTCCCCGGCGCTGCCCGCCACGATCAGGGTCCGCCCGCAGCAGACGAATCGGGTATTGAGCCCGGCGATCCCGGGGCACCAATAGCGGTCATAGCAATAGCGCTCGTCGAAACCCTCCAGGTAAGCCTGTCGACCTCGAGGACGCAGTGGCTGCCGGTGCCGTCGGTATCCCAGCTCAGCGGATAGGCGCGCCCGAGGCCGTAGAGAGTGTCCTGGGCCAGCTCCAGGCTCAAATCGTCGGCGAAGATCTCTACAGCCAGCAGAACGACGTCGATGGTCCGGCCTGCTCGAGCAGCTCCCAGTGCTTCTGGATCTGCGCGCTCTCATGGATGGGCATGAGCTGCAGCGGCCAGAGCAGGATCTGCCTGAAATGCCGCACCATCCTGGCCGAGCCAGTGCCTTCGACATTCATTCGCAACTCCGCGGGAAAGACATCGCGGGCCGATTCTCGCAAAAGCGGTATGCGCGCGGAAGCGCTCATCGCGGGGGCGACGCGGAGGCCGACAGGATTCATCTTCAGGCTGGTCATCCGCTTATAGAGCTAATTTCGGGTAACCACATATGTTGTTCTACGGGTACGTTACTTCTGTCGTAATAAATACGGAGAAAACGCATGTTCCAGGAAATTCCCGTCCACGAGGGCGACATCTTCGCCTACCGGGTCACCGGCAGACTTTCTCACGCCGACTACCAGGCATTCCTGCCCCGGATCGAAGAGCTGATCGCCCGTTGCGGCCGCACCTCTCTGTGGTGCACAAGGCGCGCTGCGAGGTGCTGACGGTTCCGCTGGACGTTTGAGTTGGGAAACCTCTGCAAATCGGGTCTCGACATTCTGGGCGAAAACCCCTGGCCCAGGCGATCTACCGGCGGCTCAAGGGGGATGTCTCCCAACGCGACGCGGAACGCTTCGGCCGCGAGGTGATGGAGACGGTTGTCGGGCTCTACGACACCCGGGTGCTGGACCGGGAGTTCATCCATACCCACGAGTCGGCCATCGTGGAGATGATCGAGGCGGTGGGCATCTTCGCCGAGGTGGTGCCGGAGGATAAATACCACATTGTCGATACGCTGCAGAAGGGCGGACACATCGTGGCCATGACCGGTGACGGGGTCAACGACGCCCCGGCGCTGAAGAAGGCCGACTGCGGCTTCGCGGTCTCCAACGCCACCGACGCGGCCCGGGCCGCCGCCGACATCATCCTCACCGCCTCCGGGCTGTCGGTCATCAACCACGCCATCGAGCAGGCTCGCATCACCTTCGAGCGCATGCAGAGCTACGCCATCTTCCGCATCGCCGAGACGGTGCACATCGTCGCGCAGGAGATAGATGGACATCTGGTAGCTCAGGTGCCATGGTCAAGTCACTTGGCAGCGAGCCGCCAAACAGGTCCGCCCGCCAGGGTAACGAAGACCGGTGCGCCGGCGATCAGGTACCAATAGAAGGTGGCGAAACGCCACAGCAGGATTGCCGCGGCAGCCGTTGTCGGTTCGATCTGGGGCGCGAGCAGCAGCCCGCTGCTGGCCTCGGCACCGCCGCTGCCGCCCGGAAGCAGGGTGGCCTGTCCCGCCGTCAACGACAACATCTGCACCACGAAGGCATAGCTCCAGGAGATCTCTCCGCCAACGGCCTTGACGGCTATATAGAGTACGCTGTAGCGCAGCAGCCAGTGGGCGCTGCAAAGGAGGAAGATCGCAGCCAATCTGGCCGGCGAGTAGCCCTTGACCAGGCGCAGGCCGCGATGGAATTCCATGGCCGCGCGCGCCAGTCGTCGCCGCCATCGTGTGTTTACTCCAAGCCCCCGCAAAAGCCTCCCGGTTTTCCTGCACAGGAAACGACAGTGGTCGACGCACAGCCACATGGACGACATCGTCGCGATCAAGAGGATCGTCATACTGCCCAGTTGCCAGCCCAGATGCCAATCCCGCGGTACCAGCAACCAATTCAGCAGGACAATGCAGAGGGCGCTGAGAAAGAACAGCATGTCGAAGAACTGATCGGCCGCATAAAGCGCCAGGCTCCGTGACCGCGCCAGTCCATGGCGACTCAGCAGCCAGGAATAGGTAAGGGGGCCACCGCTTCCTGCAGGCGTGATGCAAATGGCAAATTCCGTGGCCATCAAAATCGCCAGTGCCTTGGCCTGACCGAGATGCACGTCGGCACCTGCGGTCAGCAGGCGCACCCTCCCCGCATTCAGATTCCAACCCACGAAGATCATGCCCATGAGCAGGACCGGGATCTCGGGCGGGACCTGCAGCAGCACGCGAACGACTTCGGGACCACCCATCGCCAGCGGAATTCCCAACCCCAGGCCGAGTCCCAGCGCGAGCAGCAAGCCAAAGCGGTGCTTCGTCAATCCAGTCCCAGCCATGCGGACTTGGTGACAGGGACGCGTTGGGTCAGTATCCGCTCGAGCGTCTCCAGCCAAAAGCGCCGTGCGGAGGCGTGCCGCAGGTCCACCGGGTGCACCCCCAGGCGCAACAGGGGCGCCTCGGCATTGCGACGCAACAGGTGCTCATTCCATTGGCGGGAGAGCAGCCGTCGCCAGGGGCTGCGCGCACTCCACACCAGAGTGGGAGCAGGGATGGCTGCGAATTCCGGCAGCAGGATCAGATGGCCCGGATCGCTGGTGTACGCAAAGGGCGAGCCGCGCAGGGCCTTGCGCGCCCCCGGGCCAAGGAGCCAGGCGGGTGGCACGAAGCCCCGCAGCGGCCATCCGAGGCGTTTGAACAGATTCATGCCCCGCTCCAAGCGCTCTCGCGCCTGTGCCTCGCCGATGGCATAGAGCTCGCCCTCGCGGGTGTAGACGCGGCGCATGAGCCAGGCCTTGGGATTCGGCGGAATGGGCCCGGGATCCTCGTGATAGCAGCCGTGCAGGACCAGCTCGTCGCCTTGCTCCAGGCGGCGTTGCAAAACCTCGACGAGAGGGCGGCAACGGTCGAGCGCTCCCTGGCGATGGTAATCGGGGACGACCAGCAGGGTCAGGGGAATCGGTCCGAGACGATCCACCTCGGCGACGAAGTCGGCATACTGCCCCCAGGTAGCCGGTGCGATGTCGTGAAGCACAAGGCAAAAGGCACGATCGTTCTGTATCGATTCAAGCATTGACGACCCTGGGCCAAACCGGGCGATCGTAGATCAGCTCCCGATAATGACCGAGCAACGCAGGAAGGATTGCCGTCCAATCATAGTTGGCGACGACATGGCGGCGTGCGCGCACCCCCATAGCGCGGAAGTCTTCCGCAAACAATGCCCTGATCCGGCGTGCCAGGGCATCGGCGGATTGCGGCTCCGCCAACAGACCGGTTCCGAGCGCGACGAGCTCGGGCACTGCCCCAGCGTCCACGCCGACCACGGGTAGACCGCTTGCCATCGCCTCCAGGACCACCAGGCCGAAGGTCTCGCGATCACCGGCATGCACCAGCGCATCGCCGCTCGCGAGGAGTCGGGCCAGACTTCGTTGATCGAGGAAGCCCACCGTGCGACTCACATTCGCGGGCCGCCGACTTGGCATATGGGAGCCGACCAGATGCAGATGGAACCCCGGACCCAGTTGCTGCATCGCGCGCAACAGCAACGGGATGTTCTTTTCGCGCGAGCCCCTCCCGGCGAAGATCAATAAACGCGTCCTGTCACCCAGGCCAAGCTCTTCCCGCACGGACTCATCCCGTCGCGCCGGGTGAAAGAGACCTGTATCCACCCCCAAGGGCTGAACGACGACATGCTCCACGCCGAGGGCGCGCAGCTTTTCGGCCATTATCCGCGAGGGGGCAAACACCAGATCGAAGCGCGAATAGAGCCTTGCGAGGTAACGGTCGAGCCAGTCATCGGTCCAGCTGCCGAGGCGATTGTTCACCAGCCTGGCCAGGTCGGAATGGTAGAAGCCTACCACCGGAACCTGCAGATCGCGCCCGCCCTGCAGTGCGGCCCAGGCCAGCCGGTAAGGATCGCCGGCCTCGATCAGGTCCGGTCGAATGTCCCTCAGCTGCGTCAGCCAGGGTGCTGTTCGCAGCGGGAAACGATAGCCGTGGCCGAAGGGTATGGCCGGGGCTCCGACGGTGCATATTCCATCGCTACAGCCAGGTCCCGCGCCCGGCACCAGCAGCCTGTGCTCCACACCCGGCTGGGTCCGCAGCCAGTCGCGTTTGGCCTGCAAATAGGTGCGTACGCCCCCACTGCTCGGCGCCCAAAACATGGTGATGTCCAACAGACGCATGATGGCCTTTCCGTCAATATGCCCTTTTAGCTTAGAGACGACTACAAGTCTATTTCCCTTGCCGTTTTGATACATTCCCGAAAGCTTCCCGCAAGGTGGCTGTTTCTATTCTAGAGCCGACGTCGAAAACGATGGGCGATCCAACGGAAGAACGGTCACGCGCCAGGTAGAACGAGCCCCGGCGCGGACGCTGCGGGTAAAGCCCGACGCCTTTGCCGCCTTCTGGGCGCGACACCGGGTTCGCGTTGCCGCGATCGCTTGCACACCCGCACCGGAACGCATTGTCCGCCGACAACGGCAGCCTGGGAGATAGAGGGGGAAGTTACGGGCGCAGACCTGAATTAGGGGTGTTGCACATCGTGAGATGCACACAGGTGAGCCGAGGGTGAACCTCAATGCCTGTAGCGAAGCCCCGGAATTACAGCGGTTGCATAGGAGGCGGAGCATGACGACGCGTAACCTGAATTATCTCTTCAAGCCGCGCTCGATCGCACTGATCGGCGCCGGCAAACGGCCTTCGTCCGTGGGCGCGGTGCTGGCGCACAACCTGTTCAACGCGGGCTTCGAGGGTCCGGTCTCGATTGGGCGAGCGCGCGGGGCATCGGCTTTTCTCACCTGGTCTCCCTGGGGGATATGGCCGATGTGGATTTTGGCGACATGCTCGATTATCTCGCCAACGAGCCGGACACCCGGGCCATCCTGTTGTATGTCGAGGCGGTTACCGCCGCCCGCAAGCTCATCTCCGCGGCGCGGGCCGCCTCTCGCACCAAGCCGGTGATCGTGGTCAAGGAGGGCCGGCACGCCGAGGGCGCC
>JAJDOL010000155.1 GCA_022340195.1 Chromatiaceae bacterium
CGCTTGCGCTCCAGGCGTGCTTCGGGAATGGACTCCAGGGACTTGGCGAGGCGCTCGGCGGCTCTGTCCAGGTCGTCCAAGGCGTCGACACCCTCCGGAAGCTCCAGGCGCAGATCGGGTCCGCGAATCTCCAGGCCGTGGCTGCCGGCGTATATGATCTCGGGTAGCCCGACCAGCCGGGATACCTCCTCGGCGTCGCGGCCGCTGACTACAACTACCGGCATCAGCCGGGCGGCATCGGAAAGCAACAGGCGCATATTCTCGGCGAGGAGAGCATCCTCCGGGCGATCATGGATGGGTGCCAAGCTCCCACCGTAATCCAGGAACAGGGCCGGGCGTTTTCCCACGAGCTGACTCGAGACCAAAGTCATGTCGAGCAATGGCTTTGGCAGAGAAAGCCCTTCGTCGGCCTCGGCTCCCTCGACTCCGACTCGGCATAGATCCCGCAGGACAAAGTCGGCACCTTGCTGACGCATCTTCTGCTCCTGCCCCCCCCGATCGACGCCGATAACCAGGGCGAAATGGCCACGCTTAGCGGCCGTAATCCCTACGAGGGTGTCTTCGAGCACCGCCGTTCTCGCCGGCTCTACACCCAAACGGCGCGCAGCCTCGAGGAAGGTGTCCGGATCCGGTTTGCTGTCCAGATCGAGAAGCTCGGCGTCCCGGCCGTCGATGCGGGCGAAGAACTGGTCGGCGATCCCGCCGCGCTCCAGGATCAGGTCACAGTGCTTACTGGCGGAGACCACGGCCGTCTTGATGCCCACCCGGCGAAGCCGGTGAATGAGGGCGATGGCGCAACCATAGACCTCGACGCCGCCTTCCTTCACGAACCAGTCGAAGATCAGGTTCTTGCGGTTTCCAAGACCGCAGATGGTCTCGCGATTCGATGGATCGTCGGGATCGCCCATGGGCAGGTCGATATGCCGGGATAAAAGGAAATGCTTTACGGCCTGATAGCGGGGTCTTCCGTCGACATAGCGATAATAATCGTGGCCGATATCGAATGGCCGGTAGTCCTCGCCCTGCTGCGAGGATCTTTCGCGCAGGTAGGCGTCGAAGACATGCTTCCAGGCGTTGATGTGGAGCTTCGTGATCCGGGTTACGACGCCGTCCAGGTTGAAGATCGCCGCGTCGATCCTATCCCGCGAGATGGTGAGCTCAGGGGCGCGCATAGATTGGGCCTTGGCTGTCGAGCCGTTTCATTTCGGAGCCAGAATCGCAAATTGAGCGCCGTTGACCCAGAAATGGACGACTATACTGGCCGCGTAACCCAATGCAATAACAGGTGTCCACCTTAGATGACTGAAGAAGGTGTACATGCCACGCGCCTGCCCCATCAGGGCTACGCCCGCGGCGGAGCCGATGGAGAGCATGCTGCCGCCGACGCCGGCAGTCATGGTCACCAGCAGCCACTGGCCGATGGACATATCGGGCTGCATGGTCAGGACGGCGAACATCACCGGGATGTTGTCCACGATGGCCGACAGGATACCCACCATCACGTTGGCCGTCGTGGCACCCCACTGCACGTACATCACCTCCGAGGTCAGGGCCAGATAGCCGATGAAGCCCAATCCGCCCACACAGAGGATCACGCCATAGAAGAACATCAGGGTATCCCATTCGGCGCGGGCTATGTTTCTGAAGATGTCGAACGGGACTATGTCGCCCACCTCGAGCTGACTGTAATCGGTCTTTCGGCGGGCGTAAGCCACTTCGCGATCGAAGGTCTTTTTCAGGTAGTAGCCGAAGATCTTGAGGTAGGCCAGACCGGTCATCATGCCCACCATGGGCGGCAGGTGCAGGAAGTTGTGGAAGCTGACGGCGGTCGCAATGGTACAAAGGAACAAGACGATCACCGTTATGGCGCCGCGCTTCATGACGACGACCTCGTCGGAAGCAGCCGGCTGCGCGTCGGGTACCGCAAAATGCATGATGGCGGCCGGGACGACGAAGTTGACGACCGCGGGGATGAACAGCAGGAAAAAGGTCCAGAAGTCCACGATCCCCTTCTGCCAGACCATCAGGGTCGTGATATCGCCGAAGGGACTGAAGGCACCTCCGGCGTTGGCACCCACCACGATATTGATACAGGAGAGCGAAACGAAGCGCGGATTGTCCCGGCCCACCGCCAACACCACGGCGCACATGAGCAGGGCGGTGGTCAGGTTGTCGGCTACCGGTGAGATGAAAAAGGCGAGCACACCGGTGAGCCAGAACAGCTTTCGGTAGGAGAAGCCCGAGCGCACCAACCAGGCGCGCAGGGCATCGAATACCAGCCGCTCGTCCATGGAGTTTATGTAGGTCATGGCCACGAGCAGGAACAGGAAGAGCTCGGCATACTCCAGGATGTTGAGCCGAATCGCGTGCTCCGCAGCGTGGGGCAGGCCATGATTCGCGTAGACCAACGCGATCATGGCCCAAATGACGCCGGCGGCCAGCAGCACCGGCTTGGACTTGCGCAGGTGGGTGAACTCCTCCGCCATCACGAAACCGTAGGCCACGACGAAGATGACCAGGGCTACGATACCCACGGTGTGGCTGGTGAGATCGAGGTTCTCTCCACCCCCGGTGGAGGCCCAGAGGGCCCCGGGAACCGCGGCCAGCAATGCTCCAAGCGGGAGAAGCGCTTTTCGATTTTTTCTCAATTTTTCCTCCTCGATGGTGACAAGTCGGATCGGCGCGGCCCATAAGATAACATGCGCATTTGCCGAATCGAGCCATGGAGTGGTCGATCCGACCGGCGCGATCGGTCGAAGAATCATGTAGCCCGAAGCAGCGTCCGCGATGCCGCTGCACCGCGGATCGACCCCCGATACGGGCGCTTGCGGAAGGATTGAGCCTATTTCAGCTACGCCGAATTACCGCCGACTCCGTGTCTCCGTGTGAGGATCGAGAGATGTGGGTAACGGGATGACTTGGGGGGAGGGAAGACCCGGGCCATCCCGGATCTTCCCTTTCGAGCTATTTTGCGGCAGGAAGCAGGAATTGACCGCTGTTGACCCAGAAATGGGCGAGGATGCTGGCCGCGTAGCCCAACGCGATCACCGGTGTCCACTTGAGATGGCTGAAGAAGGTGTACATGCCCCGCGCCTGCCCCATCAGGGCCACACCCGCGGCCGAGCCGATAGACAGCATGCTGCCGCCTACCCCAGCGGTCATGGTCACCAGCAGCCACTGGCCCATGGACATATCCGGATGCATGGTCAGGACCGCGAACATCACAGGGATGTTGTCGACGATAGCGGACAGGATACCCACCATCACATTGGCCGTTGTAGCTCCCCATTGAACGTACATGACCTCGGAGCTGAGAGCCAGGTAACCGATAAAGCCCACTCCGCCGACACAGAGGATCACCCCGTAAAAGAACATCAGGGTGTCCCACTCTGCACGGGCAATATTCTTGAAGATATCAAAGGGGACGATGTCGCCCATCTCCAGCTCGTTGAAATCGGTCTTGCGCCGTTTATAGGCGCTCTCCGCATCGAAGGTCTTCTTCAGGTAG
>JAJDOL010000226.1 GCA_022340195.1 Chromatiaceae bacterium
AGAACCAGAAATTCAAACAGGCCGCGCTCGTCGTGTAGTGGCACGCCCCACTCGGCATCGTGGTAGGTCTGGTAGAGCGGGTCCTTACCGACCCATGCACAACGTGTCGGTTCATGTTTATCCATGCTGATCTTCCAGGCCGAGCATCGGCGCAGTGGTTCATAACCGATAGAAAGAAAGAGAAAAATTGGAAAGTGAAGCGAGAGGCTTACCTTAGCCTGAAGCGTCAATGCGCGCGAAGGTGTAACGAGCGTTAATGACGAAGTTGAACACAAAGACCACGCCGATGGCGACCGCCTGCGCGATCAAATAGTTCACGCCCGCGCGCTCATGCAGCCCCCAGAAGATGGCCGCGTTGAGGCCGAGCATGGCGACAGCGACCAAACCGAAGAGCGGGAACCGCCTGGTATGGGAGCCGGAGCTGCGGAAGGTCCAGTAATACTGCAGCAGATAATTGACGCTCACGCCGAATGCGAAGCCGCACGCCGATGCCAACGTCGCATCGATCGTCATGCCCTCCACCATCAGGATCAAAATGAGGTAGTGCACCGCAACGGCGAAGGTGCCAGCCGCGATATACCGAACCAAGAGCTCAAGGTTGATGGTCGTCATTTTGGTCTGAATCTGAGCGGCTCCACCAGTATGTTGAGTGCTGGCAGATCAATGAAGAACAAGGCCCCGACCAGCCCAGCGAGGAACAGGACGTAAGCGAGGAATGCCGGCTCGCGGTAGAGCTTCTCGGGTGCCTGGGTGGCCGAATGGGGCTTCATTGCGATGTGCAGATACCAGACGTACAGGAGGGCGAAGAAGGGCAGCGAGACGATGAGCTCGATGCGGTACTTGATGAGGAAGATCCCCAGAAAGAAGGCGGACAGGATCGCGTAGAAAAACGACGAGAGGAGCAGCTTTTCCTCTGTATAGTAGCCGAAGGAGCGGCGATAGAGCGTGGCCCGCTCGGCGTTGTTGATGAAACGATACTCGGCATAGCGCTTCATCGCCATGAGGAAGGCGCCGCCCATCCAGTAGCTGAGCAGGATAGAGGACGGCGGCAGTTGGCCGCTGACGATAGCGCTCCAGCCCAGCAGCAGTCGCAGCGGATTGTTGACCGATTCGCTGAGCACATCTAGCAGGGCGCGATCCTTGGCACGGAACGGGCGCACGTTGTAGAGCACACCCATAAGCAGTAAGAGCAGGGAAAAGAAGACGAACTCGCGGCTAAGCAATGCGGCGAAGCCGAGCCCGAGACTGGCGAAGAGCAGGTATTCGGCGTACACGTAAGGGGCGCGCACGTTTCCAAGCGCGGAAGGCCTGCTGCGCTTGATGGGGTGGTGGCGGTCAAACGCCGCATCCAGCCACTCGTTGATGACGTAGTTGGCGGAGGCGACGAGTCCGGTACTGAACAGAGCAACCAAGCCGGGAACCAGAACGCTCTGGAGCGGCACGTCGACCAAGAGCCAGGCAAGCGCCATGCCTGGCAGCATGAAGACGTTCTTAAACCAGTGATCGAAGCGCGCGATCTCGACGTAGGGCCGCAGCCGCAGCCCAATCAAGGCAACCTGTCTTTTTGATAGGGGGGTATCCAATCGAATGCGCTCACCAAAGGTGCTTGCATTGAGCTCCAAACCGCAGGTGGAGAACAAGCACATACCGCAGAAGGTGGGGCAGATAGCTCCACCGGCGCTGCAGCTAGTGGTCCCGCCTCGCCCATAGCATTGACACCCACTGCACAGCTGTGAATGCCGTTGTATCGTCAAAGCAAGCCGCTCTTCTGCCTTCCCAACCAATCACTCGAAACGGGCGTCGCCGCTATCCGGTATGACCAGTCTAACCGAAGCGCTGGAAACCGGCTCTTGTGGTGCGACTACCCGAATTTTTTGGGGGGAAAGATCAAGCTCATAGGCGAGCCCGGGAATACCGATGCCGAGGAACTTGTGCCGGTTTTCGACAAGGACCTCAATCCCCCGCGCGCGGGCACGCTCGGCGACGGCCGGGAACTGAGCGCTAATGTTCGCCAGCTGTCGGTTGGCCCACTCTGCCCGGGCCAGTAGGGCCGGGTAGTCGAGAGCGTAGTTTCCGGCCACGGAAAGCCCTGACGAAATCAGGGCCGCAGCCAGCACCAGCCGTGCCTTCCTGGCGGACAATGGCGCCACCGCCACGAGGAAAGGCCACACGATTAACCCAAGGCTGATGTAGTAGGCATAGGAATTCCATGAGAAAAGCAGGTAAGGCGCACTGGCAATCAGAAAGAAGGCAATCGCCGCCAACCATGCTCGAAGACGCAAGCGGGGCCTCGCAGCTGCCAGGACCACCCACACCGCCGCGGCTTGGGCTAGGCCACAGGCCAGCGCCCAGAGGGTCGCTGGGGCTGACTGCTGCTCCAGCATGAAGCGCAAGGATTCACGGGGCACGTTGAAGAAAAACAAGCCCATGGCCGTAAGATTACGCACCGCGTTGATCCCAATGCCCATCTCGTAGGCCCCAGAGGGCACGACGACCATCTCTTGGCGTATCCACAGCCACCCCGAGGCCAGCAATAGCGAGACCCCCGCGATCCTCCAAGCGGCTCGGCTCGGGCGAAGCCTGTCCCACACCGAGGCAGTCAACAATGCGCCCAGAGGCAACACCAGAATCCCGTTCTCTTTGCTCAACAATGCGAGCAGCAGGAATACAGGTGCCGAGAGGAGGCCCGGACTCCAACCAGCCGGTGAATCTCGCAGTGCCGACACCCAGAAGCGCAGTGCCAGGGCCGCGAACAGTACCACCATGGAGCTATGGACCGCGGTCGCCCAAATAGCGGGGATAAGGTGGGCGGCATGGATACCATAGAGGAGTCCAGCCGCCATGAAGGCCTTGCGTGGATCAGCACCGGGTGCGACCAGAGGCGCATAGTCTGCGACCAGCCAGGCGACGGCGAGAGTGGCAGCAATCAGGAACAAGAGGTTGACCGCATGAGCCGCCAACGGATCCGCATCCAACGCCCCCTCGACGAAACGCCAATAGAGGCCTTCGCTGAGGGGGCGCCAGAAGATGCTCTTCTCACCCGGCCAGAAGACGGAAGCCCAACCTTCACCGGCCTCCCGTGCCGACCTCGCAACACCGAGAAAGTGAAAGTCGTCCTGCCAGAAGGGGACCTGCAAGGCGTGGAGCCAATAGGCGCCAACCAAGAGCGCGAGCAGCGGCACGTAGAGGTAAGGAGAGCGCAGCACGGTCGGAGGGCACCAGGCTTCCGAGGGTCGGAGCGACGTTGGCTCGCAAGCCTACCCGAACGCCACCGCCGTCTCAATATTGCCAGGGCCTAAACGCCAGTCACGGTCGTGCCGCCGCATGTCGAGACCGGCGGCACTCGGTCGAAAGGGAATCGAATCGATTGCCCAGCCGCTTGCTCGCCGAAGACAATGTTACCATGACGAGGTGATGGATCTCTTGGAGCTCGCCCTGGACCGCGGACTCGACATCAGCTTCATCGAGGAGATGCCCCTGGGGCTGATCGGCGACCACGATCGGGGCGAGGCGCACTATTCCAGCGACGCGATCCGACGGGACCTGGCCGCCCGTTTCGAGCTGATGCCGACCACGGAGAGCACAGGCGGCCCTGCCCGCTATTACCGTATTCCCGGGCAGGACACCCGCATCGGCTTCATCTCCCCCCGTAGCCACGACTTCTGCGGCGACTGCAACTACGTTCGAGTCACCGCCGAGGGCCGGCTGCTGCTCTGCCTGGGCCAGGAGCATTCCGTCGATCTGCGCCGCGTCCTGCGCGCCATCCCGCTGGACGACGAAGCGGTCAAGCGAGCCATCGTGGCGGCCATGGCCGTCAAGCCGCGCGGGCACGACTTCGATCTCAGTGCCCAACCCCTGATCTTCCGGCACATGAATGCGACAGGAGGCTAGAATGGCTACGCCGGAGCCCGAGACCCGTTACGTCCCTCTGTTGAGCGATGCCGGCCTCGAGCCGGCCTTCCCGGTCGTCGCCGTCGACGAGCAGGGCGAGCCGCGGGAGGGTCATATCGCCGGCGAGCGGCCCCTGACCCTGTACATCGACAAACGGGAGGTCGTCACCCTGATGACCCTGGGGACCCACCCGGAGCTGCTGGTTCTCGGCTATCTGCGCAACCAGCGCCTGGTTCCCTGCCTGGAGTCGGTCGACTCGATACAGGTCGACTGGGAAACCGAAGCAGTCGCCGTCACCACCTTCGACGGCGTCAGCGACCTGGACCGGAAGCTGGCCCATCGCACGGTCACCAGCGGCTGCGCACAGGGCACCGTCTTCGGCCAAATCACCGACTACCTGGAGCGCCTGCGCCTGTCTCCCATGTCGCTGCGTCAATCG
>JAJDOL010000317.1 GCA_022340195.1 Chromatiaceae bacterium
GGAAAGCCCTAAGCCGATCCCAATGCTCATGTTCCACGTGGAACAGCTTCAAATCGAGAAACAACCTTCCAATTTTCGGATCCGCTACCAGTAGCTTCCGTGAAGCTTCGCCCAGCAATCGGATCTCAAAATATTTTTCAGGTCTTGCACCCGAAGTACAGGTTCACCGTCCTCATAAAGTACTTTTCCTCGACGCCACGCGACCATTTCTCTATCGTCTCTTCTATGCCATCTTTCTCTATCCGTCTAACAACCTTCAGTCGATTAGTCCCTTTCCTAACCGGCGGCCGTTGGTTTGCATCGCGAAACGTACACACTCACGCCTGCAACAAAGCCGACTCAAAAATGTCGTTTTCCTCCAACCAATCCCTCCAATAATCCAATTTACTTTGCCGCCGGTTCTACCTTCAGCCTCACGATGTTTCTGCGATTCGATAAATCCAGCGATCCAATATGCACGCTGACCACCCAAAAACATTGAATCGGAGGCTGAATTTTTTCAATCGAGTCACATCGCCGACCATCCCTCACCAAGTTCTACAGCCTCATTGGCATAACAACAAAGGTCTCGTTCTCTTTGCCTTTGTTTCTCAGTATCGCACTGCTGTCCGAGTCCTTGAATCCGATTTCCACCTCATCATCCTCTAGTACATTCAATACATCGATCAGATATCCAACGTTAAACCCAATTACCGTCGGTTCTTGCGAATATATAACCTCCATTTCTTCTTCGGCCTCTTCCTGCTCTGGATTATGCGCCTGGAGTTTTAGCTCACTTTCGCTCACGCTAAAACGAACCCCCCGGTACTTTTCGTTCGACAGAATGGCTGTCCGCAGTAACGCTTGCCTGAGCAATTCCTTGTCCGCATAGGCAACTCGTTCGGGACTCGGCGGCACAACCCTTTCATAGTCGGGATACCGACCGTCTACCAACTTTGAGGTTAACACCGTATCGCCAATAAAGGTTCTAAATATTTTTTCCGAGATATCCATCCGAACGCTTGTATCCGATTCACTTACAAGTAGCCGATTGAGCTCGAGTACCGTCTTCCTCGGAAGAATAATCTGCATTTCTTCTTCTATCCCCAGCGTCATTTCCTCCTCCACTTTCGCTAGACGATGCCCATCTGTTGCGACAGTGACAAGCCGATCCGCTTTTACTTCCAGGAGTAGGCCATTGAGATAGTAGCGAACATCCTGATGCGCCATCGCAAAGGCCGTCTTTTCGAGAAGATACTTAAGGGTTCGCTGAGGGACCTCGATGCTCTCCATCCCCGCGTTTCGATCCATGGACGGAAAATCGCTCGCTGGGAGCGTGCTTAGCGTGAACCGACTCCGGCCTGCAACCAACGATGCTCGGTCATTCTCTACCTTCAACAATACCTCTACGCCCTCCGGAAGTGCGCGACAAATATCGATGAGCTTCCTTGCCGGTAGCGTTATTTCTCCTGTTCGTTCTACGACCGCTTGTGCCTTCCCCCGAATTTCAACTTCCAAGTCGGTACCCGTAATCTGCACCGAATCCTCGCTCGCCGATATCAACACGTTACCCAGTATCGGAAGTGTTTGCCGGCGTTCCACAACACCTCCAACCCTAGTCAGCACTGGTATAAGGGATTCACGATCTGCACGGATCTGCATTTTTTTATCTCTATAATTTTTTACTTTATGATTGTAATAAGCGCTGTGGAAAACTGAACGAAGTTAATTACTTTCGTCTTTTCAATTCGTTACACGTATATTTTTAAAGCAAATACCTAATTGGTTCCTGTTGATAATCTGTGGACTTGAAAATTCTGCTCTGCTGAAAAAAGTTTTCCAAAGGTTATCCACATCAAGCTGTCAGAGTTCGTAACAGGTTCTTGTAGTCTTCTTCTATACTCGCGTCAGTTTCCCTTAAGCTTTTGATCTTTCTCGTCGCATGGAGCACAGTTGTGTGATCTCTTCCGCCAAAGGCGTTACCTATCTCAGGCAAGCTGTGCTTCGTCAACTCTTTGGACAGAGCCATGGCGACCTGGCGAGGTCTCGCAATCGATCTGCTGCGCTTACTCGAGAGAAGATCCGCAGTTCGAATCTTGTAGTACTCTGAAACTGTTCTCTGTATGTTCTCCATGGTTACCTGCTTGTCTTGGGCGGCAAGCATATCCCTAAGTGCTTCCTTGGCGAACTCTAGGTTGATTGGTGTTCCGGTAAACTGAGAATTTGCGACGAGACGCTTCAATGCCCCCTCGAGATCCCGAATGTTGGAACGGATACGCCGCCCGACAAAAAAAGCAACGTCCTCGGGTAGGTCAATACCTATGTGTGTCGCTTTGCTCTGCAGGATAGCAACGCGCGTCTCCAAATCTGGTGGTTCGATCGCAACCGTAAGGCCCCAGCCGAATCTCGACTTTAGTCTTTCTTCTAGACCGCTTACTTCCTTTGGAAAGCGGTCGCTGGATAACACGATTTGTTGTCTTGATTCAAATAATGCGTTGAAAGTATGAAAGAACTCCTCCTGCGACCTCTCCTTTCCCGCGAAAAACTGAACATCATCGATGAGAAGCGCATTAACGGTCCGATAGCGTTTTTTGAACTCATCGATACGATTGTGCTGCAGCGACCTCACCATGTCGGCGACGAACCGTTCCGAGTGGACATACACGACTCGTGCCGACGGATTACTCGCTAGCACCGTGTTTCCCACGGCATGCATTAAATGCGTCTTTCCCAGCCCGACACCCCCATATAAGAACAAGGGGTTGTAGGCGACACCGGGGTTCTCGCCTATTTGTATCGATGCCGCTCTAGCAATTTGATTCGACTTGCCCTCGACAAAAGTGTCGAAGGTGAACTCGGCGCTCAGATTGCTCGCGGAACGTCGCTCCGCAACACCTTCTTGGTATAGTGGCTCCCGAGCGGCGCCCTTTGCTCTCTTGTTTTCGATAGTTTCGACGGCACGTTGCAGCGATCCGACTTCGAACAAAATCGTCGCGATTCTCCCATCACTCAGATGGGCACACATCTCGATGATCCGTTGCTCGTAGTGCTCCCTAACCCAATTTCGAACGAACCGGTTCGGGGCGTACAGTTTAATCTGCCTGTCCTCTTCGGCTGCCTGAAGGGGCAGGATCCAGGTGTTGTATTCTGCTGTTGTCAGATCGCTTTTGAGACAGGATATACATTGATTCCAGACTCCCACGGATGCTCGACCTCCAAGGTAGGAATTCTTTGTCGGCGGAATCCGCGGTATCGCAACTGGGTGGCGATATAGTGAAATCCACGGAAGAAAAAACCGTCTTTATTTGGTAGGAGTCTATCTCGGATTCCAACACTTATCCACAAGCGTATCAGGCAAGGAAAGGATCAGCGACGTTGACCTCGTTGCACGGAAAAAATATAATCCGAAATCTTTTTGTTATCAGTTTGCTGGCTTTAACCAAAGCTCGCGCTTTTTGGAGCTCAAACATGAAAAGAACCTTTCAGCCAAGCCGGCTCAAGCGCGCTCGAACGCACGGCTTTCGTGCACGTATGGCCACCCGTAGCGGGCGCAAGGTGCTCACGGCACGTCGAGCAAAGGGAAGAGCGCGCGTGTCGTCCTGAACCGCGAACTGCCCGGAGGTCACGCCGATTCGCGCTTGGCGCGCTTGGCACGCCTGAGGCGACCGGCGGATTTTCGAAAGGTTTTTGCGCAACCGGCGAAATCGATAGATTCTTGCTTTACGGTTTTAGCGCGACCGAACGGTCATCGACCGGCACGCATCGGACTTGCGATATCAAAAAAAAACGCCCGTCGGGCGGTTGACCGCAGCCGTATTAAACGCGTTGTTCGCGAGAGCTTTCGCCAGCGCCGCCATCATCTTCATGGGATCGACCTCGTAGTGCTTTGTCGCCGTAGTGCCGTGACCTTGCCGAACGGCCGGCTCTTCTCCTCCCTCTCCGCGCATTGGACAAGCGTTCGGGATCAACTATGCGCAATTTATTGATTGGCCTCTTCCGCGGCTACCAATACTTGATCAGCCCTCTGCTGGGGAACCATTGCCGTTTCTACCCCAGCTGCTCGCAGTATGCTGTCGAGGCGGTGGAGTCCCACGGAGCGGTACGAGGCACCTGGTTTGCCCTTCGGCGCATCCTACGGTGCCACCCCTGGCATCCTGGCGGGTATGACCCAGTCCCGCAAAAATCAGACGACACGTCACATGGATAATCTGCGCCTTTTGCTGTTCTTTGCTCTCGCCGTCGTCCTGCTACTTATCTATCAGGCTTGGATGAAGGACTACGGACGTCCGATAACCGCGCCGGAAACAGTCCAACAACCGTCTGTAATCGAGAATGCCGCCATATCGAACGGGATACCGGATGTTTCGGAGGCGCCGCAGACGCCCACGCCCAGCATGCAAGTGCCCCCTGTTATCGCCGAGTCGACAGCGAGCCAAGATCTCATACAGATAGAAACCGACGTGCTGAAATTGCAGATCTCGAGGCGCGGGGGAACTGTCGTCAGCGCCTGGTTGAAGGACTACGCCGTTAGGGCCGACGATCCGGGGACGAAGTTCCGGTTGCTCAAGCCAAACGCGCCGAACATGTTCATTGCCCAATCTGGGCTTCTTGGCGGTAACAAAGGACTGTTGCCGACGCATGAGGCGATCTTTTCCAGCGTTCAGGACAGCTTCGTCCTTGAACCCGAGCAGAACGAGCTTGTTGTCGAGCTTCTCTGGACCCACCCCTCCGGTGTCGAGGTAAAGAAACACTACCGTTTTCAACGCGGCAGCTATGTGATCGATCTTTCCCAGGTGGTGACCAACAAGACTGGCTCACCGTTACCGGCTGTTCGTTCCTACGAGCAGCTCCAGAGGACCGATTTGGTCGATCCGAACGCTACGCGGTTCGTCCATACGTATACCGGCGGCGTCTACTACAGTCCCGAGGACAAGTACGCCAAGGTGTCGTTCGACAAGATGCGTGACGACAAGCTGCAGCGCGTCGTATCCGGCGGCTGGATAGGGATGATCCAGCATTATTTTATGTCCGCCTGGATTCCCCCGGCCGAGGTCGTCGAGACCTTTTACACAAACGTCCTCGACAACGCGCGTTATATCATCGGACAGTACTCCGAACCGGCGACCTTGCCCAATGGCGCCTCGAAAACCTTCGAGAACCGTCTCTTCGTCGGGCCCAAGTTGCAGGACACCTTGTCCTCAATCGCACCCGGTTTGGATCTCGCGGTCGATTATGGCTGGTTGACTATCCTGGCTCAGCCCATCCACTGGTTGCTCAGCAAGATTCACGCGGTCGTCGGAAACTGGGGCTGGTCCATCATCCTCCTCACCATCCTGATCAAGGCGGCTTTCTATAAGTTGTCCGAAACCAGCTACAAGTCCATGGCCAACATGCGAAAGATGACGCCTCGCATGCAAGCCCTCAAGGATCGATACGGCGATGACAAGCAGCGCCTGAATCAGGCCATGATGGAGCTGTACAAGAAAGAAAAAATCAATCCCCTGGGAGGGTGTCTCCCCATTGTTGTTCAGATCCCCGTATTTATAGCGCTTTACTGGGTCCTGCTCGAGAGCGTCGAGCTGAGACACGCACCGTTTGCTTTATGGATCAATAATCTATCTGATCCTGACCCCTACTTCGTGCTGCCCCTCATCATGGGTGTGTCCATGTTTATCCAGCAGAAGCTAAATCCGGCGCCCCCGGATCCAATTCAGGCAAAGGTGATGATGAGCCTACCTTTCGTGTTCACGGTATTCTTCGCCTTCTTCCCGTCCGGACTCGTTCTCTACTGGGTCGTGAACAATATCCTGTCCATTTCGCAACAATGGTACATCACTCAAAACATTGAGAAGGCAGCGGCGAAGGCCCGGACCTGACATCAAGCGCCGAGGCATAGATTCTGCGACTCATGGCTGCAATGGCGTCCGACACCATTGCAGCCATCGCAACGCCACCTGGCTTTGGCGGTGTCGGCATCGTCCGCATTTCTGGACCTCTCGTCGTCGAGATCGCCAAGCGACTCATCGGCCGTTTACCCGAGCCGCGTCTCGCAACCCTGACTCGTTTCCGCGCCGCGGATGGTGAGGTCATCGATCAGGGGATCACCCTGTTCTTTCCGGCCCCTAAGTCCTTTACCGGCGAAGATGTGCTGGAGCTGCAGGGGCACGGCGGACCGATTGTTCTAGATCTGTTGCTGCGCCGTACCCTGGAGCTCGGCGCGCGCCCTGCCCGACCGGGTGAGTTCAGCGAGCGCGCATTTCTGAACGGCAAGCTCGACTTGGCCCAGGCGGAGGCCATCGCCGATCTGATCCAGAGCACCACCGAGATCGCAGCGAGATTGGCCGGCCGCACACTGCAGGGAGAGCTTTCGCGCCGGGTCGAGCGGTTGAACGACGGACTGGTTCGCTTACGCACCTACCTCGAGGCGACGATCGATTTTCCGGATGAGGATATCGACTTGATCTCTACCTCCCACGTCGCAGCCGATCTGCACACTCTTGTCGGCGACGCCGAGGCGTTATTGGCTAGTGCCCATCAGGGACGACTGATTCGCGAAGGCCTCAATCTGGTGATCGCCGGTCCCCCCAACGCAGGCAAGTCGAGCCTCCTCAATGCCCTTTCCGGAACGGATGTCGCAATCGTCACCGACATCCCCGGTACGACTCGGGATCTGCTTCATCAGGAGATCCAAATCGACGGTATGCCCTTGCACGTCATCGATACGGCCGGGTTGCGCCACGCCCGCGACCCCATCGAGCAGGAGGGTGTCCGGCGTGCGTGGGAGCAGATCGACCAGGCGGATCTTGTTCTCTGGGTTTTCGATACCCAATCGGACCCGAAACATACCGGCTTCGACCCCGGTGCTCTACCGGATCATGTACCCGTATCCTTCATACGCAACAAAATCGACCTGACCGGGTATCCGGCGGGTGTGCGCGAGACGGCTACGCGAGCGGAGGTCGCAATCTCCGCCCGAACCGGTGCCGGAATGAACCAGTTGCGAGAGCACCTCAAGACCGCAATCGGCTTTCGGGGATCCGGTGAAGGTGAGTTTATCGCTCGGCGCCGTCATCTGGATGCACTGGAGCGGGCACGCTCGAACCTCAGTTCCGCGGCGGAAACCTTGGAGAGCACCGCCGCCTTCGAGTTGGTGGCGGAGGACCTGCGACAGGCCCAGCAGGCGCTCGGAGAGATCACCGGGGAATTTACGTCGGACGAGCTACTAGGGCAAATATTCTCCAACTTTTGTATCGGAAAGTGAGCGACCTTCCAGTTCGAAATGCGGGTGTTCAGGGAGTTGGTCCAGTTATCGACCAGGTTGGGGTGCGGCTGCGCTCAACCGCTGGAAACTGTACAAACGCACTTTCAAGCATCCGGCTCGCGACTAATGGCCCCTCTTCCGGAGCGGTCGAAAGCGCTGCAGCTGGCGTCGCAGCTCCTTCAGATTTTCCGGCCCTGCGCTTGCTCCGTAGCGCCGCGCAACATAGCGAGCAATAAACGCTTCGACCGGCGGGCGCATGTCTGGCCGCGCCGCAATTACGCGTCGTGAGTAAGCCACGGGTCCCTCGCTGGAGCGCCGCGGCAGGCCGATGCGAGCGAGCCTGTGGCAGAAGCGCTCGTAGATTCTCTCCAGCGGGTCCTGTGGCCGAGCGGTTCGGGTGAGGGCGACAAGCAGCAGGCCAAGCACGGCGCCGGCGGACGTGATCAGCGCGAGGGTGAGACCGTATTCGTGCAGGGCGCCCAGCCCCAGCGTCTCGATCATCCGTTGCTGTCTGGCGCTGGAGAGATTCAGTACCCAGTTGCGCCAGCCGGTTTCGATGGCGTCTCGCAGCAGACCCAAGTGATGGGCCCACCGGAGCAAGGTGCTTGCGTCCTCGATCCGGAAGCGCATTGGTGTGCCGGATGCGAGCCCTTCCAGAAGAGCGCTCCGTTCCACCCGTTCAGGCGCCACGGCTGAGGTTGGATCTACCCTCACCCAACCCTCGCCGTCCAGCCAGACCTCCACCCAGGCGTGCGCGTCCGACTGACGTACGATCAGGTAGTCCCCGATCGGATTGTACTCGCCGCCCATATAGCCGAGCACGATGCGGGCGGGTACACCGCCGATGCGCATCAACAAAGCAAAGCTGCTGGCGTAGTGCTCACAGAATCCTTTTCGGGTCTCGAACAGAAAGGCGTCGGTCGGGTTGGCGCCGAGCCGTGGCGGAAACAAGGTATAGTGAAATGGATTCTCCCTGAAGAAGTCGAGGGCACGGCCCACAAGCACTCCTCCGCTTGCTCCATCCTGCTGCCAACCAGCGACCAGTTCCCGCATGCGTGGCGTCACGTTGTCGGGCAGCTGGGTCCCGACCTGCTTTTGCTCCGGGCTTAGCTTGCCCGTGTGATAGCTCAGAGCCGAGACGGCCCGATAGATCCGGTTGTCCTCGACCGGCGATAATGCCAGAACCTGGAAGTCCGAAAGGATACGAGCCTTTCCGTCGACCCGAAGCGGCAGGTCCAGGGCAAACAACCAGCGCTTGCCGCTGGGTTCCAGGTCCACTTGATAGGCTATCTCGTCCTCCGACGCAATCGGTTTTTCTGCGCTGCCCAGAGGCACGCCGTCAGGCCAGCCGGTCCAGCGCCGGCCGTCTGAATGCCAGGTGATGGTCCCTCGCCAGAAAAGCTTGTCCTCAGGGGGTATCGGCCCCTCGAATTTCACCCTGAAAGCGGTCTCGCCGGACAGGACGACCTCGCTCAGGGAACCTGGCTCCAGCCAGTCCGACATCCCGGTCCGCCCTCTTTGCACAGGATCCGGCAGGCTCCATAGCGGGGAATCGAGACGCGGAAAAAGCACGAACAGGACCAGCGCCAGCGGTAGGGCTTGTAGGAAGAGCTTGCCGGCGGTCCGCACGGCAGAAAGAACGACCTGATTGCCTTTTCCCGTCCGCGCGCTCAGGTCCGCCATCAGGGCGATATCGAGCAGCAGCAGGAGCGTCAGGTAGAGGGCGCGCTGTGGTGATTGGTCGAACAGGAACTGGCTGACCAACAGGAAACCGAATAGGACGGTTTCGACCCGGACATCCCTAAGCCGCCGTATTTCCAGAAGCTTGAGCACCAACATGGTGGTGAGCAAAGCCGTGCCGGCGTCCCGGCCGACGAAGGTCTGATAGCTGCCGAAAACGCCGGCGATACCGGCCAGCGTCAAGGGAAGCAGAATCCAGCGACCCGGGGAGAGGGCCGGCCAACGCTGGGCGACCAACCGAAGCACCAACAGGAATCCAATGTAAACGCTTGGTGCAGGCTCGATGTCAGGAATCAGCGGCAGCCAGGCCAATCCGATCAGAAGGGTCATGGCCAACACCTGGCTGTCTCGCGGCCGTTCTGAATAGGGTAGCTTGGTGTTGCGGGAGCTCGCGCGTGGCCGCCGCTTGGTTCCGCTCATCCTGCTCATGAGGAGCCCGGAAAGGGAACGTGCACGGCCAGAAGCCGCTTTCATGTTTCCCTCGCGTCGACGCGTCTGTCCATGGCGTACTAGAAACCAGAGAGGACCTTGAGGCAGAGATGCTTATGGATCTCCCCGCGACCCGCGGGAACCGAACTGCGGGGAAGCCGCAGGCCGTAGCTCAGGCCTTGTTTGGTCGCGTTGAGCACCTGCCGACAGAGCAGGCTGAGCCTGGTTTCGGTATCGAGCGCCGGTAGCTGATCCCAATCGATCCAGACTTGTGCCGCCCGATCCCCGCCGAACTGCTTGACCACGAGTCCGCGCTCACGCGCCAGTGCCTTCCAGTCGAGGCGCCGGAGGGAGTCTCCAGGGCGGTAGTCGCGCGGACCCACGAAATCGTCGGCGCCCATGCCTAAGTCTCCCTGGTCGTTGGGCTTCACGGTCGGTAGCTGTAGAAATGCCGGACTCCGGGCGGCCGGGCGCGGATAAACCGTTACGCGGGCGTTTGTCTGCGGGTAGCTCCAGGCCCGAAACAGCCCCAGCGGATAACGCGTCTCGACCCTGACACCCTCGGGGGCGATCCGGCCTCGGTTGATGGTCGGCAAGGCGATTCTGATGGAGCGGGACCCGGCTCGATCCAGGTGCATCGGCTTCGTCGCCTGCTTGCCGACCCGGATCACCAGGTCGCCTCGCGGCCGCATCCGGTCCTCCTCGATGAGAAAGGAAAAGGTGGCATCCTGTCCGGCAAATACCGGTGATCCACCTTGCGCCGCTATCCTCAAATCGAGCAGGTTGAGCCAGGTATGGAACATGGCGACGATCGCGACCGACACCAACAAGAATGTCAGTAGGAGCCCCAGGTTGTTTTGATAGTTCAGGGAACCGAGGAGCATCAGCATCAGCACGACGCCGAGTAGGACTCCCATTCCGGTGGGTAGAATATAGATATGGCGGCGTTGGATCCTTGCGACCCCCCCGGAATCGACTGGCGATCGGCGGGCGAGACCCGAAAACCAACGCTGCACCGTGGCCCTGATGGCGCGATTGGCATCGGCCGTTTTCGTCTCAGGCGGATACCATTTCATTTCATGGTAAATCCCAGAAGAGGTTGCCCGGCATCGCCAAATCGGCGTCAGGGCACCGCCACCCCTTCCAGTATGTACTCCGCAATCTGCGTGTGGCCGGTGGGACCCTCATTTTCTCCGGTGAGGAGCCGATGAGGCACGCAGGCGGGAAGCACAGCCTGCACGTCCTCCGGTATCACGAACTGGCGGCCGGAAATCAGCGCCCAGGACTTGGCGCTGCGTAGGATTCCGAGCCCTGCACGGGGCGAAAGCCCGTGCAGGAAGCGACTCGAACGACGGGTAAAAACCAGGATCTGATGACAGTAATCGACGATGGGTTGGGCCAGGTGCACCTGGTCCACTTGGCGTTGCAGGTCGAGAAGCTCGCTCCCCGACAGTGTCGGTCTCAATCTTTGCAGGATCCGCCGGCGATCCTCCCCGGCGAGCAAAATCTTCTCCGCCTTCGCGGAAGGATATCCGAGCTGGATGCGCATGAGAAAGCGGTCGAGTTGGGACTCGGGGAGCGGAAAAGTACCGATCTGAAAAGTCGGGTTTTGGGTTGCAACCACAAAAAAAGGCTCGGGCAGGGCCCGTGTCCGTCCTTCCACCGTTACCTGGCGCTCCTCCATCGCCTCGAGCAGCGCGCTCTGGGCCTTCGGTGTCGCGCGGTTGATTTCGTCGGCCAACACCACCTGCGCGAAGATGGGGCCCGGATGGAAGCGGAACTCCTCGCTGCGTCGCTCGAAGACAGAGATTCCCAGGATATCCGCCGGAAGCAGATCGCTTGTGAACTGGATGCGCGAGTAGTGCAGCCCCAGCAGCCGGGCCAGCAAGTGGGCCAGGGTCGTCTTGCCGACACCAGGCAGGTCCTCGATGAGAAGGTGCCCACCTGCGAGCAGGCAGGCGAGCGCCAGGCGCAGCTCGCGCTCTTTGCCCAGAATCACCTCCTGTGCCTGATCCAGGACAGAGTCCAGCTTGGTTCGGGCTTGCGAGATTGGCTCAATCGACATGAGGATCCGATTCGGGAAGGGAAACCACACTCCGACGACGTCTCGACTCGGGGTGCAATGGGTTAATATGCTGGTTTTTTAAATTCCGCGCGACGCACCATGTTAGCGGCAGACGTTTACGATGTCATTGTGGTTGGTGGTGGTCACGCCGGGACGGAGGCGGCCCTGGCCTCGGCGCGCCTCGGGGCACGAACTCTCCTGCTTACCCACAACATCGAGACCATCGGCCAGATGAGCTGTAATCCGGCTATTGGCGGAATCGGCAAGGGTCATCTGGTCAAGGAGATCGATGCCCTCGGCGGATTGATGGCCCGCGCGACCGACGTCGCGGGCATTCAGCTGCGAGTCCTCAACGCGCGCAAGGGCCCGGCTGTGCGTGCCACCCGGGCTCAGGCTGACCGGTTGCTCTACAAGGCCGCGGTGCGCCGGAAGGTCGAGCGTCAGGACGGTCTGGATCTGTTTCAACAACCGGTGGACGACCTGATTGTCGAGCAGGGACGAATCGCAGGAGTGGTCACCCAGATAGGCCTGCGCTTTCGCGCACACGCCGTCGTGTTGACGGTCGGTACCTTCCTCGGCGGTCGGATACACATCGGCCTCAGCAACTATGAAGGCGGTCGTGCGGGCGACCCCCCCTCCAACGCGCTGGCCCGACGGTTACGCGAGCTCCCCTTTCGGGTCGAGCGGCTCAAGACAGGAACCCCGCCCCGCATCGACGGGCGCACCATCGACTACTCGGTGCTCCAGGAGCAGCCGGGCGACGACCCGGTGCCTGTCTTCTCCTTTCTCAGCCGCGCCGAGGACCACCCGCGACAGGTGTGCTGTCACATCGCCCACACCAATGGCCACACCCACGAAATCATCCGCGCCGGCCTGTCTCGCTCGCCCATGTTCACCGGCGTGATCGAGGGCGTCGGACCTCGCTATTGCCCTTCCATCGAGGACAAGGTGGTGCGCTTCGCCGACAAGAGCGCCCACCAGATTTTCGTCGAGCCCGAGGGGCTCGAGACCTGCGAGGTTTACCCCAACGGCATATCCACCAGCCTGCCCTTCGATGTGCAGCAGGACCTGGTGCGCTCCATGCGCGGTTTCGAGCAGGCCCGCCTTACCCGTCCGGGATATGCGATCGAGTACGACTTCTTCGATCCGAGGGATCTGGATCCGTCATTGCAGACGCGTTACATCGAAGGGCTCTTCTTCGCCGGCCAAATCAATGGTACCACCGGCTACGAGGAGGCGGCGGCACAGGGGCTCCTCGCCGGTCTCAACGCGGCTCTGCAGGTGCGGGGTGCCGAGGCCTGGTGCCCGCGGCGTGACGAGGCCTATCTGGGGGTGCTGGTCGACGACTTGATTACCCGCGGTACCGGCGAGCCCTACCGCATGTTCACCAGCCGCGCCGAGTACCGACTGCTCCTGCGGGAGGACAATGCGGACCTGCGCCTAACCGAGACCGGCCGCCGTTTGGGTCTCGTTGGAGATGAGCAATGGCAGAGCTTCGAGCGCAAGCGCGAGGCCATCGAGCTTGAACGCCGGAGGCTGGGCAGCACCTGGGTGCGTCCGCAGGAGATCGATGCAATTCTTCTCAACGAGGTCCTCGGTAACGATCTTCGCCGCGAGACCAGGGCACTGGATCTGCTCGCAAGACCCAAGGTGGGTTATCAGGCACTGATGCGCTTGCCCGGACTCGGTCCGGGGGCTGCGGATCCCAAGGTAGCGGAGCAACTGGAGATCCAGTGCAAGTACGCTGGCTACATCGGCCGTCAGCGCGAGGAGATCGAGCGCCAGCGTGCGCAGGAGACCCTGAGCCTGCCGCCGGATCTCGATATCGAGGGAATCCGGGGCCTGTCGGCGGAGGTTCGTGAGAAGCTCCAACGGGTCCGGCCGGCGACCGTCGGCCAAGCGGCACGTATCCCAGGGGTTACGCCGGCCGCAGTTTCTCTGTTGCTCATCCATCTGAAGCGGCAATCTGGATGACCGAAGCCACCGATGAGGGCGCGCTGCGAGATCGGCTCCTGGCGGGTCTCGAGCGGATGAGCCTGGCCCTGACTGACGACCAAACCGACAGGATGATCCGGTACATCCTGCTCCTCGAGCGCTGGAACAGGGCCTACAATCTGACGGCTGTGCGCGAGCCCCTCGAGATGGTTCCGAAGCATCTGCTCGACAGCCTGTCGGTTCTACCCTATCTGTATGGAGACAACCTGCTCGATCTGGGCACGGGTCCGGGGTTGCCCGGTATCCCGCTTGCGGTCGCCGCACGCGAGCGCGTCTTTCATCTGCTCGACAGCAACGGCAAGAAGATCCGTTTTCTGCGACAGGCCGTGGCAGAGCTCGGGCTCTCGAATGCGAAGCCGATTCACGCTAGGACGGAGTCGTATCACCCGGAGGGAAAATTCGCTACCATTGTCAGCCGGGCGGTCGCCTGGACCCCGGATCTCATGGCTGCGTCGTGGCGCCTGACCGGGCGACCGGCGCGCGTGCTGGTGCTGAAGGGGCAGCGGCCGGCAGCAACCGAGCTGCACGGGTTCGAACCAATCGCGGATGCCCTGAAGATACACCGTATCAGGGTGCCCTTTCTGGAAGCAGACCGCCACCTTCTCGAGGTCCAGTACCACTGAGCAATCATGGTCCGAACAATCGCCATTGCGAATCAGAAAGGTGGTGTGGGCAAAACCACCACCGCCGTCAATCTCGCTGCTTCATTGGCCTCCATGAAGCGCCGCGTGCTGTTGGTGGATATGGACCCCCAGGGCAACGCTACAATGGGCTGTGGTGTGGACAAGAACGGCCTGGAGAGCTCCACCTGTGACCTCATGCTCGGAAACCAGTCTTTCCAAGACTGCCTCGAGCGGGTCGATGAGCCGGCCCCTGGATTCGACCTGCTTCCGTCCAACGGCGACCTGACAGCCGCCGAGGTCGGGCTGATGAGCTCACCTCAGCGCGAACGGCGCCTGGCCCATATCCTTTCCGCCGTGGCCGAGGATTACGAGCTCATCATCATCGACTGCCCGCCTTCGCTCAATATGCTGACCGTCAATGCCCTGGTGGCGGCGCAGGGTGTTTTGATCCCCATCCAGTGCGAGTACTATGCTCTGGAGGGGTTGTCTGCCCTCCTCGACACCGTCGATCAGATTCGGTCCAGTCGCAACAGTGCACTGACGATCGAGGGCATTCTGCGCACCATGCATGACCCGCGCAACAACCTGGCAAATCAGGTGTCGACACAATTGGTCACCCACTTCAACGAACAGGTCTACCGTACCATTATTCCACGCAACGTCCGGCTCGCCGAGGCCCCGAGCCACGGGCAACCGGCCTTGCTTTACGACAAGAGCTCCCGCGGTGCAATTTCGTATCTGGCCCTGGCCAGCGAGGTTCTGCGCCGACAGGAGAAACGCCGGGCAGCCGTTGCTTAGCGGTTGGGATGGACATCGCGAGCACGCCCTTTCGTTGTCCAACGCAATGTTCTTGGTCAATGTCAAATGAAATCTAGCGATTAAATCTTCCATGTCTGCCAAGAAAAAAGGCCTGGGGCGCGGGTTGGATGCACTGCTCGGCGGAATGCAGGACACAGCGACCGGCACGGAAGATGACGGATTGGAGGCGGTGGGAGACCCGCCGGGGGCGTCAGAGGTTACCAGCCTTCCTATCGAGCTGATCACGCGCGGGCCCTACCAGCCAAGGCGCGAGTTCGATCCCGACAGCCTCCGGGATTTGGCGGATTCCATTGCCGCCCAGGGCGTGATTCAACCTATTGTAGTGCGCCCGATCGGCGCCGGGCGATATCAGATCGTAGCCGGCGAGCGGCGTTGGAGGGCCGCCCAGCAGGCAGGTCTCGCGAAGATCCCCGTGGTGGTGCGGGAAGTGGACGAGCAGTCCGCGATCGCCATCGCCCTGATCGAGAATATCCAGCGCGAAGACCTCAATCCCCTGGAGGAAGCGGCCGCACTGGAGCGCCTTCTGAGCGAGTTCGGGCTTACCCACCAGCAGGTCGCGGAGGCCGTGGGCAGGTCCCGCACCACCGTGACCAACTTGTTGCGTCTGCTGGAGCTGAACGACGACGTCAAGCGATACCTCCAAGACGGGCGCCTGGAGATGGGGCACGCGCGTGCGCTTCTGGGCTTGCGGGGACCGCTGCAGAGCTCAACAGCCGGGCAAGTAGTCTCCCGCGGTCTCTCCGTCCGCGAGACCGAGAGGCTGGTACGTCGCCTTCAATCACAGGACGGGCCCGCGTCAACGGAGTCCAAGCCGTCTCAGGATCCCAATATCCGGCGCTTGCAGGAGGACCTGGGAGAGCGGCTCGGTGCGCGAGTCCAGATCCAGCATGCCAATCGGGGCACAGGCAAGCTGGTCATTGCGTACAATAGCTTGGATGAGCTCGATGGGATCCTTGCCCACATCAAATGAAGTTTTGGTTGCAATGGTCGATGTTGCAGTGCATCATTATTGTCGCCTGATGGCTGCATTGACGAGGCTGATCGGGGTTTGACGCCGAAATGGGCAGGACATATACTGCGCGGCCGGATAGAGGATTTATATCCTTATAAATAAAGAAAAACCGATGCAACAGCCGGATGTGCTGCGGCCCGAGAGAGTCCTGGCCGTACAGCTTGCGCTGACTCTCATTCTGGTGGCAGCCGCCTTGCCTTTGGGAATATCGATTACGTTGTCGGTTCTTTTTGGGGCTGCTGTGTGCCTTCTGGCGAGCTCGATCTTCGCCTTCTGGGTCCTCAGGCAGTACCGGGCCCAAGATCCGGGGTCGCTCTTAATGCGGTTTTACGGTGCGGAGATCATCAAGCTGTTCCTGGTTTTGGGACTGTTCGTCATCGCCTTTACGACGAGTGATAGATTGAATTTTCCCGCTCTGCTCGTTGCCTACTTCGCCGTGCAGGTGCTGCCTGCGGTTATCGCGTCCGGTTGGGATGTCCGCCGGGATGCCGAAAAAAAAACGTGAGAAATGATCGATGGCTTCTTCCGAAACGCTGACATCCCAAGAGTACATCAAGCACCATCTGACTAACCTCACCTTCGGGAGCCACCCGGAGCATGGACTGGGCTTCGCGCACAGCACGGACGAAGCCGCCGAGATGGGCTTTTGGGCTGTCAACGTCGACACCATGTTTTTCTCGATCCTGCTTGGCTGCCTCTTTCTCTGGTTCTTCAAAAAGGTTGCCGACAATGTCACCGCCGGGGAGCCCTCGGGGGCGCAGAACTTCGTCGAGTGGATCGTCGACTTCGTGGAAGACAATGTACGCGGCTCCTTCAGCGGCAAGAATCCGCTGGTCGCGCCGCTGGCCCTGACGATCTTCATCTGGATCTTCCTGATGAATTTCATGGATCTGATCCCGGTCGATCTGCTGCCCTGGTTATTGCAGCACCTGGCCTCTCTCTTCGGGGCGGATCCGCACCACGTGTTCCTCAGGGTCGTCCCTACAACCGACCCGAATGCCACCTTCGGCATGTCCCTGACGGTATTCTTTCTGGTCGTGTATTACAGCATCAAGATGAAGGGCGCCGGCGGCTTCGTCGGCGAGTTGACGCTGCAGCCGTTCGGCAAGTGGGGTATGCCGGCCAACCTGATGCTCGAAGGCATCAATCTCCTGTCCAAACCTCTCTCCCTCTCGTTGCGCCTGTTCGGAAACCTGTACGCCGGCGAGATGATATTCATTTTGGTCGCGCTCATGTATGGGCACAATATCGTCCTGAGCGTCAGTGGCGGGGTTGTGCAGCTGGCGTGGGCCATCTTCCACATCCTGGTCATCACGTTGCAGGCGTTCATCTTCATGGTGTTGACCATCGTCTACCTGGACATGGCGCACCAGGCGCACCACTGATCGACGTTCTTTCAACTTAACTCTCACCCATCGACAAGGGGGAAATCATGGAGCTCGCACAAGCAGTCGTTTTCATCGCAGCCGGTCTCATGCTGGGTCTTGGCGCTCTCGGCGCTGCCGTCGGTATCGGCGTACTCGGTGGTCGCTTCCTCGAAGGCGCCGCACGTCAGCCGGAGCTGATCCCGATGCTCCGCACGCAATTCTTCATTGTTATGGGTCTTACCGACGCCCTGCCGGTCATCGCGATCGCCATGGGTCTGTACTTGATGTTCGCTGTGTGACGAAGGTCCGGCCCAAGGTCCGGACGTAGACTATCGTCCCTTTCGAGGCAACGGCATGAATATCAACCTGACTCTTTTCCTCCAGATGATCTCCTTCGCGGTTTTCGTCTGGTTCTGTATGAAGTTTGTGTGGCCACCGATCGTCAACGCGCTGGCGGAGCGCAAGACCAAGATCGCAGAAGGATTGGCGGCGGCCGAGCGCGGCCACAAGGAGCAGGAGCTCGGTCAGCACCGCGCCACCGAGATCATGAAAGAGGCCAAGTCCCACGCGGCCGACATCGTGAGCCAGGCCCAAAAACGCGCCGCCGAGATCGTCGACGAAGCGAAGCAGGACGCCCGTGAGGAAGGTGCTCGACTGGTCCACGCGGCACAGGCTGAGATCGACCAGGAAATCAACCGGGCCCGCGAAGAGCTACGCGAGAAGGTCGCGGTCCTTGCGGTCGCTGCGGCGGAGAAGATCCTGCAGAAAGAGATCGATCCAGCCGTGCACGGATCCCTCGTCGATTCCTTCGCGAAACAGATCTAGGGCGCGTCTATGGCCGGAGACATCACAACAATCGCACGGCCCTATGCCGAAGCGGCTTTTTCGCGGGCCTGCGAGAGCGGACAGGTGGACACCTGGGGCGACACCCTGGCGACCTTGTCGGCGATCACCTCGGATCCCGACATGGCGGAGCAGATCGGAAACCCCAACGTCCCCCGCGAGCGGCTGCGAGACGCGATTCTCGAGATCGGCGGCGACGGGCTATCGTCCGAGTCTCGGAACCTGGTCTCGCTGCTGGCCACGAACAACAGGCTGTCCACGCTCCCGGAAATTACCCGCCTTTTCGAGGAGCTCCAGACCCAGCACCAAGGCGTTCGTAAAGTGCACGTCTCGACCGCCTTCGAGATGAAGGCGGCCGCACGCAAAAAGCTTGCCGGAGCGCTCGAGAAGCGACTCGGGGCCGAAGTAGAGATGACGGTTGAGACAGACCCGACCCTGATCGGGGGTGTGCAGATACGTGCCGGGGACTTGGTGATCGACGGATCCGTGCGCGGCAAGCTGCACAAGCTGGCCACCGAATTGCAATTTTAACCGGAAACCGCAATGCAACTGAATCCATCCGAAATCAGCGATCTGATCAAACAAAAGATCGAGCAATTCGAGCTTACGACCGAGGCACGCACGGAAGGCACTATCGTCAGCGTGACCGACGGCATCGTCCGCATCCATGGTCTCTCCGATGCCCAATACTACGAGATGCTGGAATTCCCCGGTAATACCTACGGACTGGCGCTGAACCTGGAACGGGATTCTGTCGGTGCGGTGGTTCTCGGCGAATACACTCACCTCTCGGAAGGTGACTGGGTCCGCTGTACCGGGCGCGTATTGGAGGTTCCGGTCGGCGAGTCCCTATTGGGCCGCGTCGTGGATTCCCTTGGCAATCCCATCGACGGCAAGGGTCCGATCGACGCAGCGGCCACGTCGCCGATCGAAAAGGTCGCGCCCGGTGTCATCAGCCGCAAGTCGGTCGACCAACCCATGCAGACGGGCTTGAAGTCAATTGATTCCATGGTACCCGTCGGCCGCGGTCAGCGCGAGCTGATCATCGGTGACCGCCAAACCGGCAAGACCGCCGTGGCTATCGATACCATCATCAATCAGAAAGGCACCGGCATCAAGTGTATCTACGTCGCCGTCGGCCAAAAGAACTCCTCGGTCGCCGGTATTCAGCGCAAGCTCGAAGAGCACGGTGCCATGGAGCACACCATCATCGTGTCTGCGGGTGCCTCGGACTCGGCCGCCATGCAGTACATCGCCCCGTACTCGGGTTGCACCATGGGCGAGTACTTCCGGGATAAGGGCGAGGATGCGCTGATCATTTACGACGACCTGACCAAGCAGGCCTGGGCCTATCGCCAGGTTTCCCTGCTGCTGCGCCGCCCGCCTGGCCGCGAGGCCTACCCTGGCGATGTTTTCTACCTGCACTCGCGCCTGCTCGAGCGCGCCGCGCGGATCAATGCTGACCACGTCGAGAAGCTGACAGACGGCAAGGTCAAGGGCAAGACCGGTTCCCTCACGGCCCTGCCCATTATCGAGACCCAGGCCGGTGACGTCTCCGCCTTCGTACCCACGAATGTCATCTCCATCACCGATGGGCAGATCTTCTTGGAGACCGACCTGTTCAACGCCGGTATCCGCCCGGCCATAAACGCCGGTCTCTCGGTGTCCCGGGTCGGGGGCGCTGCCCAGACCAAGGTCATAAAGAAGCTCGGTGGTGGTGTGCGACTGGCTCTGGCTCAGTACCGCGAGCTTGCGGCCTTTTCCCAGTTCGCGTCCGATTTGGACGAGGCGACACGCAAACAGCTCCAGCGCGGCGAGCGCGTGACCGAGCTTATGAAGCAGATCCAGTACGCGCCCATGAGCACCGGTCAGATGGCCGTCTCCCTGTTCGCCGCCAACGAGGGCTACTTGGACGACGTCGACGTCAACAAGGTTGTGGATTTCGAGCACGCCCTGCAGTCCTACATGAAGTCCAGCCAGTCCGACCTCATCGAGAGGATCGACGCGACGGGCGACTACGATAAAGGAATCGACGACGCGCTACACGCAGCCCTGAAGGACTTCAAGGCGAATCACACCTGGTGAGGACGCGATTAGCGGCCAGCTTCCAAGTTCGGTACGCCGAAGTTGGACGGAAATCCAAAGCTCGCCGCTAGCGCTGACAAGAACGCAAACCGATTAAGCCGAGCGCAACATCAACAGCTATTAGCTAACAGCTAAAGGCTTAGAGCTGGGAATCGAAATATGGCAGGCGCGAAAGAAATACGGACCAAGATCGCCAGCATCAAGAGCACGCAGAAGATAACCAAGGCCATGGAGATGGTCGCGGCGTCCAAGATGCGCAGAGCGCAAGACCGAATGTCCGCCTCCCGCCCCTATGCGGAGAAAATGCTTCAGGTGATCTCCCACCTTAGTCATGCGACGCCTGAATACCGTCACAGCTTTTTGGCTACGGAGAGGGATCGCAAGCGCGTTGGCTTCATCGTGGTTTCCTCAGACCGCGGTCTGTGCGGAGGTCTGAACAGCAACCTTTTACGCAAGATGGTGCAAGCGGTGAAGGAGCACCAAAAATCCGACATCGAGTGCGTGTTCTGTACGATCGGCAGTAAGGCGCTCGGGTTCTTTAAACGGTTCGGCGGCAACGTTTTAGCCCAGGCTACCCACCTGGGAGATCGGCCTCATATCGAGGATCTGATCGGTACGGTCAAGGTCATGCTTGACGCGTACGAGTCCGGGGATATCGACGCCATCTATGTGGCCGGGAACGTGTTCGTGAACACAATGACGCAGCAGCCGACCATCATGCAGTTGGTGCCCATCCAGGCAGGTGACATCGACAGCATGGGCCATCGTTGGGACTATATTTACGAGCCGGACGCCAAGGCCGTGCTCGATGCTTTGCTCACGCGCTATATCGAATCCCTGGTCTACCAGGCGGTGGTGGAGAACGGAGCCTGCGAGCAAGCGGCGCGCATGGTGGCCATGAAATCCGCTTCGGACAACGCGGGAAATCTAATTGACGAGTTGCAGCTCGTCTACAACAAGGCCCGCCAAGCGGCGATCACCCAGGAGATTTCCGAGATCGTGGGCGGTGCGGCCGCGGTTTGATCAGAATATGAGGCGATCGGTGGAAGGGAGCATTCGACGGCCCTCGCCTAAACTCGTTTCGACAACGCCGCAAGGCGCTAAGAGGAAAGACTATGAGCTCTGGTAACGTGGTGCAAATCATCGGTGCCGTAGTAGACGTGCAGTTTCCGCGCGGTGAGATGCCGAAGGTCTACGACGCGCTCAAAATCGACGAAGTCGGCCTGACGCTGGAGGTCGAACAGCAACTCGGCGACGGCGTCGTACGCACCATCGCCATGGGCTCGACGGACGGTCTGCGACGCGGCTTGGTCGCAACTGGAACCGGTGCGGCTATCAGTGTCCCGGTGGGCACAGCTACCCTCGGTCGCATCATGGACGTCCTGGGCGAACCCGTCGACGAGAAGGGCCCGGTGGAATCCGAAGAACGCTGGCCGATCCACCGCGTCGCCCCAAAGTTCGAGGATCAAGCGGCCACGACCGATATCTTGGAGACCGGCATCAAGGTCATCGACCTCATCATGCCTATCGTCAAGGGCGGCAAGGTGGGGCTGTTCGGCGGTGCCGGCGTGGGAAAGACGGTCACCTTGATGGAGTTGATCCGGAACATCGCCGTCGAGCACTCGGGCTTTTCGGTGTTCGCGGGCGTCGGCGAGCGCACCCGCGAGGGCAACGATTTCTATCACGAGATGACGGAGTCGAATGTTCTCGACAAGGTGGCGCTGGTCTACGGTCAGATGAACGAGCCACCGGGTAACCGGGCGCGCGTCGCCCTCACCGGTCTGACCATGGCCGAGTATTTCCGCGACGAGGGTCGCGACGTTCTGATGTTCATCGACAATATCTACCGTTACACCCTTGCCGGCACCGAGGTCTCGGCATTGCTCGGGCGCATGCCCTCCGCCGTGGGCTACCAGCCGACGCTGGCGTTGGAGATGGGTGTTCTGCAGGAACGCATTACCTCCACCCGAACTGGCTCCATTACCTCCTTCCAGGCGGTGTATGTGCCAGCGGACGATCTCACCGATCCGTCTCCGGCCACGACCTTCGCCCATCTGGACGCCACCCTGGTTCTCTCACGTCAGATCGCGGAGCTGGGCATTTACCCGGCGGTCGATCCGCTGGACTCCACCAGCCGCATTCTGGATCCGAACGTGGTCGGACAGGAGCACTATGATACGGCCCGCTCGGTGCAGGGTACGCTGCAGCGTTACAAGGAGCTCAAAGACATTATCGCCATCCTGGGAATGGATGAGCTCTCGGATGACGACAAGCTGATTGTCGCCCGGGCTCGCAAGATCCAGCGCTTCCTCTCCCAGCCCTTCTTCGTTGCCGAAGTCTTCACCGGTTCCTCTGGTAAATACGTATCCTTGAAGGACACGATATCGGCATTCAAGGCCATCGTCGGGGGTGAGTACGATCATCTTCCCGAACAGGCCTTCTACATGGTCGGCGGGATCGAGGAGGCCGTCGCCAAGGCGGAGAATATGTGAGGCGGGTTTTGCGAAAACAGCCGGCAGCTTGCGAATCGCCTGAGATCTGAGGGTCACTCCCATGGCAATGACGGTACATGTCGACATAGTTTCCGCCGAGGGGGCCATCCATTCGGGTCTGGCGACAATGGTCTACGCGCCCGCGGAGATGGGTGAGGTCGGTATAGCGCCCCGCCACACCGCTCTGATTACCCGCCTGAAGCCCGGGGACGTTCGGGTCGAGAACGAGAATGGGGAGATGGAGCATTTCTATGTCTCCGGCGGAATGCTGGAAGTCCAGCCGCAGCTGGTCACTGTCCTGGCGGATACGGCTATTCGAGCCCACGATCTCGATGAGGCCGCGGCGGTAGAGGCCAAGCGCCGGGCCGAGGACGCGCTCGCCGGAAAGACCGCCGAGTTCGAATATGCCAAGGCGCAGGCGGAGCTCGCCGAGGCCGTCGCCCAACTGCGCGCGATCGAGAAGCTGCGCAAGATGAGACGTGGCTGATTCCATGGCAAATCAGGCGATCCGGAAAGGAAAGCTCGTATCGCTCGTCTACAGCATCTGTGATGAATCCGGCCGGGTGCTGGAGCAATCTGATTTGCCCGTGACCTATATCCACGGGGGCCACAACGAGCTCATTGGAGGTATGGACCAGGCTGTATCAGGCAAGTGTGCCGGAGAGAGCGTGGAACTGGAATTGGCGCGGGATCAAGGCTTCGGCCCCCACGATCCCGATCTCACCTTCACAGACGACATCGAAAATGTCCCTCCGCAGTTTCGGCATGTCGGTGCGGAGGTGCAAATGCAGAACGAATCGGGTGCCGTCAGGACCTTTTACGTTACCAAGATCGAAGATGGGCAGCTTACCGTCGATGGCAATCACCCCCTCGCAGGAAAAGACCTGCGGGTCAAGGTAGAAATCAAGGAAGTCCGGGACCCGACGAAGCAGGAGCTCATGCAGGAAGGTATAACCGGCGCTGCGCCTTCCGGACTTCATTGACCTGGGGCAGACCGGAAACACCGGCCGGTTCCGAGGGAGTTGGGCTTGAGTTCCCCGCCTGAGTCCTTTCCACCATGAAGCTAGGTGTCGTCGTTCTCGCGGCAGGAAAGGGCAAGCGCATGCGTTCGCGTTTGCCCAAGGTCCTGCATCAGCTCGCGGGAAGGCCGCTTCTGGGCCATGTTTTGGACACCGCCCGCGCCATCGGGAACACACGCGTATGCGTTGTCTATGGTCACGGGGGTGAGCTGGTTCGCCGGACGTTGGCTGACTATGATTGCACCTGGGTGGAGCAGGTCCAACAATTGGGAACTGGCCATGCCGTCATGCAGGCGTTACCCAGGATGCAGGGTATGGACCGTATCCTCGTCCTTTACGGTGACGTTCCCCTCATACAGCCGGGGACGCTTCAAACCCTGATGGACGAGGCGGCTCATACCGATCTCGGCTTGCTTACCGCTATGCTCGGTGATCCCACTGGTTACGGGCGCATCGTACGAGATGGAGGGGGGCGCGTATTGCGCAACGTCGAGCACAAGGATGCGACAGAGGCAGAGCTGGAGATCGAGGAGATCAATACGGGCTTCATGATCGCCGATCGAGCTCGAATGGATGACTGGCTCTCGCGCATTGACAACAGGAACACCCAGCGCGAGTACTATCTGACTGACGTGATCGCGCTGGCTTCCAGAGATGGGGTGGAGATCGCTACCAGTCAACCGCAATTCCTGGAGGAGGTTTGCGGCATCAACGATCGGGTACAGCTCGCGGCCCAGGAGCGCTTTTTGCAGCGTCGCCAGGCAGAGGCTCTGATGCGTGACGGTGTGACGCTCGCCGATCCCGCGCGGCTCGACGTACGTGGCCGGTTGTATGCCGAGTCTGACGTCAGCATCGACGTGAATGTCGTCATTGAAGGCGAGGTCCACCTTGGGGAAGGCGCGTCCATCGGCCCGAATTGTCTGCTTCGAGAATGTGACATAGGTCGCGGCACACAGGTATTGGCGAACTGTATCATCGAGCACTCCAGCGTTGGCTCCGGCGCCCGCATCGGCCCTTTCTCCCGACTGCGTCCTGAGGTGATTCTAGCGGACCATGTGCACGTGGGTAACTTTGTAGAGATCAAAAAATCCCAGGTCGGCGAGGGCAGTAAGGTGAACCACCTCACCTATGTGGGCGATGCGCGTATCGGCCGTGGCGTCAACGTCGGCGCAGGCACTATTACCTGCGATTATGACGGAGCTAACAAGCATTTGACGGTCATCGGTGACGATGCCTTCATTGGGTCGAACACATCCCTGGTCGCTCCGGTGGACATAGGCGCGGGCGCCACCATCGGCGCCGGCTCAGTCGTCTGCCGCGAGGCGCCTGCCGGAAAACTTACGCTTACCCGGGCCGAGCAGGTCACGTTTGACGGCTGGCGGCGCCCCAGCAAAAAGTGAAGGGCCAAGTAGCGGTTCGGAGGTCGAGCCATGTGCGGGATCATCGGCGGTATTTCCCAACGCGAAGTCTCCGCCATACTGTTGGAGGGGCTCAGGCGTCTCGAATACCGCGGCTACGATTCCGCCGGTATGGCGGTACTGAAAGCACCTCGTGAGCTGAAAAGAATTCGGGCTCTCGGCAAGGTGCAGCGCCTTGCCGATCTGATGGAGCGGGAGCCGCTCAGCGGAACACTGGGCATCGCCCACACCCGATGGGCGACGCACGGTGAGCCATCGGAGCGCAATGCACACCCGCACGTGTGCCGCGATCGTTGCGCCGTCGTTCACAACGGAATTATTGAGAACCACGAGCAACTGCGAGAGGAGCAGATCGCTCGCGGCTATGAGTTTACCTCCGGCACCGACACCGAGGTTATTGTCCACGCCGTTTATGATCGGCTCCTCGCCGGAGACGGTCTGCTGGACGCGGTACGCCACACCACCCGACGCCTCGAAGGCGCCTACGCCTTGGGCGTGCTCGATACCCATGACCCGGATCGCCTGGTCGCAGCCCGATACGGCAGCCCGCTAGTCGTTGGACTTGGGTTCGGTGAGGGTTTTATCGCCTCGGACGTCTTTGCACTCCTACCGGTTACCCAAAAGTTCATCTTTCTCGAAGAGGGTGACATCGCCGAAATCACCCGCAACGGTGTTCGGATCTGGGACAGAAGCGGTGAGCCGGTCGTGCGCCCTGTCAGGGAGTCGGGTCTGACCGCCGACGCGGTAGAGCGTGGACAATACCGTCACTACATGCTCAAGGAGATCTTCGAGCAGCCCAGAGCCGTCGCCGACACCCTCGAGGGACGCATTTCCGGGGCTCGCGTCCTGCCTCGCGCATTCGGCAACGAGGCCGAGGGCGTCTTCAAAGAAATCAGGGCAGTTACAATCGTCGCTTGTGGGACGAGCTTCCACGCTGCCCTTGTGTCTCGCTACTGGATCGAGTCACTCACTGGTTTGCCCTGTAACGTCGAGGTGGCGAGCGAATACCGCTACCGTAAGCAGGTGGTGCCCATCGGCGTTCTTTTCGTCACAATCTCCCAATCTGGCGAGACTGCCGATACCCTGGCTGCCATGCGCCTGGCACAGGAGCTTGGCTATGCCTCTACCCTAGCCATCTGCAACGTTCCCGAGAGCTCGTTGGTGCGCGAGTCCGACCTGGTGCTATTGACGCACGCCGGCCCCGAGATCGGTGTGGCTTCTACCAAGGCATTCACCACGCAGCTTGTGGCCCTGCTGCTGCTAACGACTGTTATCGGGCGTTACAGGGGCCTCGACGCGGAGACCGAGAAACAGCGGGTCGCTCTGCTCCGGACCCTACCAGGAAAACTGGAGGAAGCCCTGGCCCTGGACGCTACCATCCAGACCGTGGCCGAGCAATTTGCGGAGAAGCGCCATGCCCTCTTCCTGGGACGCGGAATCCATTATCCCGTTGCCATGGAGGGTGCCCTCAAGCTCAAGGAGATCTCTTACATCCATGCCGAAGCCTATCCCGCAGGCGAGCTCAAGCATGGTCCCTTGGCCCTCATCGACGAGGATATGCCGGTGGTCGCCGTCGCACCCAACGATGAGTTGCTCGAGAAGCTCAAGTCCAACCTGGAAGAGGTCCGGGCGCGCGGCGGCGAGATGTTCGTGTTCGCCGACGACCGGGTCACCATGGCCGAAGAGCGCGGCACGACCGTCATCAAGGTCCCTCACGTCGACAGCCTTGTTTCCCCCTTGATATTCACCGTCCCGCTCCAGCTTTTGGCCTATCACGTAGCTGTGCTCAAGGGTACGGATGTTGATCAGCCGCGGAATCTGGCGAAGTCCGTCACGGTCGAGTAGTCGAAGGCATCGGCGTCGAACATTTGGCGCGATGAACGGCCGAGTGCGGCGAGTGTCGCACCCTCGGTCGAGGGCGCGTTCGCGTGAATCCGGAATACTCACCGTACATGGGCGAGCAGGCGCCCCATCATGCTCTGTGCCTGTCCCAGGTAACCTGTTCCGAACAGGTTCAAGTGATTGAGGATGTGGTACAGATTGTAGAGGTCCTTGCGTGTGCGGTATCCCGGCTCCATAGGCCAGGCTTCGTTGTAGGCGGCGTAGAAATCGGCTCCGAAGCCGCCGAAAAGCTCGGTCATCGCGATATCCGCCTCGCGGTCGCCAAAATAGACGGCTGGATCGAAGATGACCGGATTTCCATGGCTGTCGAAGCCCATGTTGCCTCCCCACAGGTCACCATGAAGCAGGGAGGGGAGAGGATCGTGATCGATCAGGGCCGGCAGGGCATCAAGCAGTCGTTCTCCCGGATCCTGAAGCTGCCGTTCGTATCCGTTGCGCGCCGCTAGATTCAGTTGGAAGCCTAGTCGGTGCCGGCCCCAGAATTGCACCCAATCGCTCTCGGGGTTGTTCCGTTGCGGAGTGGACCCGACGGTGTTGTCGCGGCACCAGCCAAAAGTGGCGCGCGTGGCTCGGTGCATTTCAGCGATTTGGTGCCCGGCCTCGGTGGCTCCACGGGAGCCCCTTCCACCGAGTGCCAGATGCTCCATGACGATGTATGATCGCCCCCCGTTTGTGCCTGTACACAAGGGTCGCGGGACCTTGATGGCGTCGGTATTCGCCATCTCCGCGAGCCCCTCGGCTTCGGCTTCGAACATGGAAAGTTGATCGGCGCTATTCACTTTCACGAAGTAGCGACGCGTGCCGTCGCCCAGGCTGTAGGCACTGTTGATGCAGCCACCACCGACGCTACGGGGGGTACCGAGATCGAAATGCTGCCCGGTGGAGTTGCTGATGTTGGCAGCAACTGCTCTCCAGTCAATCATGGCGGGTTTTCTCGCTGGGGTCGCACCCTATCTCGGCCATAAAAACCCGAACAAAGCCGCGGCCGCGCAAAGAATACCGAAAGATCCAGGCGGTGAAGACTGGCCGCCTTTCTTCGAGCCTTTGTGTGCCTTCGCTGGATCCATCTCTATGGTAGAGCCTTGCTGGCGACTTCGCTCGGCGGCGATTGGCCACTGGACAATTGGTCCTTGCTCACCCCAGCCGGCACAATAAGGGGCTCGACCGGGGAAAGTGGGCGCCCAGGAATTCCATTTGATCGGCTAGTACGTTTCGCCCCATGAGGAAGATGTACTCAGCGTGGTTCGGTGTGAAAGGAACAGCGAGCAGCTCCATGCCGGCGGCTTCCGGGGTACGTCCTGCCTTAAAGTTATTGCAGCGCACGCAGGCGGTAACCAGGTTGTTCCACTGATCTTCACCACCCAGGCTGATGGGACGCACATGGTCGCGGGATAGATGTCGGGGGGAGAATTGACCGCCACAGTAAAGACAGATGTGACCGTCGCGCTGAAACAGGGTCCGATTGGACAAGGGCGGGGTATAGTCCTCCTTCAGCTTGCTCATCGCATGATGAGTGCCGTGCGTTGCGATGATGGAGTTGATCTCAAGGGTGCTGCGGTGCTTCGTCGCCGCATTGACGCCACCATGGAGGAGAAAAAGCCGGTTGCCGCAGGCATAGGCGACTTGGCCGAGGCAATACAGCCTGGCTGCTGACCGGTAGTCCACCCATTCCAGCGGCATTCCGGACAAGTCTGTGCGCAGTACCTGTTGACTCAAATGCAACATCTTCTGGCCGTTCAGCTCGTCTCTCCGGCCTCGAACGGTCAGCCTATGGCTGTCTCGTTTTCAAGGCCCGGAACCAGGCCCGGAAACTTGGCGCGAACCTGCCCGGAGAAGCCGGGCCACGCAGGACGTTCCTTAAGGGTCTGAGCGCGGGGACAGAGGCGCTGCCGGAGCCTGTTGAGGTTGGCCGTCATGATACACGCTTGAAGGTACCATGCAACATAGGCCAGTCTTTAAGGAACGAATCAAGCCGAGGTAACAGATCTGTGACTATTCACAAGTCGCGCAATCTATCGAACCAACTAAGTGATGCTGCGCTGCGGTATTCGTAAGAAATCCATAAAATAGTCTAACTCAATGTTTCTATTATATAAATCGGTGTCGGTAAAAACTTGGTCAATTCAACGTAATCTTAGTGTCTCTATAGGGTCAAAGCTTGTCTCGAGCCGTTACCCACAGAGTTTTCCACAGCTTCTGTGTACAGACTGCACTTCTCTCGATTAGGCAATGAGATGCCGTGGTTTTAGAAGAAAACCGTTGAGAAAAAGCGATTAACTAGCGGGACGCCCGCGGGCAACCCAATGATTTTCCGTGTCGCGGTTGACGCTCCCCTCCCAGGGCTTTTCGACTACCTGCCGGTCGCGAGTCGAACCGCCTATACGCCGGCACCCGGGATGCGTGTACTGGTTCCCCTCGGGCGCAGCCAGCGTATGGGGATGATCGTGGAGCTGGCAGGGCGGACCGATCAGGCGCCGGATCGGCTCAAGCCAATCGATTCGCTGCTCGATCAGACGCCGCTGCTCAGCCCTTCGGATCTCGAGCTCATCCTGTGGGCCGCCCGTTACTACAAGCATCCACCCGGGGAGGCCTTGTTCAGCGCATTGCCTGTCCGCCTGCGCCGGCCGTCGCCACCGTTGGAAGACGGTGAGCCCGGCTGGCGTCTTACGCCGGAAGGGCGCCGAGGGATTGCGTGCTTGACGAGGGCACCGAAGCAGGCGCTGGTCGCCCGTCTTCTCTTGGACAGCAGCATAGGTCTCAGCACCTCGGAGCTCAGGCTCCGTCTCGGTGATTGCCGAGGGGCTCTAGGTGCCCTGGCTACTCGCGGCCTCGCCGAACCTTGCCGCATCGCATCGGCTACGCCGCAGTCAGCGAGGGCGCCGTTCAAATCCGGACCAGGGCTCAACGACGACCAGAGGCATGCGGTGGATTCGGTCCGGGAGGCGCTCGGCGGCTTTCGCGCTTTCCTACTGGATGGAGTCACCGGCAGCGGCAAGACAGAGGTCTACATTCAGCTACTTCGGACCCTGCTGGCATCCGGGCGTCAGGCCTTGTTGCTCGTACCAGAGATCGGCCTGACGCCACAGCTGCAAAGACGTCTCGCCGATCGGCTCGATTTTCCGACGGTCGCTCTGCATTCGGCCCTGAGCGCCGGCGATCGCGAGCGAGCCTGGCGTTGCGCCGCGGCCGGGGACGCGGCCCTGGTGCTCGGAACCCGCTCCGCGGTCTTTGTACCCTTGCCGCGCTTGGGCCTGATTCTGGTGGACGAGGAGCACGACCTCTCCTTCAAGCAGCAAGACGGATTCCGTTATTCCGCACGGGACCTGGCAGTGCGACGGGCTCAGCAGGCCGGATGCCCGGTGGTTCTCGGCTCCGCTACCCCGGCTCTCGAGACCCTGCACAACGCCCGGATGGGGCGCTATAGACGGCTGGAGCTGCCAGTACGCGCCGGAGGAGCCCTGCCGCCGGAGCTGCTCACGCTCGATATCCGCGCCCAACCTCTGCGCGCCGGCCTGTCGCCGGTTCTGCTGCGAATGATGCGCGAGCAACTGGCAAACGCCAATCAGGTCCTGCTCTTCCTCAACCGGCGCGGGTTCGCCCCCGTGCTCACCTGTCACCTTTGCGGCTGGGTCGGGGAGTGCCCCCACTGCGACGCCCGGCTTACCTTGCACTTGGCGGCGAACCGCCTCTGGTGCCACCACTGTGGTCTGATCCGCTCCGTACCTGGAAACTGCCCGGAGTGCAAGGGGTCCGACCTGCGCCCGCTTGGGCGCGGGACCGAGCGACTGGAGGCCGAGCTGCGGCAGCTATTTCCCGACACGCGGTTGGTACGTATCGACCGCGATAGCACCCGTCGCAAGGGCGAGCTGGAGCGGTTGCTCGAGGCAGCACGTCGCGGGGAGATCCCGCTGCTGCTCGGTACCCAGATGCTGGCAAAGGGGCACCACTTCCCAGGGGTTACCCTCGTAGGCATCCTGGACCTGGACCAGGGGCTCTATGGGGCTGATTTCCGCGCACCGGAGCGTATGGCGCAATTGGTCGTCCAGGTTGCGGGCCGTGCCGGGCGGGCGCAGCGCCCGGGTCGGGTCGTTCTGCAGACGAGGCACCCGGATCACCCGCTGCTGGTGACCCTTCAGCAGCAGGGTTACGCGACATTCGCCGACGCTGCCCTCGAAGAGCGCCGCCAGGCGGGGCTGCCCCCTTTCTCCTACCAGGCCCTGATGCGGGCGGATTCGAGTGAGCAGGAGACGGCCAAGCAATTCCTGCACCGAGCGGCGCACGAGGCGAACGCGTGCGCGCGCAAGGGTGTGAACATCTTGGGTCCAATCCCGGCACCGATGGAGGTGCGTGCTGGTCGGTATCGCGCCCATCTGCTTGTGCAGTCCAATCTGCGTCCTCCGTTGACGGTGTTCCTCGATGCCTGGCTCACCAGGGTACGCGCGCTCAGGGGCGTTGCCCGTGTGCGTTGGTCTCTGGACGTGGATCCCCAGGAAATGCTCTGAGGCGGTGCCCGACTGCAACCTCTCCTTTGATCAAGAGCGTCGGTTCGAGCGTGAGGAATGAACGCTCGGCCGAATATTCTTCCTTTCTGAAATAGGCCAACGGTCGGGTGCGTGAATAGCGGCAATTCCTGGTATGCTTTGTCGGATTTGCGGTCGTGCCCAAGCCCATGAAGCATCAGGTCAGAAATCTCCTCACCAGCGCATTGGAGCGGCTCGCCGCCGAGGGCCTTCTTCCGGCGAAGGGACCGCTGGAGCCCCAGGTCGAGCGTACGCGTGACCAGAACCACGGGGACTTCTCCTCCAACGCGGCAATGGTCCTGGCCAAGCAGGCCCGCAGCAAGCCGCGCGATCTGGCTGCGCGTGTAGTGGAGGCACTGCCCGCGTCGCCGCTCATCGAGCGGGTTGAGATCGCCGGGCCTGGCTTCATCAATTTCTTCCTCTCCCCGGTCGCCTACCACGCCCTGGTGCCCCGGATTCTAACGGCAGGTCCGGTCTACGGGCGCAGTGACCTCGGCGGCGGAAAGCGCGTCCAAGTGGAGTTCGTCTCGGCCAACCCCACCGGCCCATTGCATGTCGGACATGGCCGTGGCGCCGCTTACGGCGCTGTCGTGGCGGACCTGCTCGCGGCCGTGGGCTTCGATGTGCACCGCGAATACTACGTCAACGACGCCGGACGACAGATGGACATCCTGGCTACCTCCGTGTGGCTGCGCTACCTGGAGCTATGCGGGGAGGAGCTCGGCTTCCCGAGCAGTGGCTACAAGGGCGATTATGTGTGGGACATCGCCGCCTCGCTGCACCGGGAGCACGGCGACGATTACCGCCGTGACGCGCGGGAGGCCGTGGTGGGCCTTCCCCCGGACGAGCCCGACGGTGGCGACAAAGAGACCCACATCGACGCACTGATCGAGCGTACGCGCCACCTGCTCGGAGACAATCGCTACCGGCTGGTGTTCGAGCTGGGGCTGAATCGCATCCTAGACGACATCCGCGACGACCTGTCCCTGTTCGGGGTCGACTACGACGAGTGGTACTCGGAGCGCTCACTGACTGAAAGCGGCGCCGTCAACAAGGCGATCGAGCGCCTGCGCGAGACCGGACATCTCTACGAGCGGGATGGGGCGCTCTGGTTCCGCTCGAGCGACTTCGGCGACGAGAAGGACCGAGTCGTGGTGCGCGACAATGGTCAGACCACCTATTTCGCTTCAGACATCGCCTACCACATGGATAAGCTAGAGCGCGGCTTCGAGCGAGTGATCGACGTATGGGGGGCGGACCACCACGGCTATGTGCCGCGGGTCAAGGCGGCCCTCGAGGCCTTGGGAGACGATCCGAGCAAGCTCGACGTGCTGCTCGTGCAGTTCGCTATCCTCTACCGAGGCGGCGCCAAGGTGCAGATGTCTACCCGCTCCGGGGAGTTCGTCACCCTGCGTCAACTGCGCAAAGAGGTCGGCAGGGACGCGGCCCGCTTCTTCTACGTCATGCGCCGCTGCGAGCAACACCTCGACTTCGACCTGGATTTGGCCAAATCTCAGTCAGCCGACAACCCCGTCTACTACGTACAGTACGCCCATGCCCGCGTCTGCAGCGTGCTTCGCCAAGCGGCAGAGAAGGGAATCAAGGTAGAGCCGAGCCCTGGGGAGACCAACCTGAAACTGCTCACCCAGGCCCACGAGCAGGCCCTGCTCAAGACCCTAGCCCGGTATCCCGAAGTCATCGAGGCGGCGGCCCTTACAGAGGAACCCCACCAGCTGACCCAGTATCTTCGGGCGCTGGCCAACGATTTCCATACCTACTACAACGCACACCAGTTTCTGGTCAATGACCCGCGTCTTCGTGATGGCCGGATCAAGTTGATTCTGGCGGTGCGGCAGGTGTTGCGCAACGGGCTCAACTTGCTAGGGGTATCGGCGCCGGAGAGTATGTGACATGGCTACCAGAGATTACAAGACAAGGGAGAAGACCAGACCTCGCCACGGTCGCCGCGGGGGTTCGGGATTTTTCTGGTTCGTAACCGGCACGGTCTTCGGTGCCTTCGGCGTGGGGCTGGCCTGGATGCTGCAGGATAAAATGCCGCCACGCGCTTTACCTGGCCCCCAGGCGCAGACGGAAGCACCAGCCAAACCCAGCTTCATCTTCCACCAACTCCTCCCGGAGATGGAGGTGCTGGTACCGGACGAGGAGCTGAGCGCTGCCGCAGCGCTCCCGCCCAAGCCGAAGGAAAGGCCTGCGCAGCAAAAGCAGTCGCCGAAAGCGGCGAAGCCACAGCCTCAGCAAACGGCGGCAGCGCAAGAACCAGAGAAGCCAACCGCAGACGGTGCCTCCTACCTTGTTCAGGTGGCCTCTTTCCGCAAGGCTTCCGACGCGGAGCGGCTCAAAGCCAAGCTGGCCCTGCTCGGTGTTCAAGCCCGGATACAGCAGGTGACGGTAAACGGAAAGGACTACCATCGGGTGCGAACCGGCCCCTACAAGGGCAAGCAAGCGGTAAATAAGACCCGCGCCTTGCTGAGCAGCAATGGTATGGAGACCATGACCATCAAGTTGAAATAAGCGCGCAAGCTTTCGGAGCTTCGTGCGAATGTCTGCAAGGCGCGCAAAGGGGCGCATAGCCGGCTATGTAACCCTTTGCGCAACGCAGCAGGCGGGCGAAAAGACAAGCAAGATGGCAACTTTTTTAGAGAAATCGCCTTAATCGACGGGCGGTTCCGGCTCGCATCCGAGGGGTTGGCCGCACTGCTTGCACAGATAGACCTGTCCCGACAGGATCCGGTTGTGCCTGATGCTGGTGAGGTGATGCGTGCGACAGGCGCAACGGTAGTGGTAGCGGCGAAGGCGCCGGGTCTGCAGCCCTTCTACGCTGAAGCTGTGGCAACGATCGGGCCGTGCTCCGAAGGCCGCCATGACGGCGCGCCATTCGCGCCCATGGGGCGGAACCCGAGGCCCGAACAGGCTGAAGGCCACCAGGTGGGCCGCCTCGTGGGGAACCGTTTGGGAGAGGAACTCCTGCGGGTGGCGTTCCAACAGGAGCGAATTGTAGCGAATCAGGAACCCGTCCCGTTCCGTATAGCGGACCTGTCCGGCGCTTTTTCCACGCAAATCGAAACGGATACTCGGCGTCGTGGGCTCCGATCCGAACAGCCTCGACGCCAACGCAAGGAACTGGCGGGTCAGCGCCACGGCTTGTTGTTGCAGGCCGCTGCTATCGCTTGGAGCCGCTCTCGGCCGCATTCGTGGTCCGCCCGATTTCCGGTAATTCAGGACAAGTCGATGCCGGTCCTACCGCGTGTAATAGTATCAAAGGACAGGCGCGGCAAGCGGGTGTTTACGGCCGCACAAGGTGGACGCAGAAAGCTGCGGGATTCCGAGCCGCTGCTCATCGATCTGGACGAGACCCGGTTACATCCTTGACCGAAGATGCAATGTGTTCGGAGTTGCACTATCGAGCTATTAGGGAAACAGTGGCTTGCGGCACCCGGCGCCGCTGCGCTGGACGACAGGCGTAAACGACAGTTTGTGCAGAAATCAAAAAAATATCGAGGCTCGACAAAAAAGGTTGGAGCGGTTGCGTCAGGACTGAGTCGATGCGCCATCGTCGCCTGGTTCAAATGTGGATGCCAAGGATTGATAAAAAGGGATTATACGTTCGGATTTCGCTATCACTCGGCTGATCGTTTTGCCGTATGGTGCGCTATTAGCGCTCTACTTCATGTTTGTGTGCGGCGGCGGCACCTGGCTGTATTACCAGGTGCGGACTGTTGAGACGCAGCTGCTGATGGACGGGATAACGGCAGCCCTCGAACCTCTCACCCGAAAATTGGGCGCGATCGATGCGGTCTCGGCCATGCAGCAGCGAGAGCCTTGGTTGATCGCGGACGTGCAGGCCTTTTTCGCTGCTATTCCCTCGTTGCGCAATATCTCTGTGCGTGGTCCCGACGTTGGGGTTCAACTGGTTGTCGACGGCGGTGGGGGAGTCACTTCCCACGCCGTCTCGGCGCTTCCCGCCGGTAGTCAGCGGGCGAAGATCGATTCGCGGGTGGCGCAACGACTGCATAACGAATCGGGCGCGTCCTTCCTTTTGAGCTTCGATCTGACTCGCGCGCCAGAGCCCCCGGTGCGGTTGGACTTCGCCGATCCGGTCTTGTCCAAACAGGGATTGGGCATCGATTTGGATATCCAGCCGGATCTGCCTCGGGTTAGGGCTCGAAAGGCATCGGTGCGTGACGCTTTGCTCAACGTTCTCATCAACGCAGGCCAAAGCGGCCAGAAATCGGGGGCAGTTCGGGTTACAGCGGAATCTTGCGGCGACGCAATCCGCGTCGTAATCGAGGATCAGGGTCAGGGCATCCCCGAGCAGCATGTACCACGACTGTTCGATGCCTTCTACACGACGCGGGAATAAGGGAGCGGCTTGAGCCTGGCTATCGTGCAGCGGGTCGTCGCAGCGCATCAGGGACAGGTGCATGTGGAGAATCGACCACAGGGCGGGGCCAGGGTTGTGCTGACCCTGCCGTTACACCCGAAGGAGACACCCGCGTGGTGGGACAAGCAGAAAAAGCGCTACCCAGCTTGAGCGGTCTATCTCTGCTGGTCGTCGATGACGACCCGAGCGTCGTTCGCGGTATGACCCGGGTGCTGGGTCGTCTGGGCGCGGAGGTTACCGGCGTCGGCAGCGTCCGTGAGGCGCGTGTGTCGCTGGGCGAAAACGCGCCCGACGCGGTGCTCGCCGACCTGCAGCTCGAGGATGGAACAGGACTTGAACTACTCCCCGACTATCTGGGCCGCCAACCCGCCGGCGCCTTCTACATGATCACCGGACATGGCAGCGTGGACAACGCCGTGGAGGCATTGCGACAAGGCGCGAGACATTACTTCGAGAAGCCTGTCGATCCTTTGGCCCTAGCGCGACACCTGGCCGATGATTTCACCGATATACGGGCCAGCAGCCGTCTCGACGAGCAACTCGCGCCGTATCTGATCTTTTGCGATCCGGCGATGAAGGAGGCGCTGATCGATCTGCCGCGCTTTGCCGTCAGTGCGGAGCCTGTGCTCATCCAAGGTGAAACAGGAACGGGCAAGGAATTGGTGGCGCGTGCTCTTCACGGGTTGGGGCCGCGCCCGCAGGGCCCATTCGTCGCCGTGAACTGTGGTGCAATTCCCGAGACCATGCTCGAGGCGGAGCTCTTCGGCTTTGAGAAGGGTGCAAGATGCGGCTCAAAGGGCGAGGCATTCCGGCCAAGGCGCCGGGTGATCTGTATGTCGGTTGCAGATAGCCCTGCCGCCGGCGCAGAGCGAGGGCGCGAAGGCCGCCTACCGTGAGCTTCGGAAGGTGCTCGACTTCAATCCGCGCGCGCGCCTGGCGGTGTAATTCGCCATGAGGAACGAGCTGTTACCCTTGCTGTCCGGTGAGTTGCTGGACGAGGAGATCGAGTTGACCCTGGGAGAAGTCTGTCGTGCCTGCCGGCTACCGGCGGAGCGGCTGCCCGAGCTTGTAGACGAAGGCGTGATCGAGCCGCTGGGCCGCGACCCTTCTCATTGCCGTTTCCGTGGCGTTTGAGTGCGCCGCGTACGTTGTGCACAACGGTTGCAGCGGGATCTGGGTGTCAACTTGGCCGGCGCCGCCCCGGCGGTGGATCTGCTCGATGAGCTGGAGCGGTTGCGGCTGCGTAGGTTCATGAGGCTGGCCAAGGTCGATACCGAAGCGGAGCAGATGCTGGGGGCGCGGTTCGGTATCCGCAGCATTTCGACCCTGGCGTTGTTCCACGGCGGTCTCGAGCTGGCCCGACAGCCGGGTGCCATGGGCGCGGCGGACATCGTGCGCTGGGCGCGCAGCCATTGGTTCGGCTGATCGGATTCGATAGGGAGCTGTTTTCCGTTTAACGCCATACTCCGCCGCCGAGCTTTATCGGGGCGAGCGCGATACCGGCCAAACTGGCCGGCGTCCATCCTTTCGACAGCGGCCATCCTGGCCGCAGACGCTCAGAAGTCCAATGGAATTCTCTCCTATCCTATTGATTTTGGATGACTGTCATCGATGGCATGGTTCTCGCCTTTTTATAGTGTGAGTGAACATCCCATCGCATACGAAGCGAGTGGGCATATGAAAGTTCGTTTCGATGCCAACGCCGATCAGCCGATCGGTGCGTGAACATAAAGGTAAACAGGTAACGAGGAGCCACGAGATGAAAAAGACGACGCTTAAACGGTTCTCGGTAGCCCTGATCAGCCTTGGGCTGATGATGTCGACCGAGGTTTTTGCCGAAGATTCGGCATTGCCCGCCGAGCCGCAGCAGCAATCCAGAGCAACCGAGTCGGTACAGCCTGAAGTGGACAAGCAGTCTACGGGGGCAAGGCGGCGGACAAGCGCAAAGAGATTCTCGCCGAGGCAACTACTGCTCTGGGTGAGACGGCAAACGCGTTGAAGGCGCTTGACGAGGACAAGCCCGACGAAGCACTGGCGGCCTTGGAGAAGGCTACGGGGACGCTGGAGCTGATTTTGGCGCGCGATCCCGGTCTGGCGCTGGCGCCGGTGGACGTCGAAGTGGTGACCTATGATTTGTCGGCGAGCCTCGATACCGTGAAGACGATCATCGAGGAGGCGGAGGATTATCTGGAGGACGGAGAAATCCAGAAAGCACGACGGCCATTGGTGGCGAATCTGGCCAGCGAAATCCGGTTCCTTACAACCAATATCCCGCTGGCCACCTATCCGGACGCGATCAAGGCGGTCACGCCCCTGATCGACGCGGCCATCAATC
>JAJDOL010000319.1 GCA_022340195.1 Chromatiaceae bacterium
ATTTGAACTCCGGAATCTTACCGTAAGGATCGAGGGCCTGATTAGTCAGCAGGTTGGCCGGTGCCTCCACATAACAGAAGGGAATAAAGACCACACCGCTGGGCACCGCGCCATCGACCCTCGCCCGCAGCTCCAGCGCTCCGCGGCGGGTCGCGACCCGAATCATGGCACCCGGCTCTACGCCCATCCGCCTCAGGTCGTCTGGTGAAAGGCTGGCGACTGCCTCCCGCTCCAGCTCGTCGAGCACGGAGGCGCGCCGTGACATGGCCCCGGTGTGCCAATGCTCGAGCTGACGACCCGTGGTCAAGATCATGGGGAAGGCCGCATCGGGCAGCTCGTCCGGCGGGATGATGCTCACAGGAACCAGCCTGGCACGACCACTGGGCGTGGGGAATCCGTCGCCGAAAACGATCTCCTCACCGGGCCGATCCGGGGCCTTGCACGGATAGGTGACGGATCCCTGCGCCGCTACCCGATCCCAGCTGATGTTGTCCAGGGATCCCATCAGACTCGCCATCTCGGCGTAGATCTCGCTCGGGTCGGAGAACCCCCAGTCGCAGCCGATACGCCGGGCGATCTCGTTCGTGATCCACCAATCCTGTCGCGCATCGCCGGGAGGCTCAACCGCCTTGCGGCCACGCTGGACCTGGCGGTTGGTGTTGGTGACAGTGCCGTCCTTTTCCGGCCAGGCGGAGGCGGGCAGTACGACATCCGCATGGAAGGCGGTCTCGGTCAGGAAAATATCCTGGACCACCAGATGTTCCAGCTTGGCCAGGGCGTCCCGGGCGTGCCCGACATTGGGATCGGACATGGCGGGGTTCTCACCCATGATGTACATGCCCTTGACCTCCCCGGCGTGGATCGCCTCCATGATCTCCACCACTGTCAGTCCCTTCCGCGGGTCGAGGGTTCTGCCCCAAGCGTCCTCGAAGCGCTTGCGCGCATCGACTCGGTCCACGGGCTGGTAATTCGGGTACATCATGGGAATCAGCCCGGCGTCCGAGGCGCCCTGGACATTATTCTGACCCCGCAGCGGATGCAGGCCCGTACCGGGCCTGCCGATCTGCCCGGTGATCAGCGCCAGAGCGATCAGGCAGCGGCAGTTGTCCGTCCCGTGGATATGCTGGGAGACGCCCATGCCCCAGAAGATGATGGCGGCCCTTGCCGTGGCGTACTTTCGCGCCACCGTGCGCAGGAGCTCGGCATCGATACCGCAGATCGGTGCCATAGCCGCGGGGGTAAAATCCGCGATGTGCGTCGCGAGATCGTCGAAGCCCTGTGTGTGCGCGTCTATGTAATCCCGATCATAGAGGCCCTCGGTGACGATTACGTTCAGCAGGGCGTTGAGCATGGCGACGTCGCTGCCCGGCCTGAACTGGAGCATATGGGTGGCGTGGCGCTTCAGGGCCATGCCGCGCGGATCCATGACGACAAGGGTGCCGGTCTTGGCCGCCTGCTTGAAGTAGGTAGCCGCCACCGGGTGATTCTCGGTCGGGTTGGCACCGATCACCATAACGAAGTCGGCGTCCTTTACCGCACCGAATGGCGCGCTGACGGCACCCGAGCCGACGCCCTCGAGCAGCGCGGCAACCGAGGACGCATGGCACAGGCGGGTGCAATGATCCAGGTTGTTGGTGCCGAAGCCGGTGCGCACCAGCTTCTGGAACAGATAGGCCTCCTCGTTCGAGCACTTGGCCGAGCCGAAACCGGCCAACGCCCCTCCCCCGTCGCGGTCGCGGATAGCCGTGAGCCCCTTGGCCGCGAAGTCCAGGGCCTCGTCCCAGGTCGCCTCCCGGAAGTGCGTCAGCGGGCGCGAAGGGTCCAGATCGAGATCGCCGCGCTTGGGAGCGTCACGACGCCGAATCAGAGGCCGTATCAGGCGTTGTGGGCTATAGACATAGTCGAAGCCGAAGCGGCCCTTCACGCAAAGGCGGCCCTCGTTCGCGGGACCCGGACGGCCCTTCACCGCAACGATCTTGTCGTCTTGGATGCAATAGCCGAGCAGACATCCAACGCCGCAGAAGGGACAAACGCTGTCGATCTCGCTGAATCCGCCGGATCTGCCTACGCCTTGCCCGTCGACAAGGGTAGTCGGCATGAGGGCGCCCGTCGGACAGGCTTGGACACACTCGCCGCAGGCGACGCAAGTGCTGGACCCCATGAGATCGTCCTGGTCGAAAACGATTCTGGATTCGGATCCGCGCTTCGCCATGCCGATGACGCCGTTGACCTGCACCTCCCGGCAGGCGCGAACGCACAGGTCGCAATGAATACAGGCGTCCAGATAGACACGCATAGCCGGATGGCTGAAATCGGGCGCGGGCGATTCCGACCTCGGAAAGCGACTGTCCGCGATCCCGAGGCGGTCCGCCCAGTGCCAGAGGCGCGAATCACGGTCATGGGCGACCTCCCGCGCGGGTTGATCGGCGAGCAGCAGCTCCAGGACCATGCGCTGCGCCTTTTCCACTCGCGCGTTGGACGTTTGAACCTTCATGCCCGCCGTGGGCTGCCGTACGCAGGAGGCGGCCAGGACCCGTTCCCCCTCGATCTCGACCATGCAGGCGCGGCAGTTGCCATCGGCCCGGTAACCGGGCGTCGGCGAGTAGCAGAGGTGCGGGATCTCGGTGCCGCAACGCTTGGCGACCTGCCAAATGGTCTCGTCCGGGTACGCCTCGACCTCCCTTCCGTCCAGCATGAAGCGAACGGAATCGGTCATGCAAGGTCGCCTCGAAAATACCGGAGCACCGAGCGGATCGGATTCGCGGCCGCCTGACCGAGCCCGCAGATGGAGGCGTCGGCCATGGTGGCGGCCAGCTCCGAGAGCAGACCCTGGTCCCACTGCTCACGGCTCATCAGCGCGACAGCCTTTTCGGTGCCCTCACGGCAGGGTGTGCATTGGCCGCAGCTCTCGTCCGCGAAGAAGCGCATCAGATTGAGCGCGACGGCCTTGATGTCGTCCCGATCGCTGAAAACGACGACCGCCGCGGAGCCGATGAAGCAGCCATACTGCTCCAGGGTGCCGAAGTCCAGGGGTAGGTCGCCCAGCGCGGCGGGCAGGATGCCCCCGGATGCGCCACCGGGAAGATAGGCCGTGAATACGTGCCCCTCTCGCATGCCGCCGCAATACTCGTCGATCAGCTCCCTGACTGTGATCCCCGCCGGGGCCAGCTTGACGCCCGGATCCTTGACCCGACCGGAGACCGAGAAGCTGCGCCAACCACT
>JAJDOL010000088.1 GCA_022340195.1 Chromatiaceae bacterium
AACGGATAAGGCGCCGTGTACTTGGCGCTGGTAAAAACCTGGAAGCTCGCTCCTTCACGCCAGCCGTCCGGGGGAAGTCCCGCCTTCTGCGCCAAGTGCGATAGCGTGTCGTCCTTCGTCCAGCCCTGCTCCGTCGCCACCTCCGGCAGGAACACCGCCTGATGCCCATCCTTGTCCAGAATCACCCCTTGCTCGCCAACCAGAAATTGATCGAGAGAGTCGATGGACTCGGGAACCGATAGCACACTCACCTCCACTTCGATGTCACCGAGCTCATCCGGGCGGACGGGCATGAATCGCCAGTCGTTGCGGGCGGCATTGAAACCGTTCTCCAGCACGGCCTGGAAAAGCGGCTTGCGCGGTTGTATGTAGCCGATGCATCCGCGCAGCTGTCCGCCTCTTTTGAGAGTAACGAAGGCCCCCGAATTCGCCTTGAGGCGCTCCGGCAACCTATCGACTGTCTCGCGGATGTCAGCGCTGCGTGCATCGGACCGTCCGAGCACGGCCTCTTCCACGCCCAAAACAGCCAGGCGGTGCAGGAGTTCCAGGTCCGCGGTGTCGATCCGGCGCGCGTTGTCCGCCTCTTCCACGCTATTGTTCGAGAAGGGCGCGGGACTGGTTACCAGCAGGCCAACATAGCTCACCGAGCTGCCCCAATCGCCCGTCAGCTCGCCGCTTGTCGCATAAGCGATCCGCTGTATCCGGGCGTTGCCAGGCAATAGGTTCAGCAGCACGGCCAGGGGACGGTAACCGCATATGGTGATGCCGGTACTGGCTTGGTAGTCCAGAAAGCCAGCGGCATCGCCGGCCAGGATGCGGTCGATGGCTCCGTCGTCCAGAGCCCGAATCTTCGCGGGTGTCTCGGCGTTCAGCGCGAAGGGAACATAGCCGAAGCGAGGACCGAAGTGGGTGAAATCGCTGGAGACGACAATCAAGGTCGTCTCGTCCGCGAGGGGTCGCAGTAGATCGGCTGCCGCCTTGTAGTCCCCTTCCTCCATTTGCCCCACCAGGACGGGCACCAACCGCCATCCTGGCCTGAGGGCACGCTGCAGCAGGGGCAGCTCGATCTCGATAGCATGCTCGCGGACATGGGCGATCGGGTCGCTGCTAACCAGATTGGACTTGCGAAGCTCCGCTATGGCCGGACCATCCAGGGGTACTGCGCCCAACGGCGTCTCGTAGGCATCGACCTCGGCGATGGAAAGCCCTCGAAATCCGCTGCGGTGCGTCGGTGCGAGCGCCATCACCCGCTTGTACTCGTGGTCCCGCACCCGGGCGATCACCTTTGCCGCGGTCGCACCGCTGTACCGATAACCGGCATGGGGGGCAACCAGGGCGCGAACGCGCATCTCGGTTGTATCGGATTCCACCGCATTCAGTAGCCTGTCGACATAGCCGGCGAGCTCCTGCGGGTCTGCCGGATACCAGGTCCCGGCGAGCGCGCTTGGCCGTATGCGCTCCGCCGCTTCGCTGGGTAGCGCTAGGACCGAACAGATGGAGAGTGCCCCCAGCAAGGACACCATCAGCCCCCGATTCCACGCCATCGCCCGTTTACTCCTCTAAGGCGCCTTCCCTAACCACACGACCCTATCCAGCCAGATCGTGATTGCGGTAGAAGTCCGCCTCTTTAAGACTAAGCTCTTTCCTTTGCGGCAAGCCTCGTCGGAACGGCGAGATCAATCCAAGAGCCCCGGCGGCACCCAGCAGGCCCAAAAAACGCCTCCGCTCCTGAGACCGCTTGTTCGTTTCAGGTCGTTGCTCATCCTTCATTGCCAGACTCCCGGTATCTTCTCGTTACAGGTAGGACAGCGGCCATCCGCCGTCAGCTTGTTCTCGGTGATCCAGAACCCGACTCGCCCGATGAGCAGGGTCCGGTCGGTTGGGCAATAGGTGGATCCGCCCTCGTGGCCCATGACGTTGCCCACATAGACATACTTCAGCCCCGCGTCCATGGCCTCCTTGCGGGCAAGGTCGAGTGTCCGGGCAGGTGTCGGCGGCAGGTTGCGCATTCGGTACTGCGGATGAAAGCGGCTGAAGTGCAGGGGCGTCCCCTCCCCCAGCTCGTCGCGGATCCAGTGCGCCATGGAACGGATCATAGCCAGATCGTCGTTGAGGGTGGGAATCAACAGATTGGTGACCTCGACCCAGACCCCCTCCTCCCGCATGGTGACCATGGCGTCCAGCACCGGCTGGAGGGTAGCACTGGTTACTCGGCGGTAGAAGCCGTCGTCGAAGCCCTTGAGGTCCACGTTGGCGGCATCCAGCACGCCGCACAGACGCCGCAGCGGCTTCCGGTTGATATAGCCCGCGGTAATGAACACATTACTCAAACCCTGGCGATGGGCCACTTCGCCAGTGTCGTAGACGTACTCGTAGAAAACGATCGGATCCGAGTAGGTGTAGGCTATGCTATCGCACTTTTGCTCCTTCGCAGCCTTCACCAAATCTTCCGGATCTGCACGGTAGACCTCCTCCATCTCCTCGCCCCCGCGCTGGGAGAGCTGCCAATTCTGGCAATTGAGGCAATGCAGATTGCACCCCGCGGTGGCAATGGAGAAGACCGGAGAACCAGGCCGGAAATGGTACAGCGGCTTTTTCTCCATCGGATCGATGTGGATGGCCGACGGCCGGCCGTAGGTCGTCGCCCGCAGCTTGCCGTCCAGGTTGACCCGGATCCGGCAATCCCCCGCTCCTCCTTCGGGAATCACACAACCGCGGGGACAAAGCTCGCAGGTAACGGCGCTCACGGCTTCACCTCCAAACCGCCTGTTTCCTCGTCCGTCGCCCGGTGGTACCAGTCGGCCTCCCGGTCGCGCAGCTCACCGGTCTCGATCCGCTGCTGGAGGACATCCAGATCCAGCGTGCGCCAACCGCTACCGGCCTGGCTCGCGAGGCGCAGGCCGGCATCAAGGTGTAGCGCGATCAAGACGCCAGTCAGAGCGACCAAACCGAGAAACCGCAGGTCGCGGGCCCGCCAATGTCTGATCTGTTGCAGCATTGTCTTAATCAAATCGCTAAGTAGACCCATGCAAGGATCCGGACAACAGGTGCAGACCGGTAACCACGCATCCGCCCACCGATGGCGGAAGATCCTGGACTCGCATGCACTCTCCGAGCTCCGAGCGAGGCAATCGTTCGTTCGAGTCGGTAGCTCTGCAGTTATTAGACTAGACGATGCGCAGTTCGTTTTATTCCTGCTATCCTGAATTGCGACCGCTGACCTCATGGAGAACCAGTCGCACAGCGCGAGCTTCGAGCCGTAACACAGGGTTCCTGCATGCAGCTTCGTCTATTCGCGGCGGCACGAGCACTGCCACACTTTAGTACCCCTACACGAGGATGGTCGAGTGCGTCTCGCCGCCATGCGCAGAGCAGACGAATCC
>JAJDOL010000140.1 GCA_022340195.1 Chromatiaceae bacterium
TGTCCTTCGATCGGGATGCGGGGACCAGCGTACCGGTCGCCGGCACCGTGCAGGACGAGGCGGTGGTGTCCTACGACGGCAACAACTGGACGCTCTTCCGCAGCAACAGCCCCGGGCTGAGCGGCACCGACAGCCAGGACGTGGATGCCATCCACGTGCCGACGCCCTAAGGCGGCGTGGGGGCGGCGGCAGGAGCGCCTCCGCCCCCGGGACATCGGCACGACCAGGAGCCAAGGAGCAAACGACAGGGACGCACGCAAACAACAAGAGGTCCCCTGCCTTCGGCCGGCGGCGGAGGGGTCTGGGGTGAGGCGGCTGAGGAAAGCCGAGTCACCCGAGACCGAGGGACGGAGTGTTCGGCGGAAGACGGCGCTTACCCGTCCCATCCACCGGTAGCGCCAGCGTCAAATGTAGGGTGGATCCGCGAAGCGCAATCCACCAAGGGTGCGCCGACAGGCGCTCGACAGGAATGAACATCCGGACCGGCAGCGCGCCGGCCAGGAGAGCAGCGAGATGCAGTCAGCAAAGAACGAGACACGCGGCAGGTCAGGCGTCCTCGGCGCGGTAGTCGCCGTCGCGACGGCAATGGCCGTTTCGCCGGCCTTCGGTCTGGCCCAGACGTCGGCCCAAATTCCGGCTGAGCCGCCGGCCGTCGTCCCTACGGAGGCACCGGCCGCAACCGAGATTCCGGCCGCCGCACATCCGGCCGCAAACGACGCGGCAGCGCCCGCCCGGGCAGTGACCCCGGAGCAGATCTACACCGCCATGATCGAGGCCGAGAAGACGCGCCGGGAACTCTGGCGTCCCGACCCCGCCGTGCCGAAAGCGCTCGCCGAGCAGTGGGGTGTGCAGGTCATCGGCGTGCAGCTGACCGCGGGCGGCTACTGGCTACGCTTTGCTTTCCGCGTCAAGGATGCCGACAAGGCCGGCATGTTGTTCGACAACCGTTACAAAACCTACCTCGAGTCGGAAAAAACGGGCGTCAAGCTCGCCGTACCGACCGCGGCCAAGGTGGGGGCGCTACGCACAACCAATCGCCAGGGCAACATCAAGAACGGCAAGATCTACACCATCATGTTCTCCAATCCGGGCGCCCAGGTGAAGCCCGGACACAAGGTCGCCGTGGTGGCGGGCGAGTTCAAGGTCGAGCACCTGACGGTCAACTGAATAGGAGATCAGCACGATGAAATCCAAGCTTCTCGTACTTGCCGCGGTGCTCTCATTGGCGTACGGCGCATCCGCACCCGCCGGCACCCTGTCGCCTTCCCTGCAGCAGGCCCTGACCGAGGTCGGATACGACGGTGAGCTCTCCGTGATTGCTCAGTTCGCCGAAGAGGTCGACGCGGCGGCGCTGCGCGCCGAGGCCAATCGCATCGCTTTGGAGCTCTATCCGAACGACGAGAAGAAAAGCGACAAGGAACGCACCAAGCTGCTGCGCAAGACCCTGGTCAAGGCCCTCAAGGATCAGGCCAAGGATTCCGAGAAGCAGGTCGAGGACTTCCTCAAGGCCCACAAGGAGAAGAAGCGGGAGCTGACGCTGCTTTGGGGGCGTAACGGCGTGGCAGTGAAGCTGCCGGCCTCGCTGTTGGAGGAGCTGGCGGCGCTGCCCGGCGTGGTGGAGGTCAAGTTGGACGCCAAGCTGCAGGGTCCGGGCCCCGGCTCCCCGCCCACCGCACCGACCTACTGGAACCTCGACGCCACGGGCGTCCGCGACCTTTGGGACCTCGGCCATACCGGTCTGAGTGTCGTGGTGGCCACGCTCGACACCGGCGTCGACGCCAGCCATCCCGATCTCGGCCCGCGGTGGCGCGGTGGCGCCAACAGCTGGCTCGACCCGAACGGCCAGCACGCCGGCCCCGCGGACACCAACGGTCACGGCACCCAGGTGATGGGGCTGATCCTGGGCGGCGCTGCCGGCGGCTACCAGATCGGCATGGCGCCGGATGCGACATGGATTTCGGCAAAGATCTTCGACGACGCCAACCAGGCGACCTTTAGCGGCATCCATGAAGCCTACCAGTGGCTGCTGGATCCCGACGACGACCCGAACACCGACGATGCCCCGGATATCGTCAACAATTCCTGGGATCTGACCGGTACGGTCAATCAGTGCAATCTGGAGTTCGCACCCGACACCGAGCTGCTGACGGTGTCCGAAATCCCCGTGGTGTTCGCGGGCGGCAACTACGGCCCCGACCCCGAGTCCAGCGTCAGCCCTGCCAACCATCCGTCGGTCATGGCGGTCGGCTCGGTCGACAGCTACATGAACATCGACATCGACAGTGCCCGCGGCCCGGGCGCCTGCGACGGCGGTGTTTTTCCGCACCTGGTGGCGCCGGGCGACGGCGTACTGACGGCCGACCGGATGCCTTTGTTCTACAACTTCGTGTCCGGAACCTCGTTCGCTGTGGCGCACGTGGCGGGGGGTATGGCGTTGTTGAAAGGGGCCTTCCCCGAGGCGACCGCGAGCCAGCTCCGGACCGCGTTGACCGACACCGCAGGAGACCTTGGCGCCTCGGGTCCGGATTACGACTTCGGCCATGGCCTGATGGATTTGCCGGCGGCGTACGGCTGGCTGGTGGAAAACCTGGGCGGCGGCGCGCCGGGTACGCTGCAGCTCGGCGCGGCGAGCTTCAGCGTGGATGAGAACGTCGTCAGCCTGACGCTCACGGTGACGCGCATCGGCGGCAGCAGTGGCGACGTGAGCGTCGACTATGCCACCAGCGATGGTACGGCCACGGCCGGCGAAGACTATCAGGCGACCTCGGGTACCGTGAATCTGCTGGACGGCGAGGTCAGCGGCAGCTTTACCCTGACCATTCTGGACGACAGCCTGGTGGAGGGCGACGAGGCGTTCAGCGTCGCCCTGACCAATGCCGTCGGTGCGACCCTCGGCAGTCCCGCGGATGCTCAGGTGACCATCCTCGACGAGGACGTGCTGGACAGCGATGGCGACGGCGTGGCCGATGCCCTGGACCTGTGCCCGGGCACCCCCGCGGGCGAGCCGGTCGACGCCTACGGCTGCGCGGCGAGCCAACTCGACGCCGACGGCGACGGGGTGATCGACGCGCTGGATCAGTGCCCGAGCACCCCCGCGGGCGAGGCCGTGGATACCGACGGCTGCTCCGCCAGCCAGCTCGACAGTGACGGTGACGGGATCAGCGACGCGCTGGATCAGTGCCCGGACACGCCGGCCGGCGATACCGTGGATGCGGTCGGGTGCACGGTTGTCTCCGGTCCCGAGGATGCGGACGGTGACGGCTTTACGTCCGAGGTCGACTGCAACGACGACGATGCGACCGTCTATCCCGGGGCACCCGAGATCGAGCACGATGGTATCGACCAGGACTGCAACGGCTACGACCTGACGATCGAGGTTACCCGGGCGCGTTACGTCGCCCAAAAGGACAAGCTGGTTGTCTGGGCGACGAGCAGTCTAAACGGAGGGGCCGCGCTGCGGGCGAATGTCGGCCTGGAGGACGGCGGCGGCGTCGACCAGGCGCTGACTTGGAGCAGCTCCAACGGCCGGTGGCAGAAAACACTGAAATCCTTCACCGGGGATTTCGGCTCGGCACCCGGCTCGGTGACGGTTTACGGCCCCGAGGGCGAGGTGACGGTGTCCGTCGAGCTACGTTGATCGATTAACTCGTGGTTGAGAGAGGTAGCGTCCCATGGTTATCAAGTCATCGATTTCATTCGCGTCGCTAGCCCCCGTAGCCAGCTTGCTGGCGGCGGTCGGTGGGGCGTCACTCATAAGCGCTGCACCGGTTGCAGCCACCGAAGACCACGCGCAGCACCAGAGTGCGGGCGCAGCGATGGTCGATAGTGCCGTATCCGGCGCAGTGGCGCATCGCGATAGCGGAGATGGGGGCACGCGCCTCGGTAGTGACCCGCACGCCCATCACCGTGCCATGATGGAGCAAAAGGGCTACCAGCGCTCCGAGCACGCGTATCCGCTTTTCGACGTCGGATTGACCGACATGGGCGGTAAGGAGACGAGCCTGCTGAAGGAGATCGATGCCGGGCGCCCGGTGATGGTCAACTTCATCTTCACCACCTGCACCACGATTTGTCCCGTAATGAGCGGCGTCTTTTCCCAGGTCCAAAAGGAGCTAGGCTCGGAGAGCGGGGAGGTGCGTATGGTCTCGGTCTCCATCGACCCGGAATACGACACCCCCGATCGCCTGCGCGACTACGCGCAGCGCTTCGGGGCAGGCCCGCAGTGGCAGTTTCTGACGGGGGAGGTGGACGACATCGTCGCCGTGCAGAAGGCATTCGATGTCTATCGCGGAAACAAGATGAGCCATGAGCCCGCCACGCTTCTCAGGAGGTCGGAGAAGGATCCGTGGGTCCGCTTGGACGGTATCGCCAGCGCAGCGGACATCGTTGCGGAATATCGGCAACTGGCTGGGCATTGACCGCGGGCCTGTTGTGATGACCTTGCTGCGGACAAATCGGACGGTACTCAGACTGGGTGCAGCCGCGATCATGCTGGCGGCTGTGCTGCCGCGACCGTCTTGCGGCGAGCCGAACGCCGCGGCAAGCACGATTGTCGGCCATGAGCAGCGGGTGGAGGCTGGCCGGCGCATCTACCGGGAAGGGGTGTTGCCGTCCGGAGAGTCGATTTCAGGCACTGTGCAGGGCGCCATGCGCCTTACGGGCGAGCAGGTTGTCTGCGGTGCCTGCCACCGGCGAAGCGGCCTCGGCTCCATGGAGGGACAGGAGGTGGTGCCGGCCGTGACGGGAGACATCCTCTACCAGCCGCTCAGGTTGCCGACGAGCAAACCGCCCTTGGCACCGATGCAAAGGCCGGCCTACACCGACCAGACCCTCGAGCGGGCAATCCGAGACGGGGTCGGTGCCGATGGCCAGTCGCTCAGCGTCTTCATGCCGCGTTACTCCCTTTCCGATGAGGCGCTCGAGCAGCTGATTTCCTATCTCAAGACGCTGAATGTAGATCCCGACCCCGGCGTGAGCGACCACGAGATACACCTCGCCACCATCGTGTCGGACGCGGTCGATTCGGGGATCCGAAAGGCGGTTCTCGACGTCTTCGAGGCCTTTGTCGCGCAGAAGAACTCGGAGACGCGCCACGAGGGCAGCCGCGCGGAGAATGCGCCCTGGCACAAGAAGTGGGTATTCGGGCCCTACCGCAAATGGGTGCTCCACGTCTGGGAGCTGAAGGGACCGGCGGCATCCTGGCCGGCGCAGCTCCAGGGGCAGTACGAGAAGCAGCCGGTGTTCGCGGTGTTGAGCGGCGTGGCGCCGGGAAGCTGGCAGCCCGTGCACGATTTCTGCGAGCAAAACGAGGTGCCCTGTCTGTTCCCGACCACCGACCTGCCCGTGGTCGACGAACGAAGCTTCTACTCGGTCTATCTCTCCCAGGGCATGACCTTGGAAGCGGACGCTATCGCCCGGCACCTGTCGGACAGCGGGCTCTCGTCCGCGCCGGTCGTACAGGTGTACCGCGCGGGCGATCAGCGTGGAGCAACCGCGGCGGGTCGGCTTCGGCGTCGGCTCGAACAGAACGGCGCGCGCGCGATCGACTTTCGCGTTGTCGAGCCCTCGGTGCCGAGCGAGGACTTCTGGCAAAGCGTGCGCGACGCAAGCGACGGGGGAATTGCCGTACTCTGGCTCGAGCGCCCCGACCTGACGGCGCTGTGGAAGTCGGATGCGGAGAATCGCCCGGAGCGCATCTACCTGTCGACAACCTTGTACGGCATCGATCCCGCGCAGATTCCCTCGGTGATGCGTGAGCGCCTGTATCTCGTTCACCCGTCGGAGCTTCCGAACAGGCTGACGCGGCTTTTGGCCCGATCTACCGGCTGGCTCAAGGCGAAACGGATCTTTGCGCCGAACGCGCAGTTGCCGCAGGCCGACGCCTTTTTTGCCTTGAAGATGGCCGGAGAGGCACTTGTCAATATGCGCGGTTTCTTCGTTCGCGAGTATCTACTCGAACGGATCGAGCAGATGGTCGACCGCGCGACCTACACGTCTGCGTACCCCCGGATCAGTCTCGCGCCCGGCCAGCGCTTCGTGTCCAAAGGGGCCTATATCCTTCGGTTCCCGCCCGAGGGCACCGGCGATCTGGCCAAGGTTACCGACTGGTTCGTCCCCGGGTCGGACTGAGTGCCCAGCAGGCTCGGAGCTGAAGAAGATGCTTCTTCTATCCCGATGGTCTCGATGTTTCAGGAGCTTGGTGAGACCTTCGCGGTACACGGCGGCCTCCCTGCCGCCAGCCTATTCTGGCCCGACTTCACGACCGTCGAGGGTCGACTAGTGCCCGAAGCTCTTGCTCAAGCTATGACACAGATCGCAGGCTACGGGTTCTCCCGCCTCCACCCTGCGCACCCTGCTTTCGACGGTGAAGGAGCGCTCGACCGGCGCACGAGCGAGCACCGTCCCCCTGTGGTCGCTGCCGTGACAGGCCCCGCAGGTCCCGCCGCCCGGCCGTCCATTCTGCTGCTTGGCCGCGTCTTTGTGGCCCTCCTTCCAGAAACGGCGATCGTTGACCAGGTGCATGCCGTGGGGACCGCCCTGGGTGTTGGAGGGCAGTTGGCTCGTCGTGTGGCAGGCGCTGCACTCGGAGATGGTGCCGGTGTGCCCCTGAATCTGATTGGCCGTCACGTTGTCGTTTGCATTGGGGTTCGCGTTCGGCCACTCGGCATGGGTGGCGCCATGGCAACCCTCGCACATCACCCCTCCGTGACCGGTGCTGATTCGGTAGAGCCTGGGATTGCCCGCGCCCGGGTTGGCGAAGCCGTTGAAGGATGCCGGGACGGATGGCTCGGCGAAACGCTTGTTGGTGGGCACGATGGGCGTGGCCTTGCCGTCGCCGACGCGGAAGGCCTGGCGCAAGCGAATACCGTCCGTGTTGCCGTAGGTGTCCTTGATGTTGGCGATTCCATCGCCGCCAGGCGACGTGTCCACCTGACCGCTGGTAATGGCATTGTCGTTGGAATCGCCCGTGTGGCAGGAGCCGCATCCCGGCTCGTTGGCCCAAGGCACGCGCGGCTGCGGATCGCCGGGGTCGTAGAAGTTACCGTCGGGATGGAGCACGAAGGCCCCGGGGTTCTCCGGCGAAACGCCCGCGGAGAAGTCGGCGCCCACCTGCAACATGTCGCCGTGGCAGTCGCTGCAGAGCATGTCGCCGTTGAACATGGCACCACGCAGGCACTTGGTGTTCTTGCCCGGATGGCACTGGTAGCAGCTGTTTTCCAACGCCCAAAGACGGGATCCCTCGGTATCGGGACTGCCCTGGTTGGTGATCGCACCGGTGGTCGGGTCCTGGATTGGCGCCGGGATGTCGGGAAACAGGTCCGCGAATTGGCCGTGGTGGTTGTGCATTACCCGCGAGTTGCTCTGGTGTGCGATCTGGTTGCGGCCGTTGGCCCCGGTGCCGGGGGCACCAGCCTTGGGACCGACCTGCCCCAGGTCGAGCGCCGGGGTGTAGTGGCAGAGTTGGCAGACGACCGGCTCGCCCTGCACGAGGGCCTTGTTGGTCAGGCAGGTCGTGTCGCCGTCGCCGCCGTTGGCGTGGATGTCGCAGGGCGCCGGGGCGGTGTCCAGGCAGTTTTGACCAGGGGCGTCACACGCCGTGCTCACGTAGCGTGGGCCGTGCTTGAGGTCGTGCAGGCGCAGGATGTTGATGTCCGCCGCATACTCGACGCTGACCTTGGGCGGCATGCTCGGATCCGGGTCGTCCAAGCTCACGGCAACCGGCAGGCCGGGGGTGGCGTTACGCAGCGCGTCGGTGGGCGCGCTGGAACGGCTATTCTGCACGTCGGCCGGATCGGCATGGCAGTTGGTGCAGCTCGCCTCGCCGGAAATCGGCAGCACCGTGTCTACGGTCGCCAGGACATTGTTGCCGTCGGGAGGGTTCCCGTCGATCGTGGCTTGGACCCGCACCAGCGGGTAGGCATTTTCCCGGCCGAAGTCGTCGAAGGCGGCGAACGGGATACCCGCGCCCTCGTGCCAGTTGACGTCTTCGGCCACGTAGCCGAACGGGAAGTTGACGAAGAAGGGCTTGTCTCCATAACGCTCCTTCACTTCCCGGGGCGTGTTGATCACGTAGGGGCTCGCCAGCCCCGGCATGGCATGTTGGACCGCCGTCAGGGTGCCGTCGCAGTTGCCGGGGTTCGCGTCGCAGTCTTGATCGACCACGCCGTCGGCGCCGATGTAGAGCTCCTCCACGTTGGGTACCGGGAGACCCACGTCCGCCGTGGTGGGGAAGGCGCCGATCTCGAGCGGGGTGATGCCCAGGCCGCCGGGGTAGAAGGGGTCATAGGTGCCGGCGGCGACGGCGTCCCAGAAGTTGGTCTTGAAGGTGCTGCCGTCTCCCTTCAAGCCCGGGAACAGGTTTTCGCTCAGGATCGGATCGTTGGTGTTGGACGCCGCCGAGTAGTACAGGCTCACGCCGGCGGGGTTCAGGTCCGGCTCTCCGCCTTTGCGGATGACCTGAGCGAGCAGCACCTGGAACGGGGGCAGGATGCCGGCAATGCGTGTATCCAGGTCGCCGCAATGCATGCCGAGATCGTTGATCGCCAGCAGGCGGTAGCTGCCGTCGACAAGGGTCGACTGCTCGGATACCGCATTGGTGTTCTGGCACACGGATTCCTGGCTCGTGGAGTTGATCGAGACTTGCGGGGGAGTCACCTCCGGCGGACAGGTGGTGATCTCGGCGATGTTCGCCGTTGTGGAGTCTTTGGCCGCGTCGCCGCTGTCGTCCGTCACCGTCAGGCTAACCACGTAATTGCCCGCATTTGCGTAGGTGTGGTTGGCAGAGGCCCCGGCACCGAGATCGCCGTCACCGAAGTCCCACGCGTAGGAGACGATCGTCCCGTCCGTGTCGTCGGACCCGCTGCTGTTGAAGGCGACCTGGGAGCCGACGGTGCCGTTGTAGGGGCCGTTTGTGTTGGCGGTCGGCGGCAGGTTGACAGGTGCCGCCCCCTTTGGCGCACAGTCCGACGGCGCACCCTGCACGTCCATTTCGGCGGATTGCCCCGCGGATTCGGCGCGCACGCGACAGGGGACGGGCTCGGGCCTGTTGATCCGGGTGTACCAGGTGCCGTCCCTCGAGAATGCTCCGCTTCCCAGGACCTGCGAGGAATCGTAGGCATTGGTCAGGGAGACGGCAGTCCGCGCCTGGCCCGATGCATTGACGCTGACACTGTTCCGGTGCGTACTCCAGCGCGCACTGGAAATCGTCAAGGCGGTCGCTGCCGCGGGGTAGGCAACGAGCCAGAAGGTCCCTGTCAGGAAGAGGATTCCCGCCAGACTCCGACGGCTAATCGGTGTAATGGATTTCAACATCGAGTACTCCTCTGGGTAGCGAATAGTTGTTTGCGAACAGCAACCGAGTGCAGCGCGATATCCGGGAGGACCGCCGCGTGCCTTCGCCGCGGAAACTCGCCGACCGTCGAGCCGACCTCGAGCTTGCGCTTGCAAAGGGATGGAAGCCCGGAAGGCCAGATTCGAAGAGACGCTGCGGTCGGCAGGATAAGCGGACGAACCTTATGGTTTCCTTAAGGCGTCCTGGATGGGCGTTTGAAGGACCCCGGGGCCAGGGCGGGGGGGTGAGGACCGTCGGGAAGCTGCTCTGTTCGGGGGATTTTCGACAAGACCGGCCAGAAGCGGGTCAAACCGGCGCCTGCATAGCACAGCTTGCGGGACTAACCTATGTAAAGAAAACATGAACATATTGATCATCGAAGACAACGCGGATCTGGCCGCCAGCCTGTGGGACTACCTGGAGTCCAAGGGCCATGTAATCGATGCTGCCGGTGACGGTGTGACGGGCATGAATCTGGCGACCGCCAACGAGTATGACGTGATCGCTCTCGATTTGATCCTGCCGGGATTGGACGGTCTGGAGCTGTGTCACAGGCTGCGCGTAGACGCCCGCAAGTGCACGCCGGTGCTGATGCTTACGGCGCGGGATACGCTGCAGGACAAGCTCAGGGGATTCGAGGTTGGCGCGGACGACTACCTGGTCAAGCCCTTCGCCTTGCAGGAGCTCGATGCCAGACTGCGCGCCCTTGCACGACGGGGCAAACCGGGCTCGGGCACACGTATCCTGCAGGTGTCCGATCTGACGCTGGATCTGGACACACTGGAGGTGGAGCGCGCGGGACACCCGATCGCCCTGACGCCGACCGGTCTGCAGGTCCTGGAGGTGCTGATGCGCCGACCGGGGTGTGTCGTTACGCGGCGCGAATTGGAGACGGAGCTCTGGGGAGATCAGCTGCCGGACAGCGATGCCCTGAGCTACCACATCCACGCCCTGCGCCGCGCGATCGACAAGCCCTTTCGCGGGCATTTGTTGCGGACCGTCCGCCGCATCGGATACCGGTTGAGCAGAGTTGATACGATACAAACATAATCTTCGAACGCGGGTCGTCGTCGCCTTTGCCCTGACCGGGGCCTTGATCGGGTCCTTGTTTGCCGTTGCTGCCTATTGGGTGGGCGGCATCATCGAGCTCC
>JAJDOL010000191.1 GCA_022340195.1 Chromatiaceae bacterium
TCGGTCTCGAGCCAATAGCGATAGCCCAATCCGTCGAGCAGGTGGAGGAAATCCGCATGCTCTCCGGTCGGAACCTGAATACCCATCAGGACCCGCCCGTAGGCGGCGCCGTGGTTCCGGTAATGAAACAAACTGATGTTCCAGCGCCGCCCGATGCCGGATAGAAAGTCGAGCAAGGCCCCCGGACGCTCGGGGAACTCGAAACGGATCAGGACTTCGTCGGCAACGCCCCGCGCATGCCCGCCAACCATAAACCGAATGTGCAGCTTGGCGGTCTCGTTCTCGGTCATGTCGACGACGGAAAAGCCCTTCTGCACCAACCGGGAGACGAGATCGTGGCGCTCGGCGTCCCCGCCTCCCAGCTCCACGCCGACGAAGACCCGGGCGCGGCGTTCGTGGGCATAGCGGTAATTGAACTCGGTGATCTGGCGCTTGCCCAGAACACGGCAAAAACCAAGGAAGCTGCCGGGCCGCTCGGCGATCTCCACCGCCAGGAGGGCCTCGCGGCGCTCGCCGAGCTCCGCCCGTTCGGCGACGTGGCGCAGCCGATCGAAGTTGATGTTGGCGCCGCTCTCGATGGCGACCAGATGTTCACCCTTTAGCCCTTCTCGCTGCACATAGCGTTTCAAACCCGCAACCCCGAGGGCCCCAGCCGGCTCGGCGATTCCGCGCGTGTCGTCGAAGACGTCCTTGATCGCGGCACAGATCTCATCGGTTCCGACCAGGACCACCTCGTCCACCAGCTTGCGGGCGATGCGAAAGGTCTCCTTTCCAATCCGGCGAACCGCAACCCCATCGGCGAACAGCCCCACCTGATCGAGCTCCACCCGCTTCCCCGCCGCCAGGGCGCGCTGCAGCGTCGGTGCCTCCCGCGGCTCCACGCCGATGATCTTTACGCCGGGGTATACGTACTTGACGTACGCGGCAATCCCCGCGATCAGCCCGCCGCCGCCCACGGGAACGAAGATGGCATGGGGTGGCTCCGGATGCTGGCGCAGGATCTCCATCCCGATAGTCCCCTGGCCGGCGATCACGTCCGGGTCGTCGAAGGGATGGATGAAGGTGAGATTCCGCTCCGCCATGAGCTCCATAGCACGCCCGAAGGCCTCGTCGTAGGAGTCCCCGTACAGGAGTGTTTCCGCACCCAAACCGCGAACCGCCTGCACCTTGATCGGCGGTGTGGTACGCGGCATGACGATCAATGCGTGCGCCCTGAGCCGAGCCGCGCCCAAGGCAACCCCTTGGGCGTGATTACCCGCCGAGGCCGCTATCACGCCACGCTGCAACGTCGCCTGATCCATGTGCGCGAGCTTGTTGTAGGCGCCGCGCAACTTGAATGAGAAGACGGGCTGCAGGTCCTCGCGCTTGAGAAAGATCTCGTTTCCCAATCTTTCGGACAGCCTGCAGGCGCGGGTAAGCGGCGACTCCTGGGCCACGTCGTATACACGGGCCCGCAAAATACGTTCTATATAGGTTTCTGGCATCGAATCGAATCAGGTTTTCTGAGTAAAGATCTCGCAGCTCGTCGGGATACGCGTCGGCTCGAATTCAACTTCTATCGGATCCGGTATCGCCAGCATTGACGGAATCACGGAAGATTCTGAAATTCTACCGTAGGTCCGGCGCTCTGCTATGATACGGGACGGTTCAGAATCCGAACGTGGAGGAACGAAATGACTCCGGACGAAATGAAAAAGCTCGCCGCGAAGGCGGCTTTGGAGTACGTGGCCGGCGGCATCGTGGGTGTCGGTACGGGCTCCACGGTCAATCACTTCATCGATTTTCTCGCAACCATCAAGGGCAACATCGAGGGGGCCGTTTCGAGCTCTGAGGTTTCGACGGCACACATGAAGGACCAGGGCATCCCGGTTTTGGACCTCAACTACGCCGGCGAGCTCGACCTCTACGTGGACGGCGCGGACGAATCCAACCACCAGCTCCAGCTGATCAAGGGTGGCGGCGGTGCCCTCACCAGAGAAAAAATCGTCGCCGCGGCCAGCAAGAGGTTCGTTTGCATCGCAGACGGCAGCAAGCTGGTCGATGTGCTGGGCGCCTACCCGCTGCCCGTCGAAGTGATCCCCATGGCCCGCAGTCATGTGGCACGGGAGCTCGTCAAGCTCGGCGGGACTCCTGTCTGGCGCGAGGGATTCATCAGCGACAACGGAAATCTGATTCTGGACGTTGAGAACCTGGAAATCACCGATCCACCTAAACTGGAGCAGGAAATAAACAACATCGCGGGCGTAGTGACGGTCGGCATATTCGCCTTGCGACCGGCAGATGTACTCATTCTAGGTACCGAGGCCGGTACCAAGACGGTTACTTCCGCCTAGAGTGAAAGAGCCCAAGGGGCTCGCAACGACGGGCAACGCCCCGTCGTCCCTTCACATGTGATCGACATGAATGCGCCCGGGGATGACCGACAAGCCACGGGCGTTCGCAATGCGCAGAGAAGGTCGCTCCTGGCGGAGCTTAGCCGACCAAACGCCGCCAATAGGTCGAACGCCAATAGTAGAGGACGGTTGTATCCGGCCAGGGATAGGAGTCACCGTAGCTGATGCCGCGACTTGGTTTTTCCGGATTGTCTCGATCCGGGTCCAAGGGCCTCCAGCCCTTCTCGATCAATTCCCCCTCGAGGGGGTCGCGGGTCTGGCCCAGGTTTCGTCGTTCCGATGCGCCGTAGCTCCGGTAATTCAGTTGGGCCTCGAACAGGCTGACCACGTTGCCGCCTCCGGGCATAAGCGGAAAGCGCAACTGCGCGAGGTCGTCCTCCCAGCCGCAGATGGGACAGATCTGGTGAAATCCGGGCTCCCGGTCGAATACGATATGGCCGCAGCAGGGGCAGGGAAACTTGGTCTCGTCGTACATCGTTCAGTCAACACCTGCGCTCGGGCACACCAAGGGGGTTTGTTCCCATACGACTATACAGGACTTAAACCGCCTGAACGAAAAAGGGGCGCAGAGCGCCCCTTTTTCCGGTTCCGCGTAGGCGGTCAAATCCGAGGTCAGTTCACTTTGGGATCCAGCTCACCCTTGGCGTAACGATCCGTCATGGCCTCCAGCGAAAGGGCCTTTATCTTTGACGCATTGCCCGCCGTACCGAAGGCCTCGTAGCGCGCCTTGCAGATCTCATACATGCCTTTGGTCGCAGCGGCAAGATACTTGCGCGGATCGAATTCCGATGGTTTGTCGTGCATGAACTTGCGGATGGATCCAGTGGAGGCCATGCGCAGGTCCGTGTCAATGTTGACCTTGCGCACGCCGTGCTTGATGCCCTCGACGATCTCCTCGACCGGAACCCCGTAGGTCTCGCCCATGTCGCCGCCGTACTGATTGATGATGGCCAGCCAGTCTTGGGGAACGGAGGACGAACCGTGCATCACGAGATGCGTGTTGGGAATGCGCGCGTTGATCTCCTTGATGCGCTCGATGGCCAGGATGTCGCCGGTCGGCGGACGGGTGAACTTGTAGGCACCGTGGGAGGTGCCGATGGCGATGGCGAGGGCGTCGACTCCCGTCTTCTTGACGAAGTCCGCGGCCTCCTCGGGATCCGTCAGCAGCTGGCTATGATCCAGCACGCCTTCAGCGCCGATGCCGTCCTCCTCTCCAGCCATACCGGTTTCCAGGGAGCCCAGGCAACCCAGCTCTCCTTCGACGGAGACCCCGCAGGCGTGGGCCATGTCGACGACGGTCTTCGTTACATCGACATTGTACTCGTAGCTCATGGGCGTCTTGCCGTCTTCGCCCAGGGAACCGTCCATCATGACGGAAGAGAAGCCGAGCTGAATGGAGCGCTGGCATACGGCAGCCGAGGTGCCATGATCCTGATGCATACACACCGGGATGTGGGGCCACTCCTCGACGGCGGCCAGGATCAGATGACGCAGGAAGGGCGCACCCGCGTATTTGCGGGCACCGGCAGAGGCCTGGACGATGACCGGGGAGTCGGTCTCGTCGGCGGCCTGCATGATGGCGCGCATCTGCTCCAGGTTGTTGACATTGAAGGCCGGGACGCCGTAACCGTTCTCGGCAGCGTGGTCCAGCATTTGACGCATTGAGATCAGGGCCATGATGGTTCTCCTCGTGTTGGCTGTTGAATAGAATCGGGGGTCAAGATAATTTCCAGAACAAGGTGCGGATCAGTCCTTTGTCAGCAGCGCGTGCTCTCCGACACGCATGATTTTCATGATATTGGTTTGACCCTCCACGCCGTAGCGATCTCCCTTTGTGATGATAACCAAGTCCCCCTCGCTTACGGTACCCCGGCGAAGGAGCTCTTCGATTACTTCCTTGTTGACCTCGTGGATGTCCTTGCTCGCAACTTCGAAACTGACAGGATAGACGCCGCGATAGAGCGTGACCTTTCTGCGCGTACCGGCCAAGCGCGTGACGGCGTGTATCGGGATGCCGGAATGCATGCGCGACATCCATTTCACGGTCGAGCCGGTCTCGGTCAGCGCGGCAATCGCCGTCACGCCGAGATGATTGGCGGTGTACATAGTGGCCATGGCGATGGCCTCGTCCACTCGCCCGAAGACACTGTCGATGCGGTGCTTCGATTTGCGCGCGTGCTTTTCGGCTTCCAGACAGATCCGGTGCAGGGCCTCCACGACCTTGGGCGGATGCTTTCCGATGGAGCTCTCGGCTGACAGCATCACCGCGTCCGTACCCTCGACGACGGCGTTGGCTACGTCGAAGACCTCAGCCCGGGTCGGAATGGGGCTCTCTATCATCGACTGCATCATCTGCGTGGCGGTGATGACCACGCAGTTCCTGTCCCGAGCGTCGTGAATCAAACGTTTTTGAACAGCCGGCAGCTCCGCATCGCCGATCTCGACCCCCAGATCGCCGCGGGCCACCATGATGACGTCCGAGGCAGCAATAATCTCGTCGATCGCGTTCAGGGCCTCGACGCGCTCGATCTTCGAGACGATGCCGCCCTTGCCGCCCGCCTGCTGAAACAGCTCGCGCGCGATGCGCACATCATCGCCGTTGCAGACGAAGGACACGGCCAGGTAGTCGGCATCGATATCCGCGGCGAATCCAATATCCCGCTTGTCCTTTTCGGTCAGAGCCGGTGCCGACAGCCCCCCGCCCTTCTTATTGATGCCCTTGTTGCTCGACAGGGTACCGCCGACCACGACCCGACACTGAACACACCTCGCCTCCACCGTTTCGACCAGCAACTCGATTGCGCCGTCGTCGAGCAAGAGGGTGTTACCCTGTGACAAGTCTCCGGCCAGATCCTCGTAGGTGGAGCCGACGCGCCGCCAATCGCCATCATCAAGCCTGCAATCGGCATCGATGGCGAAGTGGTCGCCAACGCCAAGCGTAACCGGGCCATTGCGAAATCCGCCGATCCGGATCTTTGGGCCCTGCAGGTCCACGAGCACCCCGACCTCGCGGCCGTCGGCTGCGGCGAGCTCACGGACTCGCTGCACCCGCTTGCGATGCCGATCGTGGGAGTCGTGGGAGAGGTTGAGACGTACCACGTCGACACCGGCGGCGATAAGCCGCTCCAGTACCTCACCATCCGTGGCCGGTCCCAGGGTAGCGACGATCTTTGTGCGTCTAGGCATGAAAACAGTTGTTGGTGATCAAGGGATACTGCGCCAAGCGCGGCCCAAAGGCTCGCGCCCAGGCCCTGCGGTTGGCAACCGAAAGACCTGGGTTCGGAATAACTGAGTTTACCTAGACTTGATGACAGCTTGACGCTGCCCTTTAGCCGCTGGTGCGCTTAGTCGTTAGCCCGTTGCTCCAGCATGGCTACTGCCGGAAGAGTCTTGCCTTCGAGGTATTCGAGGAAGGCGCCGCCGGCAGTCGAGATGTAGGACACCTTGTCATAGATGTCGTACTTCTGGATGGCGGCGATGGTGTCGCCACCGCCGGCCAAGGAAAAGCAGTCGGAGTCAGCGATGGCCATGGACACGGTCTTGGTACCCTCGCCGAACTGATCGAACTCGAACACGCCCACCGGGCCGTTCCAGACCACCGTGCCTGCCTTGGCGATGATGTCGGCCAGCTCTTGGGCGGACTTGGGGCCGATGTCGAAGATCATATCGTCGTCCGCTACGTCGCCGGGATCCTTGAGGACGGCGGGCTCGTTCTCGTCGAAGTTCTTGCCGCAGACCACGTCCACCGCGATCGGGATGTTGGCGCCACGGGCCTTCATCTTCTCCACCAGGGTCTTGGCGGTGTCGACCAGGTCGTCCTCGCACAGGGACTTGCCGACATTGTTGCCCATGGCCTTGAGAAAAGTGTTGGCGATACCGCCGCCGACCACCAGTTGGTCGACCTTCTCGGACAGGGCCTCGAGCACGGTGAGCTTGGTGGAGACCTTGGAGCCGCCGACGATGGCGACCATGGGGCGGGCCGGGTTGGCCAGCGCCTTGGCCAGGTTATCCAGCTCGTCGGACAACAGAAGCCCGGCGCAGGCGACCGGGGCAAACTTGCCTGCACCATGGGTCGAGGCCTGGGCGCGGTGGGCGGTGCCGAACGCGTCCATGACGAACACGTCGCACAGGGCGGCGTATTTCTTGGCCAGCTCCTCGTTGTCCTTCTTCTCGCCGGCGTTGAAGCGCACGTTCTCGAGCAGGACCACCTCGCCCTCACTTACGTCAGGCGCCTTGTCCAGGTAGTCCTTGACCAGCGGCACGGTCTTGCCGAGCTTGGCCGACATATCGTCGGCAATCGGCTGCATGGAGTTCTCTTCGTCCACCACGCCCTCCTGCGGGCGACCGCGGTGAGAAAAGACCATGACCTTGGCACCGGCTTTCATGCAGTGCTCAACGGTCGGCATGGAGGCGGTAATGCGGGCGTCGGAGGTCACCTTGCCGTCCTTGACGGGCACGTTGAGGTCGGCGCGGATCAGCACGCGCTTGCCGGCGAGGTCGAGATCGGTCAGCTTGATGAATGACATGGGGTCCTCCGCGATAGTTTCAGTGAGGCAAAGCAATTGGGGAAACCGTTCCGGCTTTCCGAATAGCTTTTAGATTGCCAAAGGTCGAGGACGTAGGGCCAAGGGGAGGCGACAAAGCCTCCCCTTCTCGGCCCTAAGCCCTATTCCTTAAGCCCTTACTTGCAGACGTGCTCGACCAGACGCAGCATGTTGCAGGTGTAGCCGTACTCGTTGTCGTACCAGGAGACCACCTTGACGAAGGTGGGATCCAGGGCGATGCCGGCCTCGGCGTCGAAGATGGAAGGATTGCCGCAGCCGCGGAAGTCGGTGGCGACGACCTTCTCGTCCGTGTAGGCCAGCACGCCGGCCAGGTCGCCCTGCGTGGAGGCACCCTTCATGGCGGCGCAGATATCGCCATAGTCCGCATCCTTCTCCAGCTCGACCGTGAGATCGACCACCGAGACGTCGGAGGTCGGCACGCGGAAGGCCATACCGGTCAGCTTGCCGTTGAGCTCAGGCAGGACCTTGCCGGCAGCCTTGGCGGCACCGGTGGAGGACGGGATGATGTTCTCCAGGATACCGCGGCCACCGCGCCAGTCCTTCATGGATGGGCCGTCGACGGTCTTCTGGGTAGCGGTTGCGGCATGGACAGTCGTCATCAGACCGCGCTTGATGCCCCAGTTGTCGTTCAGGACCTTGGCGACCGGCGCCAGGCAGTTGGTGGTGCAAGAGGCACCGGAGACGATAGCCTGACCGGCGTAGGTCTTGTGGTTGACGCCATACACGAACATCGGGGTGTCGTCCTTGGAGGGTGCGGACTGCATGACCTTCTTGGCACCGGCATCGATATGCTTCTGGCAGGTCTCCCCGGTCAGGAAGAAACCCGTGCTCTCGATGACCAGCTCGGCACCGACCTCGCCCCACTTCAGGTTGGCGGGGTCCCGCTCCGCGGTCAGGCGGATGGACTTGCCGTTGACGATCATGGAGTTGCCGTCGACCGAGATATCGCCCGGGAAGTTGCCGTGGACCGAGTCGTACTTGAGCATGTAGGCCAGGTAATCAGGATCCAGCAGATCGTTGATGCCGACGACCTCGATACCGGGGAAGTCCTTGGAAATGGCGCGGAAGGCCATGCGACCGATGCGGCCGAAGCCGTTGATACCAACTTTGATTGTCATGGATTAAACCTCCAGTCTTCTTCAGGATTGATTGTGCTTGGTTGGGAAACTCGGACAGCCTCTCAGAGCTGCTGCCCCTTAGAGCTGGTCCTCTACCGCCTTTACAACACTTTCCGCGGTGACGCCGAACTCCTTGTACACGTCCTCCGCGGGTGCGGATTCGCCGAAGGTGTCGACGCCGACGACCTTGCCCTCTAGACCTACGTACTTGGACCAGAGCGCGGTGACACCGGCCTCGACCGCGACGCGGGCCTTCACCGCGGCCGGAAGAACGGACTCCTTGTAAGCCGCGTCTTGGGCGTCGAATGCGTCCATAGACGGCATGGAAACCACCCGCACCTTTCGGCCCTTGGCGGTCAGCTCGTTGCAGGCATCAATCGCCAACGCTACCTCGGAGCCGGTGCCGATGATAACGGCTTCCGGCTCGCCTTCGCAGTCGCGCAGGACATAGGCACCCTTGGCGATGGCTCGCAGCTGCTCTTCGGTGCGCTCGAGGTGAGGCAGTCCCTGGCGGGAGAAGATCAGGCTGGTCGGGCCACCCGTACGCTCGATCGCCAGCTTCCAGGCCACGGCGCTCTCCACCGCGTCCGCCGGGCGCCAAGTGGACATGCGCGGGGTCAGACGCAAGATGGAGATCTGCTCCACCGGCTGATGGGTCGGGCCGTCCTCGCCCAAACCGATGGAGTCGTGAGTATAAACGAAAATCGGATTGATCTTCATGAGCGCGGCCATGCGCAGGGCATTCTTGGCATACTCCATGAACATCAGGAAGGTTGCGCCGTAGGGCTTGAAGCCACCATGCAACGCGACCCCGTTCATGATGGCGGACATGCCGAACTCACGAACGCCGTAGTAGACATAGTTCCCCGAGGCGTCGTTCTTGGACACACCCTTGCTTCCGGACCAGATGGTCAGGTTGGAGCCGGCTAGATCCGCCGAGCCGCCGAGGAGCTCCGGAAGGATCGGTCCGTATCCGTTCAGGGCATTTTGAGAGGCCTTGCGTGAGGCGATCTTCTCCGCCTTGGCATCCACGGCCTTGACGAAGTCCCAGGACTTCTCTTCCCAGTCGGCCGGCAGGTCGCCGGCAATGCGACGCTTGAGCTCAGCCGCCAGATCCGGATGTGCAGCCTCATAGGCGGCAAAGCGCTCGTTCCAGTCGCCCTCGGCAGCCGTACCGCTCGTCTTCGCGCTCCAAGCGTTATAGATGTCGTCCGGAATCTCGAAGGGCGCATGGCTCCAACCGATGGCCTCCCGGGTCAGGGCGATCTCGTCGTCGCCTAACGGGGCGCCGTGGCAATCTTCCTTGCCCTGCTTGTTCGGAGAGCCGTAACCGATGATGGTCTGACAACAGATGAGAGACGGCTTGTCGGTTACCGATTTGGCCTTTTCGATCGCCGCCTTGATCGCCTCCGCGTCGTGACCGTCGACTTGCGGGATCACGTGCCACCCATAGGCATCGAAGCGCTTGGGCGTATCGTCGAGGAACCAGGCCGGGGTATCGCCGTGGCCACGCACCTCGCCGTCGATGGAGATGTTGTTGTCATCGTAGAAAGCGACGAGCTTGCCCAGACCCAGGACACCCGCGAGCGAGCAAGCCTCGTGGGAGATACCCTCCATCAGGCAGCCGTCGCCGAGGAAGACATAGGTAGCATGGTCGATGATTTCATGGCCCGGTTTGTTGAACTGGCCTGCCAAGACCTTCTCGGCAAGCGCCATACCAACGGCGTTGGTGATACCCTGACCGAGCGGACCCGTGGTGGTCTCGACACCCGGGGCATAGCCGTACTCCGGGTGGCCCGGGGTCTTGGAGTGAAGCTGCCGGAACTGCTTGAGATCTTCGATGCTCAGATCGTAGCCGGTCAGGTGCAACAGGGAGTAGATGAGCATGGAGCCATGACCGTTGGACAAAACAAAACGGTCGCGGTCCAACCACTGCGGGTTGGCCGGATTGTGCTTCATGAAATCGTTCCACAACACCTCGGCGATATCGGCCATCCCCATCGGGGCGCCGGGGTGACCGGAATTTGCTTTCTGGACTGCATCCATGCTCAGGGCACGGACCGCGTTGGCGAGCTCTCTGCGTGAGGACATCTAGACTCTCCCCTAAAATTTCTTAAAATTCAAAGCGTCCGCCAGCCGCTTCCGAGTGCCGTGGCACCCGGCGACGAACCTGCGACATGGGGCGTCGCGGTAGACGTGGAAAACGGGTTTTTCACTCCCAGTGCGGCCGGCATCTGGTCAGTCGCCCCGGCATATGCTCCCTGTGCGCAACCGGAAACCAGATGATTTGAAAGACCGCTTATTTTGGCGCAAACGGTAGGGGAGGACAACGAAGGACATCTTATGGCGGCAGAAAAAAAATCTTATAACTTACTTATATTGCGATTTAATGACACAGCCCCACCGCTAACGTGGAATGTTCATGCGATTGCGGCTCGCATCAGGACTCCCTCCATTTGATCGAGCAGCCCATACTCGGAATCTGCTCCCTGGGACCTTCGCCGGTTTCGGCGACCTGCGTCATGGCTTCAAACAGATCGCGACGAGCACCCTGTGGAGCGGGCTCCTTGCGGCTTTCGTCCAGCCTGCCTCGATACTGAAGCCCCAGGTCCTTGTTGTAGCCGAAAAAATCTGGTGTGCAGACAGCCCCGTAGGCCTTCGCGACCTCTTGGGTCTCGTCGATCAGGTAAGGAAACGAAAATCCGTAGTCCTCAGCGACTCGTTTCATGTTCTCGAACGAGTCCTCCGGATAGTCCGTCGGGTCATTGGACATGATGGCCACGCAGCCGATACCGACATCCGCAAGCTCGCGGGCATCGCGCAGGATACGGTCACGCACCGCCTTCACGTACGGGCAATGGTTGCAGATGAACATGACCAGCAGGCCCTTGTCCCCTTTGCATTGATCGCGGGACCAGGTTTTTCCGTCAACACCCGGGAGGGAGAAGTCCGGCGCCGGTGCTCCGAACGCGCATACTGGGGTTTGAAGTGAAACCATCGATCGACTCCTGGCATTTGAAAAGGCACATCCCAGGACATAGTAACGGAAGCGGCGAAAAAGCCAACTCGAGCAATTAGGAAAAACCGATACCACAGCTTATCATCTAGCAATTTTGTGGGCCGCCGAGCCGGGGTCCGATCCTCCATCCACCGAACAGACAACGGGCGCGCTATCGATGGCAAGAGATTTCATTTTCACTTCTGAATCCGTTTCCGAGGGACATCCGGACAAGGTGGCGGACCAGATCTCCGACGCCATCCTGGACGCTATCCTGATCCAGGACCCCTACCCCGAGCGGGCAAGGGTCGCCTGCGAGACCATGGTCAAGACCGGGGCCATTATCGTTGGCGGGGAGATCACGACCGACGCTTGGGTAGACCTGGACGTACTGGTCCGTAAAGTGGTAACGGACATCGGTTACACCAGCTCAAATGTTGGCTTCGACGGCTCGACCTGCGCCGTTATGTCACTTATCGGCAAGCAATCCGGGGATATTGCAATGGGCGTCGACCGCAGCGCGCCGGAGGAGCAGGGCGCAGGCGACCAAGGTCTGATGTTCGGCTACGCCACGAATGAGACGGACGTGCTCATGCCCGCCCCCATTACGTTCGCTCACCGCTTGGTTCAACGCCAGGCGGAGATGCGTCGGTCCCATGTGCTGCCCTGGTTGAGGCCCGACGCCAAGAGCCAGGTTACGCTGCGTTACCAGGACGGCAAGGTCTCTGCCGTTGACGCCGTTGTGCTCTCCACACAGCATGACCCGGACGTGGACTACCAACATCTGCGTGAGGCCGTCATGGAGAACATCATCCTACCTGTGCTCCCCGAGGAATGGATCCACGGCGACACCAAGTTCCATATCAACCCCACTGGAAGCTTTATCATCGGCGGCCCCGTGGGAGACTGCGGTCTGACAGGACGGAAGATCATCGTCGACACCTACGGGGGTTCGGCACGCCACGGCGGCGGTGCGTTCTCCGGCAAGGATCCATCGAAGGTCGACCGCTCCGCTGCCTACGCCGGTCGTTATGTAGCCAAGAACATTGTTGCCGCCGGTCTCGCCGAGCGCTGCGAAATCCAGATCTCCTACGCCATCGGCGTGGCCGAGCCCACCTCCATAACGATCGAGACCTTCGGTACCTCCAAGCTATCCGAAAACCGGATCGCGGCCCTGGTGCGCGAGCACTTCGACCTGCGACCTTACAGCATCATCCGGATGCTCGATCTGCTCCGGCCCATTTACCGCAAGACCGCCGCATACGGCCATTTCGGACGCGAGGAGCCCGAATTCACATGGGAGCGGACGGACAAGGCGGCGGAGCTGCGCGACGCGGCGGGGATTTGAAATCGAACCGCCAAGATGCCGAAGACACCAAGGGATTGTGTGATGAGCTTAGGCGCAGCGGTGGAATCTATGTATGCCATTGGATTCCCAGGACTTTGAGCAATAATTCACCTTGGCGCCCTGGGCGCTTCAAACCCCTCCCCACCGAGGAGCGCTGCAACCCCGCTACCTAATCGGCATACGTGGTCGGGTTTCCGATTGCGCTATGACGGATAGCCGATTCAGGAGCGGGGCCAGGCTCGGTGAGAGGTGCATTGTTTCAACGGCGCTCACTCTGATAATCACTGGAGCTGACTACCATGAGTGAGTTTTCCGACTACAAGGTTGCCGACATCTCCCTGGCCGAATGGGGCCGCAGGGAAATGACCATTGCCGAGACCGAAATGCCCGGTCTCATGGCCCTGCGCGAGAAGTACGGAGCCAGCAAGCCCTTGGCGGGTGCCCGCATCGCCGGCAGCCTGCATATGACCATACAGACCGCAGTCCTGATCGAGACCCTGGTCGAGCTCGGCGCTCAGGTCCGCTGGGCCTCCTGCAACATCTTCTCGACCCAGGATCACGCCGCCGCGGCGATTGCCGCGGCCGGTATACCTGTCTATGCCTGGAAGGGCGAGACGCTCGAAGAATACTGGTGGTGCACGGAGCAAGTGTTGAATTGGCCGGACAGCGCCGGACCCAACATGATCCTGGATGACGGCGGCGACGCCACTCTTCTGGTCCACAAGGGCGTGGAGTACGAAAAGGCCGGCAGCGTCCCCGAGCCCACCGCCGACGACAACGAAGAATGGACCGCCGTGCTCGGCGTGCTCAAGCGCTCCTTCGCGCGCGACAATCGGCACTGGCACCGCACGGCCGAAGGCATCAAGGGCGTCACAGAGGAAACAACGACCGGCGTACACCGCCTGTATGAGATGGCGAAAGAAGGCTCGCTGCTCTTCCCCGGCATGAACGTGAACGACTCGGTCACCAAGTCCAAGTTCGACAACCTCTACGGTTGCCGCGAATCCCTGGTGGACGGCATCAAGCGGGCCACCGACGTCATGATTGCCGGCAAGGTCGCCATGGTCTGTGGATACGGTGACGTTGGCAAGGGCTGTGCCCAGTCCCTGCGCGGCCTCGGGGCCATCGTCTGGGTGTCTGAGATAGATCCCATCTGTGCACTTCAGGCCTCCATGGAGGGCTTCAAGGTGGTCACCATGGAAGAGGCGGCTCCACTGGCGGACATCTTCGTCACCGCCACCGGCAACAAGGACATTATCACCCATGATCACCTGGCGGCCATGAAGAACCAGGCCATCGTCTGCAACATTGGTCATTTCGACAACGAGATTGACGTCGCCTCCCTCGATCCGTACCAGTGGGAGGAAATCAAGCCTCAGGTGGACCACGTGGTCTTCCCGGAAGGGAAACGCATCATCCTGCTAGCCAAGGGTCGCCTGGTAAACCTGGGGTGCGCCACCGGTCACCCCAGCTTTGTCATGTCCAACAGCTTCACCAACCAAGTGTTGGCCCAAATCGAGATCTTCGGTGACACGGATCGGTATCCAATCGGCGTCTATGTGCTGCCAAAAAAGCTGGACGAGGAAGTGGCCCGGCTACACCTGGGAAAGATAGGCGCCAAGCTCACGACCCTGACCCGAGATCAGGCGGATTACATCGGCGTCACGGTCGATGGTCCCTACAAGCCAGAGTATTACCGGTACTGAGAGCAGCGAGTGCCGAGGCTCGAGGACCAAGGTACGCATTGGTCCGCGGCCTCGGCCCCTGAAAGCAACCCGGCAAGTGAATCGGGTCTCCCCCCCTGTGCCCCTTTGGGGAGCCGGATCCATCGGATCCGAACCCACGACCTCGCGTTCGCTCTGAGCACCTCGGAATTCCTTGGCGTCCTCGGCGCCTTGACGGTTCAATCACATGAACGACCAAGCGAAAGAAAAAACAATCTACAGCTTCGAGCTCTTCCCACCCAAGACGCCCGAAGGCATGGAGAAGCTCGCCGTCAACATACGGCGACTAAACACCGTCGCACCCAGTTACTTTTCCGTAACCTACGGCGCCGGCGGCTCGACCCGGGACCGCACCTTCGAGACCGTCTCTCTGCTGCGCGACCTGGGTATCAACGTCGCTCCCCATCTCTCGTGCATCGGCTCGAGCCGCGTCGAAATCCAGGACATCCTGCATCAGTATCAGAAAGCGGGTATCGAGCGCATCGTCGCCCTTCGCGGCGACCTTCCCTCGGGCATGGGTGCCACTACATCAGGGGAGTTGGGTTACGCCAACGAATTGGTATCCTTCATAAGGGAGGAGACCGGCAAGGCATTCCATATCGAGGTTGCGGCCTATCCGGAGGTCCACCCCCAAGCACCGAGCGCGCGGAAGGATCTAGAGAATTTCAAGCGCAAGGTGGATGCCGGCGCGGATTCTGCAATTACCCAGTACTTCTACAATGCCGACGCCTACTTTGCATTCGTGGAAGATTGCGAGCGGCTCGGAGTCCGGATACCCATTGTCCCCGGAGTCATGCCCATTACCAACTTCAGCAAGCTCGCCCGGTTCTCCGATGCCTGTGGCGCGGAGATTCCGCGTTGGGTGCGCAAGCGGCTGGAAAACTACGGGGATGACATCGATGGCATCCGTGACTTCGGGCATCAGCTAGTCCTCAACCTCTGTCGGCGGCTCATCGAAGGAGGCGCTCCCGGCATCCACTTCTACACCATGAACCAGGCGGCGCCGACACTTCGGCTCTGGCAGGATCTTGGGCTACCCGGTACCGAGTCGATCCGCCCATAACCCGGAATTCCTATGCAGCTGCCCACCAAAACGACGCCTTCCCAAGTGGGGAGGGTGCGAATGTCTGTGTAATTAATATGCGATACGCCGGTAACAATAGGGCCCGCGCAATTCCGCCCGGCTGAGGAGTATCTGCATGCCCACGATGCGCTTTGCCCTTGGTGTGAGCTTGACCCTCGTTCTACTGCTGACCGCCGAGACAGCCGCAACCCGCGATCATGTGCTCGCCGTCGGCTCTTCCACCGTTTATCCGTTTGCGACTACAGCGGCCGAGCGAATCGGCCGCCGCACCAGGTTCAAGACTCCTCAAATCGAGGCGTGGGGATCCGGCGGCGGAATCCAGCTGTTTTGCAGAGGCGTAGGGGCCGAGGAGGCGGACATCGCTTTCTCGTCCCGCGAGATAACCACGAGCGAGCGCGAGCAATGTAATCAAAACGGCGTAACCGACATCCTGGAGCTGCGCCTCGGCTGGGACGGTATCATCTTTGCGACGGCTGGCGCCGGCCCACACCTGGATCTAACCCTGGGGGACATCTACCTTGCCCTTGGACGAGAAATACCAAACCCGACCGGCGAGGCGACATTCGTGCGCAACCCGTATCGCCGCTGGAGCGATATCAGTGGAACCCTCCCCGACGTGCCGATTCAGGTCTACGGGCCACCGATCACCTCCGGAACCAGGGACATACTGATAGAGCGGGCCCTTATCGCGGGCTGCCGGACGCTCGCTTGGCTGAATGAGCTCCAGCGCTCGGATCCAAAGGCATTTCGCCAGGGCTGCGGCGCCATTCGGGAGGACGGGATCTACGTCTCCACCGGAGAGAACGACAACCTGATCGTGCGCAAAATCGCCGTATCCGATCACGCTGTCGGTATCGTCGGCTTCAGCTACTACGACCAGAACCGGGATAAGCTTCAAGCCTCGGAGGTTGAAGGCGTAGAGCCCTCCTACGAATCCATCTACGATCGCCGATATGCATTGGCACGCCCGCTGTTTCTGTATGTAAAGGACGCGCATCTGAGCTCGATCCCAGGTTTGTTGCCCTTCGTTCAGGAGATCGTCAGCCAGCGGGCCGCCGGCGAGGAAGGATACCTGGTCGAGCAGGGGCTGATTCCCCTGCCGGAGGCGGAACGCGAGGCGAACGCGCGCCGGGTGACAAAGCGGGCAGCGGAGCACCGGTGACGGCAGGGGACGCCGCCACCCTGGTGCTCTCGGGCGGAGATCCTCGAGCCGTTCTATTCCTCGCCTGTGGATACCAGCACAGCGGACCCTTCAAGACGCGTTAGCCTTTTGTCCGCTGTGCGGTCCGTTCAGGTCAATGGCCTCAGGACGTTTGCCGCTGCGCACTGGTTACCGATTGTCAGTAACGCCCAACCGCCCGCTCAGTAACCGTATCAATCCTAATCCTTAGCTTCCTGAGCGGCCCTCGCCCTACATTCAAGCGGTCGGCGTATCCGACCTGCCTTTTCTCCCATCACCGGGTGAATCATCGGCCGGGTAACCACCGGTCGCACCGGATCATGCAGAGTGCCGGCCCGCGTCAGAGGATGGGCGCCAACGGGCGTTTACCTCCGCGCGAATGCTTGAGGCGCTTTACGCGCCGCCACCATATGGTGGAGAATAGGCATGCGATATCACCAGGGAGGTATTTAAGCATGGAAGAAGGAACGAGATTGAAAGGGACCGATCGCCATCCACGCCTGACAACTGCTGTCGTCTCACCGCTACTCCTGTTTCTCTGTGCTGACATAGTCGCCGAGACCAGCGTCAATCGTTGTGTTACTTCCGACGGCAAAATCGAGTTCCGTCAATTCGCCTGTGCGGCCGATGCCGAGGAAGAAGAGGTATTGATCGAGGACCGGAAGACAGGTTGGGAGCCGGCGAAGACCAAGCTCGAGAAGACAAAGAAGCGTTCCGCCAAATCCAGCACCCACAACCGTAAATCAGACGAGAAGACGCGCGCGGCCAAGGCCAAACAAGAGGAGAAATGCTGGAAAAAACGCCAGATGCTCGAGGAGGTGAACTGGAAGCTCAGACGCGGCTACAAGCCTGCGACGGGTGTAAAGCTACGGCATAAGCGTCGGCAGTACGAGGAGTACATCGGCCGGTTCTGCGACGGTCAAGGGCCTTGATCCGAATGCGATACCCGCCACAGCTGATAGCTCGGCTCGGTCAGATAGGCCTTGCTCATGAGATAATTGAGCACGGAACGAAGGCGAAAGAAGCGCACCACGGAATCCACACGTAGGATCTCTTCGCCCTTCTCGTCGAAGAAAAGGATGGAGGGTGCGTAAAAAAGACCCAGATCTTCGGCCCATTTTCGGGCCGTTGTCCGTTCACCCGCCGGGGTGATGATCTTTGTATCCGACCACATGTCGAGCTGCACGTTATCGAGCTGCTCGAAATCGCGGTAGATGGCCATCTCGCGCAGGGCCTCGCCGTGGAGCACATCGCAAGCGTGACAATCCCCCTGCTCGAAGAAGACCGCAAGGGGGCGTTTGCCGGCCAAGCGGCTGCGGTCCAGGTTGAAGGGAGGCTGGGTAAAAAAGTCCTCTTCATTCAGATCCTCCGGCTCGAACACCATGCGTCCGTCGCCTCGGGCCAGGTAGTCGCGAAAGCTCTCCCGTTTGTAGTGGCCGTCGGCGACATACTCCAACGCGGCGCGAAATTGATAGGGAGGATAAAAACCGCGCAAGCGCAAAGCCTCCTGTCCGTCTCGATCGTAGAAGAGGATGGATGGCGTGAAGGTGGTATTTTTTGCCAAAGCGAAGTCCCGCTCCGTGCGCACGGCGCCATCCATGGCCGTAAGCTCGTCCACGCCCCAGATGTCGACCGGTATCAGATCGAAATGGCGCCTTGTATACTCGACAATATCGGCTAGGCCGAAATTCACCTCAATGAGCTTGTAGCAGTAAGCACAGCGTCGCTGGCCGAAATAGACCATTATGCCCTGTTTGCCGGCAGCGACGGCCTCCTCCAGATCATGCGGGAGATCAAGAAAGCTCCTTTTGAACCAGTCCGGATGCTCCAGCGGCTCGCTCAATGGCCTGTCGTCGAAGGTGAAGACATCGACGTCGTCCGCGGCCGATCCCGATGCAGAGAGAAATAGGGCCAGGCAGGCGGACAGAGCCGCAGTCGGCAACGCGAGAGAGCTGTTTATGCCTTGCCTCCTGCGGTTCTTGATTTTTTTCCAGACTAACACTTCTATCGAATTCGTTTCAGCGGTCCGTCCGCTCGCGATCCAGGAACACCTTGACCAGGAACAGGGCGGCGATGGAGCGCGCCTCCGTAAAGTCATCCCGCCCCAACAAGCTGTCCATCTCATCCAACGGCCAGGGCACAACCTCGATGGGTTCGGGCTCGTCACCCTGAGCCCAATCCGGATACAAGTCCCGTGCCAGCACCAAGGATGTCTGGTGCTGAATGTATCCCGGCGCGAGGGACACTCCCTGAATCAGCCGCAGATCGCGGGCACCGAAGCCGACCTCTTCTCGTACCTCACGCCCGGCCGCCTCCAGGGGGTCCTCCCCCGGTTCGATGATCCCCTTGGGGAACCCGAGCTCATAGCGGTCGGTTCCGGCCGCATACTCGCGAACCAGAAGCAGTGTCCGGGCGTCCTTCATGGGCACTATCAGCACCGATCCTCGCCCCCCGAGAACGCGCTCGAAGCAACGGCGATTACCGTTTGAAAACTCGAGGTCGACCTGCTCCACCCGAAAGATTCGGGTCTCGGCCACCAACCTGCGCTCAAGTACCTTTGGCTTTGCTGCCACTGGACAAACTCCGTTATGCTTACGAGTGTCGATCTGGACCAGCCAGGTCTAACTTACTGTCAACGCGCGCATACCGTTACCCGCTTGCCCATGAGGAAAACGAAGGACTCGCGGGGACGTTTTTTTCTTCGCGTGCTTCATGCCTTTTGGGGATTGCTGGCATCATCTAGTCATTTCTCGGTCCAAATCGGCTGTGAACGGAAACGGTCAATCTATGCCAATTATCGATTGGAACGCGGTCGATGGTGTCTTCCTGGACATGGATGGCACCCTGCTCGATCTACATTTCGACAACCATTTCTGGCTCGAGCATGTGCCGTTGCGCTACGCCGAGGCGCGCGGCCTGCCCCTAGATCAGGCAAAGGCCCAGCTCCTGGCACAATACCGCAGCCGCGAAGGCTCTCTGGAGTGGTACTGCGTCGATCACTGGAGCCGCGAGCTCGGTCTGGACATCGCGTTGCTCAAAGAAGAGGTCGACCACCTGATCGCTGTGCATCCCCACGTGATCGACTTTCTCCAAGCCCTGGCTACCCGCGGCAAACGTCGGGTACTGGTAACCAACGCCCACCAGAAATCCATTGCGCTCAAGATGGAAAGGACCCCTTTGGCTGGTCACTTCGAGCGCATCATCTGCTCCCACGACCTGGGAGTCCCCAAGGAGTCGAACGACTTCTGGCCCCGATTGCACGCCATCGAGCCGTTCGACCGCAAACGCACCCTTTTCGTGGACGATAGCCCAAGCGTTCTGCGGGTGGCGAAGGACTATGGTTTCCGCTGGCTATTGGCTGTGCTGACGCCGGATTCCAAAGCGCCGGCACGGGAGCCTGACGAGTTTCCAGCTGTCGAGCACTTCGCGGACCTGCTACCGAAACTAGGCATAGTCTGAGAACGAGACCCCTCTTCGCTCAGCTCCGGGGCGTCACCGACGAGTCACTACCGGCTCCGGCGCTGTCGGGCTTGCGCCGGCGCCGCCGACGACGCTTCTTGACACCTGAACCCTCGGTCTCCTTACCCTCTGTCTTTTGCTTCTCTCCCTCGACCGGCTTTGGGCGTGATTTGTGCCTTCCACCATGGCGATAGCCATGGCCCTGGCGTTTGTCACCTGGATACCGCCTCGGCGTACGCACGAACTTCGCGGGATCGATCTCGGCGAGCAACTCCGCGGCCACCGGCTCAACCGCGATCTTGGCACCGATGAACTCCTCGATATCCGGCAGACAGAAGGCGTAGGTCTCGCACACGAAGCTGATCGCATCACCGGCAGCGCCCGCCCGAGCCGTGCGGCCGATGCGGTGGACATAGTCCTCCGCGTCTTCGGGGAGGTCATAGTTGATCACATGGGTGACGTCGGGGATATGCAGACCCCGGGCAGCCACGTCCGTCGCGACCAGGATCGGAAGCTCGCCATCCTGGAACTGCGTGAGCAGTCGCAGGCGCTTCTTCTGGGGTACGTCACCCGAGAGTATGGCTGTACGCAGGCCATGCCCCTCCAAATAACCCCAGATGGCCTCGGTCGCCCGCTTTGTATTGGCAAAAACCATCACCCGTGCGTTCTTCATGCGGTTAAGCAACCCGACAAGCAAGGAGATCTTCTCGTCGTTGGCCACCATGTAGCAACGCTGGAGCACCCGGTCGACGGTCACCTGATCCGGCTGGATCTTCACCGGGTGCGGGTGGTTCATATGCTCGTACGCAAGCTCGGTGACCCGGTAGCTCAGAGTTGCCGAGAACAGCATACCAAGGCGCCTCGTGGGTGGAGGCATGCGGCGCAGCAGATAGCGGATGTCGCGAATAAACCCGAGGTCGAACATGCGGTCCGCCTCGTCGATGACGACCACTTCGATCGCTCGCAAGTCGAAGACGTGCTGCTTGTAGTAATCGATAAGCCGCCCGGGTGTTCCGATGAGAATATCCACACCGGCGCTCAGCACATCTCTCTGCTCCTGGTAACCTGTGCCGCCGTAAACCAAGCCGAGCGTGAATTCTGTGCACCGGTTCAGTGCAACCGTGTCCTTGTGAATCTGCACCGCAAGCTCCCGCGTGGGCGCAACGATCAAGACCCGCGGCTGATTCGCTCGGCGTTCCGGGGACGGGGCATGGGTGATCAGCCGCTGCAGGGCGGCGACGAGAAACGCTGCGGTCTTTCCGGTTCCAGTCTGGGCCTGCCCGGCCACATCTCGTCCGGAAAGCGCAAACGGGAGGGTCTCCGCCTGAATGGGCGTACAATGGCTGAATCCGGCGTCTAGAAGTCCCTGTAGAATACGGGGGTCGAGATCGAAGGAGTCGAATCTGGTATCGGTCAGGTGTGTCTGGGTCATCAAAAAACTGTGGAACCTGCTCGTTTTAACCCCGTCAATCTACCGGAGGGGTTGCAAATTTTCGGATTCTTAGCTCAAATAGCATCTTATCTGAAGGGCACACTCCAACGCCAATTCCCCCACCCGCTCCTCAGTCCCAGTGCTGAATGCCGCAGACGGCAAGCTTGAATCCCTCAAAAACCAACCCAACGGGAGGTTATTTCTGTGAGTGAACGCATCGTCCATGTAACGGATGACTCTTTTGAGCAGGAAGTCCTGCAATCATCCAATCCGGTACTCGTTGATTATTGGGCCGACTGGTGCGGACCCTGCAAGATGATAGCGCCGGTGCTGGACGAGATTGCCGACGAGTACGACGGCAAGATACGGGTCGCCAAGCTCAACATCGACGAGAATCCGAATACACCTCCGCGTTACGGAATCCGCGGCATACCGACGCTGATGCTGTTCAAAGAGGGCGAGGTGGAAGCCACCAAGGTGGGCGCCGTTTCCAAGTCGCAACTCACTGCCTTTATCGACAGCAATCTGTGACCAGACCGGCGAACCAGGCCCTATTTGCCGTATAAAAGCCGACAACTTCTACTGGGGCGCCCGCCCGGGCGTCCCTCCCCGATAAAAATTCGCCCCCCGCGCCCCGCTGTTTGATCCACGCCTCCGGGCGGGGCCGAGAAAAATAGCCTTTCAAAACGCAATAAGCATTATGAATCTGACCGAACTGAAGAAAATGCCGGTGCCCGCGCTCGTGGATCTGGCCCAAACCATGGACATCGAGGGCGTAGGAAGATCCCGCAAGCAGGATCTCATCTTCGCGATTCTCAAGGCGCAGGCGAAAAAGGGGGAGGACATCCATGGTGACGGCGTACTCGAAATCCTACAGGACGGATTCGGTTTTTTGCGCTCCGCCGATGCATCCTACCTGGCCGGCCCGGACGATATCTACGTCTCGCCGAGCCAGATCCGCCGCTTCGGCCTGCGCACCGGCGATACCATCTCCGGCAAGATACGACCCCCGAAGGACGGCGAACGCTATTTCGCGCTGCTCAAGGTCTCCGACATCAACTTCGATCGACCGGAGAACGCCAAGAACAAGATCCTGTTCGAGAACTTCACTCCCCTATTCGCAAATCAGCGACTTCACCTCGAGATCGGAAACGGCAGCACGGAGGACATCACCGCCCGCACCATCGACCTTTGCGCCCCCATCGGCAAGGGCCAACGCGGACTCGTAGTGTCGCCGCCCAAGGCGGGCAAGACCATGATGCTGCAGAACATCGCCCAGTCCATCGCCCACAACCATCCGGAGTGCTTCCTCATCGTGCTGCTCATCGACGAGCGTCCGGAGGAGGTCACCGAGATGGCCCGCTCGGTACGTGGCGAGGTCATTTCCTCGACGTTCGACGAGCCCGCCACCCGCCACGTACAGGTGGCCGAGATGGTCATCGAGAAGGCCAAGCGCTTGGTGGAGCATAAGAAAGATGTCGTCATACTGCTCGACTCCATCACCCGTCTGGCTCGCGCCTACAACACTGTGGTGCCCTCCTCCGGCAAGGTCCTCACTGGCGGTGTAGACGCCAACGCTCTGCAACGGCCCAAGCGCTTCTTCGGCGCCGCGAGAAACGTGGAGGAAGGCGGCTCCCTGACCATCATCGCAACTGCCCTGGTCGAAACCGGCTCGCGCATGGACGATGTCATCTACGAGGAATTCAAGGGAACCGGAAATATGGAGATTCACCTGGACCGACGAATCGCCGAGAAGCGCATCTTCCCCTCCATCAACATCAACCGCTCGGGTACACGCCGCGAAGAGTTGTTGATGAAACCGGACGATTTGCAGAAGATGTGGATACTGCGCAAGATCCTCCACCCGATGGACGAGTTGGCGGCTATGGAGTTCATGCACGACAAACTCAAGGCCACCAAGACCAACGGCGAGTTCTTCGGCTCGATGCGAGGATAAGACATACCCACGCCGCCACAGCACATTTCAACCATGGTATCGGCGGGACCGCTCCGCGTTCCGCCCAATGAAGCTTCCGTAAGGCTCAACTCCTCCGAGACCAAGGCCGGAGTAGGGGCAGCGCCGGGAATAGTACCTATCCGCTAGAGCTCGAACATCGGATCTAGCCGAACCCAGGAGCGTTACAGGCTTTTCACTGGCGGGACGATGCCTAAAAGATCCTTTCCCTCCGACAGACAACTCATCTACAATTTGAGCCGTCTGAAAATGCACGATTTTCTATGAGCTTGTCGAAATATCCTTATGCACGACTACAAGTTTCGGCAAAGCGACCTGTCCTTCAAAAAGCCTAAAAAAACCTGGCACAAGTCGCTTCTGCGCGCCGTGGGACTCGCGCTGGCAGCTGGGGTGATTTATGCAGTCATCCACCTAGCGATCACCGGGAAGGGGGACTCCGGAATACCGGAAACGGACTCTGACGTTATACCATTGCCCTTGCCGCCCCATGTCGAGCCGGAGGAAGGCAGCCCACCCGACGGATCCACTGGCGGCCGTCCGGCCGACATCGGGTCGAATGAGTAGGCTATCGCAACCTTGACAATCCAGGGGACTGCCGGACACTCGGAATAAACTCAAAAAACCCGCCGCACGCTAAAATGGGAGCTGGTCATGGCTGAGTCGAAGTGAGGTTAGCGGCTGCCCCCGGCAAACCTTCAGACGGCGAAGGAAGAACCACAACCACAGGTAGTGGAGGCATTCGGGTTGCGAATGACGAACTGAGCACCCTGCAAACCCTCCGAGTAGTCGATCTCGGCGCCCGTCAGGTACTGTATGCTCATTGGGTCGACCAGGAGCTTGACACCGTCCGTCGTCACTTCCGTATCGCCATCCTGGACTTGTTCATCGAAAGTGAAGCCGTACTGGAACCCGGAACAGCCGCCGCCTTGGATGTAAACCCTCAACATAAGATCGGGATTTCCTTCTTCCTTGATCAGCTCGGCCACCTTGGCCGCCGCCGCGGACGTGAACTCGAGGGGGGATTCTACAGCGATTTCTGCGTTCATGATTTAGTCTTCGATCTTGAGCTCTCGATAGATATGGATACTTCTAATATTGCATTTTCCGAGTAATTTATTCAAGTATTCCATTTCTGCACTCAGTCCACGCGACCGGATGGGCGCGGTCGTCAAAACCGCCGGACCGGCTCGAGCCAGCGGCGAGCCGCTGCCGCCTCGTCATTCCAGGTTCCACGGGAAGATCTCGCTGACCGGAATCAACTTATCGGTATTGGGTTTGATAGCAACAATCAGCTTCACGGGCTCAAAGTCATCGGGAAGGCTGATGGTCCCGTGGAAGCTCTGAAAATGCTTGAACTTCATCGTATGGCTCGAAGGTGCAGAGCCCGCCAGCTCGCCGACGGACAGAGTCGTCTCCACACCATTGCGCTCACCGAAGACCTTCACCTCGACCGTCCCGGTCGACTCGCCAAAGTCCTGGATAAGCTGCTGGACGGTGAAGCTGTATTCGACCTCACCAGGTTGACCCGTCTCTTCCAGCTTGAAATCCTTCGGTTGCAGTATCCCGCTGCCGCCATCCTGAATCAACCGCCTGAGAAAAGACGCCTCCTTCTCCGCAGCCAGACGCTCGTCCTGTGCCTCCTGAAGCTGCTCCGATACCGTTCGATAGGTCTTGCGATCGAACTGTTGTGACCGCTCCAAAACGATTCTCTGCTGCTTGAGATCCGCGACCTGCGCGGAAAGCTGGTCGCGCTCCTGCTGGATTGCGCGCATGCTTTCCACGAGCGGCATGGATTCGTGGCGCTCTAACCAGATACCTGCAAAAAAGGCCCCGCCGATCGCGACCCCGAACGCGACCAACGCGAGCAGCACCGGAAGAACGCCCAGTCCGTCGTTGGTTGGGCGGGAATTCTGTGGCGATTCAGCGGACCCACGCTTGCTCACAGAATATCCCTCACGGCAACAGAGCAACTCCCTCGAGCGCCACGGATTCGTCGAAACCGAACATCAGGTTCATGTTCTGAACGGCCTGACCGGCGGCCCCCTTGACCAGGTTGTCAATAACCGACTGCACCACAACGGTACCGCGATTAAGCGGCTCATTGACTGCGATCCGACAATGATTGCTTCCCCGGACCGATCTCGTCTCCGGGTGCGATCCGGTCGGCAGTACATCAACAAAAGGCTCGGCCGCGTAGCGCTCTTCAAACAGGGTCTGCAGATCCGAGCCGGAACGATCGAGGCGGGCGTAAAGCGTCGCCTCGATACCGCGAATCATGGGGACCAAATGAGGCACGAACGTCAGCTGCAGACCGTCTTTGGCAAATGGGACGAGATTCTGGGATATCTCGGGCAGATGGCGGTGCCCGCTGACTGCATAGGCCTTGAAGCTCTCCCCTACTTCGGCCATTAATATCCCAACGCTCGCCTTCCGGCCGGCGCCGCTGACGCCGGACTTGGCGTCGGCCACCAGCCAGCCCGGATCAACCAGCCCCGCCTCTAGCAGCGGCAAAAAACCGAGCGTAACCGCGGTCGGATAGCAGCCCGGATTGGCGACCAAGCGCGCGGCTCGGATAGCGTCGCGATTAAGCTCCGGGAGCCCATAAACAGCCTCTCGGAGCAGATCCGGACAGGCATGAGGCATTCCATACCAGTGTTCCCACTGCGCGCTGTCCTTGAGCCGGAAATCGGCGGCGAGGTCGATGACACGTGCCCCCTGCTCCAGGAGATCCGGCACCAATTTCATGGCGGTTCCGTTGGGAGTTGCGAAAAACACCAGATCGCATTCGGACAAGAGGGACAGGTCCGGCTCGGTGAACCGCAAATCCAATCGCCCGCGCAAATGCGCAAAAATGTCCGCTACGGACGTGCCTGCCTCCGCCCTCGAAGTGATCGCAACCAGCGAAACCTGCGAGTGACCCACCAAAAGACGCAGCAGCTCAGAACCCGTGTAGCCAGTTCCGCCGACGATGCCGACCCTGATCATGCCGCGCCCAATCCGCCGCCTGTGGAGACACAACCGCTTGACCGGGCGACCGGGACGCACGGGTAGAGAAGAAAAAAGCGGCAAAAGCCGCTTTGTATAAAAGAGATTACCACTTTGTTATCTTTGTTTTAACTAGAGTGCATCGGCCCCTCTGGCCACAAGGCGGCTGGAGCCGCGCTCAAACGCGGATCAGGCGCAGCCGCCCGCGGAGGACCCGCAGGTCCCGCAGCCGCCGCCCATGGACGGGAGATTATTGAAGACAAAGCTGGCGTTGCCGTCACCCCGATCGACGAAGTCGATCTCGACGCCACGCAAGTGTTGAAGCGTGCCGCCGTCGACGACGACTTTGAAGCGACCGACATCGAGGACGCCGTCGTCATCGTTGACGCTATCGGTGAACGTCATGCCGAAGCTAATGCCGCTGCAACCGCCGGGCGTTGCAAAGACACGTACCCCCTGGATGTTGTCATCGACCTGGGAGAACAGCTCGCCCATCTTATCCTGAGCGGGTGCCGTCAAGGAGAGATCTTGCTCGGTGAGAGCAGCCAACATTTGCCATCTCCAAAAATGCTAACAATGGCAGAAAAGTATAGCAGGTAGGACCAGGCGTTTGTCACCCTTTTTCGCGGACGGGCACAGCCTATCGCTCCAAACGTCCCTGCGAGGTCAACGCCGAGAGGTGTCGCTCCGCGTCCGCCAGGTGCTGACCCCAGTGGCGGGCGAAACCCTCCCACCAGGCACGCAGCGACTGCTCCGGGTCTTGATCGACCGTACGCAGGCCATGCTTGAGCTCACAATAGATATCGGTCAAGTCATCCGCGAGACTGCCGGTCATCGCATGCGAATCGTCTGCGCGATCAAACTCCAACCAATAGGAGTCGCGGTCGCCCAGCAGGTCGACCAAGTGGCTGTAAAGCTCGAATCGCGCGTCCAAGTCCGGCGCAAGGGCGAAAGCGCCGTCATAGGCTCGACCGTTGAACGAGTTGACCGCGGCGTGCAATCTCGGGAGCAAGTCGGCGACATCCTTCAGCCAGGACACGTCCTCCCCGTTGGATGCCTCTATCAGCTCGCAGTATCGTCGCGCAAGACTGATCATCTTCGGGGCGTTGCGGCTCATGGCGACTTCAGGCAGCTGTCATACACGTGTTTCAGTTTAGCCCAGATTTCAGACACGGCAGCGGCAAGCCGAGAAGAAATCCCGTGATCGCCGTCAGATTTCGACCATTTCGAAGTCTTCCTTTCCGGCACCGCACTCCGGACACTTCCAATTCATGGGTACATCATCCCATTTGGTGCCCGCGGCGATGCCTTCATCGGGTAGACCCAGCTCCTCGTCGTACACGAAACCGCAAATAACACACATGTAGGTCTTCATGGAAAGATCCCTCGGTTTGATCAGCCAGCGCAACATCTGGCCGCAGATAACACGAAGTGGGCGCCTGCTTTCGGCGATCGGCAGAGAAAAAGACCAACAGCTGAAAAACCTGGCTCGACATAAATCCTGTACTATCTATGGTCGCTTGCATGACTCGACAACACCGATCTCGGTGCCCAGTACTCGACGCGCCCAGGCGAAGCCTCAATGGATAAAATGACACATGATGACCTCCAATCCGTCCTGCTCTGTGTAGGCGGACATGACCCCAGCGGAGGGGCAGGCATTCAAGCCGACGCGGAGGCCGCGCGCGCGGCGGGCATCCACGCCTGCAGCGTCATTACCTGCCTAACCTCCCAAAACACCTGTGGTCTCAGTCGGCTTTGGCCCCAGCGGGCCGAGCAGGTCGAGGACCAATGCCGCCGCATACTTTCCGACAGTAAGGTCGCCGCGATAAAGATCGGCCTGCTCGGCAGCTCACGCGTAGTGCGCGTCCTGTGTGATCTCGCCACCGAGAATCCGCGGCTGCCGCTGGTCCTGGACCCGGTGCTCACAACCGATTCCGGGCAGCAGGTGGCAGACGCGGCTCTGCTCAATCAGATACGCAACAACCTGCTCGAGCGCTGCACGCTGGTGACCCCAAATCTCCCGGAGGCCCGGACCCTGAGCAGTTTTAAGGAACCGGACGACTGCGCCCAAAGGTTGCTGCAAACCGGCTGCCCCTGGGTGCTGATTACCGGGACTCATGCTCCGGGCGTCGAGGTCGTCAACCGGCTCTATGGTCGCGACGGCACACGGCGGGAGTGGTCTTGGCCACGTCTCGAAGGCAAGTACCACGGCTCTGGCTGCACCCTGGCAAGCGCCATCGCGGCCCGCATGGTTCTGGATATGGATCCGACGAGTGCTATCGCCGAAGCACAATCCTATGCCTGGGAAAGCCTGAAGCGCGCCCTGCGCACTGGCCGCTGCCAGCTCACGCCGAACCGGCTCTTCGCCATCGATGGCACGGAGACACAATCGCAATAGACCGGGTGAGAGGACTCTACGCCATAACTCCGGAGGTCGGCACAAATCGGCTCGCCCTGCGGGAGCAGGTGGCCCAGGCGATAGCCGGCGGCGCGCAAATGATCCAATACCGCAGAAAGAGCGGAGACCGGAACCAGCGCCTGCGTGAGGGCCGATCGCTGCTTGCGCGATGTCGGGCATCTGCCGTTCCGCTCATCGTCAACGACGACCTGGACCTAGCGGTGCAAATAGGCGCCGATGGGGTGCACTTGGGTCAAGACGACGCCGATCCGCTCGAGGCGAGGAGACGACTGGGGCAAGACGCCATCATCGGTATCTCCTGCTATAACCGCCTGGAGCGTGCGGTTCACGCCCAGGACATCGGCGCTACCTATGCTGCCTTCGGGCGTTTTTTTCCCTCCGGCACCAAGCCCCTGGCGACTCAGGCAACCCCGGACCTGCTGCGCCGGGCGCGCAAACGCCTCACCATCCCCTTGGTTGCCATCGGCGGAATTACCCCCGAGAATGGTCGCGTCCTGATCCTGGCCGGTGCTGACATGCTGGCGGCCGTTGACGCCGTCTTCGGCAAGCCCGATATCCGCACCGCCGCCGCAGCCTTCAGCGCGCTCTTTCATGACGGAGACCCTAACCCGTGACCCGATCCCAAGACCTCTTCGCAGCGGCCCAGCGCCACATCCCAGGCGGCGTCAACTCGCCGGTGCGGGCCTTTCGCGGCGTCGGTGGAAATCCGGTCTTTTTTGAAAGCGCGGCAGGTCCCTACCTGTTTGATGCCGATGGCAACCGTTACCTGGACTATGTGGGCTCTTGGGGCCCAATGATTCTTGGCCACGCCCACCCCTTGGTCACAGAGGCAGTTGCCGATCGCATTTACAAAGGCCTATCCTTCGGTGCCCCCACGGAGCTGGAAACCAGGATGGCGGACAAAGTCTGTGAGCTGGTGCCGTCGCTGGACCTCGTACGGATGGTCAGCTCTGGCACCGAAGCCACCATGAGCGCCATTCGACTGGCCCGTGGCTACACGGGGCGAGACAGGCTGGTGAAGTTCGAGGGCTGCTACCACGGTCACTCCGATTCCCTGCTGGTCAAGGCAGGCTCCGGCGCCCTGACGCTTGGGGAGCCCAGCTCGCCGGGCGTACCGGCGGCATTGGCCGAGCTCACGGTTACGCTAAGCTTCAACGACTTGGACCAAGTTCGAGATACATTCTCCCGAATTGGAAAGGAAATCGCCTGCGTTATCGTCGAGCCGGTGGCCGGAAACATGAACTGCATTCCGCCCGAGTCCGGCTTTCTCGAGGGCTTACGCACACTGTGCGACGAGCATGGCGCCCTGCTGATTTTCGACGAGGTCATGACCGGATTCCGCGTCGCCCTCGGGGGTGCCCAGGAGCTCTTCGGAGTAACGCCCGACCTGACGACCCTGGGCAAGGTCATAGGCGGCGGCATGCCGGTGGGGGCCTTCGGAGGCCGGCGGGAGGTCATGGATAAGATCTCACCCTTGGGCCCCGTCTATCAGGCCGGCACCCTCTCCGGCAACCCGGTAGCCATGGCCGCCGGTCTCAAGACCCTGGAGCTTATCTGCGAACCCGGCTTCTTCCGGGAACTGGGAGACAAAACCGAAAAGCTGACACGGGGGATCCAAGAGAAGGCCCAGGCCGCCGGCGTGCCTCTGACCACCAACCGAATCGGTGGAATGTTCGGAATCTTCTTCACGGACGCACCACGGGTGACCGACTTCGCCGGTGCCACCGCGTGCAACCTTGACCAATTCCGCTCCTTCTTCCATGCCATGCTGGAGCGAGGTGTCTACCTGGCTCCGTCGGCTTTCGAGGCCGGCTTCGTCTCGGCAGCCCATAGCGAGGATGACATTGCCTGCACCTTGAGTGCCGCAGCAGAGGGCTTCTCGCTCATTTCGAGATAACCCCGAATTACGGGACCGACCCCCGGCGTATCGACGGTATGGCCGAGTCGTTCCAAGAGCTGCTGACCTGGGTCTCGGCAAACCCCGGATGGGCCCACCTGAGCGTCTTCCTGGTAGCCCTTGTCGAATCCCTGGCCATCGTCGGACTGGTCGTACCGGGCGTGATCATGATGGTCGGCGCCGGGGCGCTGATCGCCACCGGCGCCCTTCATTTCTGGCCCGTGTGCCTGTCGGCGACTGCCGGCGCCGTGGTCGGCGACGGGCTCAGCTACTGGTTGGGGCAGCGCTACCGGGAGCGGCTGCGGACGCTTTGGCCATTCACGCGCTATCCCGAAAGCCTCGACACAGGTATCCGCTTCTTCGAGAAGTACGGCGGCAAGAGCGTAGCCTTCGGTCGCTTCGTGGGACCGGTACGGGCCGTGATCCCCCTGGTAGCGGGTATGATGGGCATGGGGGCCGGGCGCTTCCTCGTCGCCAATGCGCTCTCCGCGATCGTCTGGGCTCCTGCCTATTTGCTGCCGGGAATCGTTTTCGGCGCCTCCTTGGAGCTAGCCGCGGAAGCGGCCTTTCATCTGGTGCTGCTGTTGCTTACCCTGGTGGCCTCGACATGGGCCGCAGCCTGGGGAGTAGAGCAGGTCTTCCTTCTCTATAGCCCCCGCGCAAAGGGTTGGGTTGAAGCCCTGCTGCGCTGGGCGGAGTTTCATCCACGCATCGGCGACATCGCACGCGCCCTGGCAGACCCCAAGCACCCGGACGCCGCGGCCCTCGCCACGCTCGCCGGAGTCCTGCTCCTCACCACGGTCCTCTTCGCCCTGCTCACCAGTTTCGCCGTCGCCGGGGCACCGGACTTGGCGCTGAACCAGACGATGCTGGATTTCGCTCTCAGTCTCCAAACCCCAGCGGCCAATCACCTGATGGCGGCCTTCAGCCGCCTCGGCGACCTGGGCGTCGTCCTTCCACTCGTTCTGGCGGTCTCCGGCTGGCTGTACTCGCGGGACGAGCACCGGAGCGCCAACTACTGGCTTGCCGCCGGCGCATTCGCAATTCTTGCCGGCCCCATACTGGCCATCCTGCTCCAGGTCCCGAGACCGGACGTCGGGCTGAGTGGACTCAGCGGTTGGGCCTTCCCCAGCAGCCACACCCTGAGAGCCACTGTGATCTACGGCTTCCTCGCCGTCGCGCTCGCCGGCGGAATGTCCCCGAGCTGGCGCTGGCTGCCCTATGCCTGGGCCAGCATGCTCGTGACCGCCGTCAGCATCTCACAACTCTATTTCGGTGCCCATTGGCTCACCGACGTCCTCGGCAGCCTTACCCTCGGCCTGGCCTGGGTGGCCGCTTTGGGACTGGCCTACCGCCGCCACCAGGAGCTCGACAGGTCTTGGCGCGGGCTGGGCGCCACGGCCGTGGGCGTATTCACGATCGCCTTCGGCCTGATGAGCGCCCTCTCCCAAGGCTCCGACCTCGCCTTATACAGCCGATCCGTAGAACCCGCCACCGTCACGGCCGCCGATTGGGAAGCGACATTCTGGCGTAACCTTCCGCAAACGCGAGACGCCCTGCAAAAAACCGGCCGCCATCCCATGAACCTGCAGTTCGCCGGCAAGCTTGACGACTTTAGCACCAAGCTCGCCGACAGGGGCTGGGAACCGGGTACCAGGCTGAGCTGGGGTACGGCCATGAAGCTGCTGTCCCCTTCTTTGCCTCTTGGTGAGCTTCCAGTCATACCACACGTCCACAACGGCCATCACGAGTCATTGACACTGGTGAAGAAGGCCTCCGGCAATAGCCGGCTGGTGCTGCGCTTGTGGGCGACGCCTTATCGAATCGACGGCAAGGAAAAGCTGTGGATTGGAAACGTCACGGCCCAACACAAGCGGACGATTTTGGACTTGTTCGCCATACCAACGACGAACCTGGACACGCGCAGTCCGCTGGAATCCGTGCGCGCGGACTTCTCGGCACTTGAATCCTACAATCCGAACCTGGACGCGCCCCTCCTGCTTCAGGCCACCACGTTTACACCCTGAGCATGTTTTAGTCCGATCCACAGCTTGCCCATGCAGCCAGTCGATGAAAGGCGCGACAGCCGAACCTGACGAAGGCAACAACAGCTGCCCGACAAAAGCACGAATAGAACCAGGGGGATCAAGTCGTGCTGACATGCAGCTCGTCGATCAACCTGGATTCGCACCCATGTTAAGAGTGCTACACCTGATACCTGGGCGCGCCCGCCTGAGATTCGATGCGGTGAAGGGCCACCCCGAGCTTGGGCGGCGGCTGCACACACATCTCGAGGCCGTGGCACAGATCAAGCGCGTCACCGTGGACACGCGAACCGGAAGCGTTCTCTTGCTCTATGACGCGCGGGCGCTAAAGACACCGGCCTTTCTCGACGAGATCTCCGAAGCCTTGAGCAAGATCTTTCCAAACCATTTCGCACCGGGTCGGCTGCGGGTCACAATACGGCAATTGAAGGGCAAGCCCGAGCTGGCACGAATCCTGGAAATGCGCCTCGCCCCGGTTCATGGCATCCGCCACATCGAAATCGATCCGACGAACGGCAGTTGCCAGTTGGTCTACGATTCGACGGCCGTAACCTCTCCTGTGTTTCTCGACGCTCTGTCAGATGCGCTGCGCACCTTCTTGCCGCGCTCGAATCTGAAAAAGCTCCTGACCCTGGCGGGATTTCGCTGGCGCTAGGCCGCCCCTGGTTCCCGCGCCGCGTGGAGATAAAGGTAGAGACGCGCTACGTTGAAACACCGCGGCGCGATGAGCGCAGGATAAATGTTCCCACGGAGCCCTTTGCGAAAATGCGCGGCTGAGCACGGCGTCCGAATCCACGAATGTGCATCGCAAAGGCTGCCGTGATCCACACCTGGCAGTCACCATTGAAGTTAGAGCCCGGCAGACGTGGGCAGCAGTCGGCCATCTCCGGACCTTGGCGTTGTTTTGTCGAAGGTCAGCATAACGCCAACAAGCAGTCGTTCAGAGACGGCATCTCCGCAGTAATGCCGCAACAACAAACGCCAGCGTTGGATAAGCGGCATGCGCGATACGCATTCCTGACAGATCTATCGATGATGCGGTGACAAACCGAAGGCCGACGGCACAATCGGCAGGAGCCCGAGTCTACCTGCGTTTTCGCACCTTCGCATTCCGAGTGTCGAGGGGCACCAGTTTCGGTTACGATGCCACCCTTGTCCCGACCATACCCACCCCGCATATTCCGGCGGACTGGGATCCGACTGTCGACGACGCGGAAGTCATCGACGGTGACGAGAGGTTCCACCGCATTGTTGGCGCTCTCTTTACGATGCCGTTCAAATTCCTGAACAGGTTCCCGGTTGCCAGCGTTCCGGCAGGTATCTCGAAACAGAATATGCCCATCGGCATGCAAATTATCGGCAAGCCGTACGATACGGAGACCGTCTTTCGCGCCGCCTGGGCCTTTAGCAGGGGCGGCCCCAGGCTGTTCACCGGTGGTCCACCTTTCTCCCGAGCTAACCGTCATGGCTTGAGGTACGCGTAACCTTCCTTCAGTTGCAGCCGGGCGATTTCGGAGATGCCCGAGGGAACGACCGATACCGTCTCGAGCAAATTGTCCTTGGCGATATTCCGCGCACCGAGTGTCGCTGCACAGACGCGAAACTCGACTCCCCTTTCGACGAGGGCCCGCACCCGGTGATCATAGGGATTGCCACGCTTGTCCTCCGCGTCCGTCAACAGAAAATCGATGCCCGGGCCGTAGGCCACAAACACGATCTTCGCCTTCGGGCTGTCATCCAAGTAGGACCGCGCCAGCATCAAGGCCCAGCTCGCGTTGGCCGTCTCATCCAGGTGAAAAACCACCTTTTCCCAGTTTTCTCCGGACTCTTCCGGCCAACTCTGGGAGGCGAGCCCCATCAGCAACAGGGGCAAGAGACAGAGTTTCGCCAAGCGCTTTGTTTTCATAGTCAACTCCTTCACAAAGGTGTCACTGCATATCTAGCCGCTTTTTAGGGACCGTAAGCGGAAGACGATCGTGGTTCAGCGGCCCGAGACTCGATGTCGTGTATCTGGGATCATCCTCCGGCAGCGAGGACAGGTTTGTCGCTTCAAAGGATAGCGCTATGCTGAAGAAGAGCGCCGAAGAAATTCCGGTTTCTTCCGGAAAGATTCCCGATGCATCCAGGTCGTGCGGGCCATTCCCCTTTTTCAGCAAGAAGGGCCGCTCTCGTGAATGAAAGGTTGCTGACGCAAGCATCCCCGTTTCTGATCTCCGGTTTTCGGGTCGAACCCGCAAGCCTTCGGTTGACAATCGACGGCGATGAGACGCGCCTCGAAGCCAAGGTCATGCTGGTGTTGCTGTATTTGGTAGAGCACGCGGGAAAGGTGGTTAGCCGCGCCGAATTGGAGGAGCAGCTCTGGCCCGGCCGGATCGTAACCGAGGATTCCGTTACCAAAGCGATCGCAAAGTTGCGGCGGGTATTCGACGACGACGCCCGCCATCCCAGCGTGATCGAGACGGTTCCCAAGTGCGGCTACAGACTCATTGCCGAGGTGGCGGGGATCGAAGAAGCCGTCGACGCGGACGCGGCCACGGCTGGAGCGGAAGCAGTGCTCAGGCAGCGGGATTGGAGACCTAACCTGCCTTTCTTTCTCGGCGCCATCTCAGCCCTTCTGCTGCTTCTCGGTGCCGTGTGGCTCCTAGAACAGAGCCGGACGCCATCCGTTCTATCCTTACCCCTTGCCGATAAGCCGGCGGTAGCCGTTATTCCCTTCGAGAATCTCGGTCCCTCGCCACAAGAGGACTATTTCGCCAATGGGATCACAGCGGATCTGATAACCGACCTTTCCAAGGTGAAGGGTTTGTTGGTCATTGCGCCGGGTTCCGTGGTCGCCTACGACGACAATAAAACCGAACCAGGACGAGTATCCGCCGACCTCGACGTCGACTATGTTGTTCTCGGCAGCGTGCGGCGTGAAAAAGATCGGTTGCGGATCAACGTCCAACTCATTGAGGCGAAACCCGAGCGGGCTGTCTGGGGGGAACGCTACACGGGCGTATTCAACGACGTTTTCGATATACAGGACGAGCTCACGGCAGCCGTCATCGCCGCGCTCAAGGTTGAGGTCGCCCCGGCAGAACAGGCCTATGTGTCAAGCCGGCCGACGGCGAGCGTCCTCGCCTATGATCACTACCTGCGAGGGCTCGCGGAACATGGGAGTCGTACCGAGACACAGAATCTTTCAGCAAGGGATGAGTTCAGGAAAGCGATTGAGCTGGATCCCGGCTTCGCCCGCGCTTACACGGGGCTCGCCCTGACCTACTCACGTGAAGCGATTGATGGATGGACATCCACACCTGCCCAATCCCTGAAACTGGCGGCGCAACTCGCGGACAAGGCAAGCGCGATGGACTCCTCGCTCCCCCAAGCGCTTTTCGTCACCGGTCAGGTCAAATTATTCCAACGCCGACATGTAGAGGCCATAGCGGCCGCCGAACGTGCACTCGCCATCGACCCCAACTATGCGGACGCCTATGCCTTGCTTGCCTGGATCCTCAATTACACCGGGCGCTCCGCAAAAGCGCTGTCTGCACTACAAAGAGCGATGCGATTGAATCCGAGGCCACCGGCCTCCTATCTCGAGATCCTTGGTGAGATCCATTTCGTAGAGGGCCGGTATGACGAATCGACATCGACCTTTCAGCGCGTATTGGTCATCAATCCGGGATACCTGCGAGCCCGGATGTGGAACGCAGCGGCCCTGGCACGGGCTGGGTCCAGCGACCTGGCTGAGTGGGAGGTCAGCGAGCTCTTGATCGAAAGCCCCGATCTCACGCTCGATCGACTAAAGTTCGCTTTTCCCTTCGACAATTCCGAATCCTTACGGACCATCTTGGCTTCACTTCGAGCGGCCGGTCTTCCCGAACGCTAGTGTCTTGGGGATTTCCTGATAGAGATGACGTTATTCGCCGCCACTGCAAGCCTGCGCGTGACGAGGCTTTGGCGCAGTAACGAGATTCATGCAAGTCGTTCGACCGGATCGCCACAATCGAGTCCAAGAGCGAATTGCGCGTTTCCCTGATTGACGGCCAGTTCCACAAGCCCGAAGGCATTAACGTACCAAAATGCAGTACCGGCCGTTGTCTCGGAAAAGGTACGCGCGTAGCTCAGCTCCCTGCCGTCCGCCCGTATGATTGAACCCAGGTCCATGGATGTTGCCTGTATCCCGGTCACAAGATTTCCGTACGGGTCCACATAAACGACTCGTGGCAACTCGTCCGGCCAGTCGCTGCCAACCATCCCCGACGCGCTGATCTCAGTACAGGGAGGAAGGCTACCATCACACAGCATCGCCGCGACAGGGGCGAATAGGTCACGACCGTGAAAGCTGTCTGAGAGGCGATCCGGTCGCCAGTCCACACGCAGAACGCGCCCAAACTCGATGCATCCGGCTACTACTGCCAGCAGCCCGTTGTCGGGGCCGACATACCAATCCCCGTCGGCCTCGACGGCGAGCGCCGCGCGCTCGCTGCCAACGCCTGGATCTACGACACAAACGTAAAGCGTGCCGACGGGCATATCCCTTGTTAGAGCCGGCAGGAGATAGGCGGCCAGATCTGGGCGAAAGGGCGCAAGATCCGAAACCAGATCGATGACCGGGATCCTTGGGACCAACGCCGACAGGCGCAGCTTCATCTGTCCGACGTAGGGGCCGCTCACACCAAAGTCGGTTACCAGTGCAACCCGTTCGATCATCTCTGCAGACAAAGAAACAGAAAACCGGGCCTCGGCCCGGCTTTCTGGCGCGGAGTCGATTTGGTCCTAATCCTCGTCGTCCTGGGCAACCTCCGGAACCGCACGGTCCACTAGCTCGACATAGGCCATCGGGGCCGCATCTCCGGCACGATAACCACACTTGAGGATACGCAGGTAACCGCCAGGGCGACCCTCGTAGCGAGGACCCAGCTCGAGGAAAAGCTTACCGACAACCTCCTTGTCGCGCAGGCGCGCAAATGCGAGGCGCCGTTTGTGAACCGAATCGGACTTGGCCATGGTGATAAGCGGCTCCGCCACACGCCGCAGCTCCTTCGCCTTGGGCAGCGTCGTCTTGATGAGCTCATGGCGGAAAAGCGAGTTGGCCATGTTTCGAAACATGGCGTTTCTGTGTGTGCTGGTACGATTGAGGTGCCTTCCGGCTTTGCGATGACGCATGTCTCTCTTCTCAAATTCGATCCGAATAAACTGCCCCGAGGTTCCCTACGTAATCCGCCCAGGCCGGTGCGCGTAGGCGCTCGCGGCGCGTTTCGTCACTATTTCACAGCCAGTTCGTCGATGTTCTCGGGTGGCCAGTTTTCCAGCCGCATGCCGAGAGACAACCCGCGAGTGGCCAACACGTCCTTGATTTCGGTAAGTGACTTCTTGCCGAGATTCGGGGTCTTCAGCAGTTCCACCTCGGTACGTTGGATCAGGTCCCCGATCAGATAGATGTTCTCGGCCTTGAGGCAGTTTGCAGACCGTACGGTCAGCTCCAGGTCGTCGACCGGCCGCAGCAAGATCGGATCGATCGGCGGCTGCTCCGGTTCCTCCTCGGCACCCATATCGAGTGGCTGGGTGCCCTCCAATACAACGAAGCTGGAAAGCTGGTCTCGCAGAATAGCCGCAGACTTCTGTATCGCGCCCTTGGGATCGATCGTCCCGTTGGTTTCCAAGTCGATCACCAGCCGATCAAGGTCCGTCCGTTGCTCGACGCGGGCGGACTGAACGTCAATGGCTACGCGGCGCACCGGGCTAAAGGACGCATCCAGCGGCAGCTTGCCGATCGGCCGCTCGTCACCCAACTCGGCCTCGCGCTGTGTGGCCGGCTCGTAGCCACGGCCACGGCGCACGGTCAGCGTCATGCTGATCTCACTATCACCGGTAAGGTTGGCAATGACCAACTCCGGATTTGCAATCTCCGCCGTGTGGTCGAGCGCTATGTCACCGGCAGTCACCGGACCTGGTCCGCGCTTGGCTAGGGTAAAGGTTGCCTCATCCTTGCCTTCGATGGAAATTGCAAGCTCCTTGAGGTTGAGCAGAATCTCCAGCACGTCTTCTTGGACGCCCTCTAGCGTGGTGTACTCGTGAAGAACGCCCTGGATCTCTACCTCCGTAACCGCGCAGCCGGACATTGAAGACAGCAGAATACGGCGCAGCGCGTTACCCAGGGTGTGGCCGAAGCCCCGCTCGAGCGGCTCCAGCGAAATCCGGGCGTGACTGCGCCTCCCGTCGACCGGCTCGACCTTTACGATACGCGGCTTGAGAAAGTCGCCAACAGCATCAGCCATGCAAGAACCCCCTGCGTCCCCTTACTTGGAGTACAATTCCACAATCAGCGATTCGTTAATATCCGGCGGAAGATCCTCACGGTCCGGCACCCGCTTGAAGACCCCCTTCAACGCGCTGGTGTCAACCTCGATCCAATCGGCGAACCCATATTGCTCTGCTAGGGCGACCGCGTTCTGGATGCGTACCTGCTTCTTGGCCTTCTCCCGAACCTCAACCTGATCTTCTTCGCTGACCTGAAAAGACGGGACGTTGACGTTCTTGCCGTTGACGAGGATGCCTTTGTGGCTTACAAGCTGCCGCGCCTCCGCTCGGGTTGCGCCGAATCCCATACGGAAAACCACGTTGTCCAGACGGCGCTCGAGCAACCGTAACAGGTTCTCGCCGGTCGCACCTTTGCCACCTGCGGCGTTCTTGTAGTAGTTGCGGAACTGCTTCTCCATGACACCGTAGATACGCCGCACCTTTTGTTTCTCTCGCAACTGCAGTCCATAGTCCGAGATCCGACGCCGGCGATCGCTGGCTTGTCCGGGGACCTTCTCCAGATTGCACTTGGTATCCAAAGAACGTGCGCGGCTTTTTAGCGAAAGGTCTGTACCCTCGCGCCGCGCCAACTTACAGGTAGGACCAGTGTACCTTGCCATGTCTGAAGCCTATTACTGGTGTTACACGCGCCGCTTCTTGGGCGGACGGCAACCATTGTGCGGGATCGGCGTGACGTCTGTGATGCTCGTAATCTTGAATCCAGCGTTGTTGAGCGCGCGAACCGCCGACTCTCGACCGGGGCCTGGACCCTTGACGTTGACATCCAGATTCTTCAACCCGAACTCCTTGACCGCTTGACCCACGCGGTCCGCGGCCACTTGAGCTGCAAACGGTGTGCTCTTTCTGGACCCACGGAAGCCGGAGCCGCCGGACGTCGCCCAACCCAGGGCGTTTCCTTGACGGTCGGTAATCGTGATGATGGTATTGTTAAAGGAGGCATGGATGTGGGCAACACCATCCGCCACCTGCTTTTTGACCTTCTTCTTGGTCCGAGTCGGCTTTGCCATCTGCTGTTACCAGACTTTCCTATCGCTTGATCGGTCGCCTCGGACCTTTTCGGGTGCGGGCATTGGTACGGGTGCGCTGACCGCGCAGCGGAAGACCGCGGCGGTGACGGATACCCCGGTTGCAGCCAAGGTCCATCAAGCGCTTTATGTTCATGGAGACCTCACGGCGAAGATCACCCTCCACCGTAAGCTTGCTGATTTCCGCACGCAGTTTGTCGATCTCGCCCTCGGAGAGGTCTTTGATCTTGGCATCGGTAGCAACGCCGGCGGCATTGCAGATTCGCGCCGAAAGCGCGGGACCGACGCCGTAGATCGACCTCAACGCGATCACGGCATGCTTCCTATCGGGGATGTTGACACCGGCGATACGGGCCATGCTCTATTGTCTCCAAGTCCGCTCAGGCGCGGCCGGGTAAACCGCGCAGAATACCAGATTGTTCAAATAAGTCAACACCAAGACGTCAACCTTGCCGCTGCTTGTGCCGCGGGTCCCTGCAGATCACACGCACCACGCCGTTGCGCCGGATGATCTTGCAGTTGCGGCATACCTTTTTTACCGAAGCCCTGACTTTCATTTCGTTAACTCCAAATCGCTCCTGGGACGCAGACCACGCTCCTCAGCGGATCATGCCAGCGCCCGGCGCCTTGAGATTGGCCTTCTTCATCAAACCTTCATACTGGTGTGACATAAGGTGCGCCTGAATCTGGGCCATGAAGTCCATTACCACGACCACCACGATCAACAGTGACGTACCCCCAAAATAGAAGGGAACGTTCCAGCCCACGATCAGGAACTCCGGCAACAGGCACACAGCGGTGATGTAGATGGCACCCGCGGCGGTCAGCCGGGTCATCACCGTATCTATGTAACGCGCCGTCTGCTCGCCAGGCCGAATGCCGGGAATAAAGGCACCGGACCTCTTCAGGTTGTCTGCCGTCTCCTTGGAGTTAAACACCAGTGCCGTATAGAAAAAGCAGAAGAAAACAATCGCCAACGAGTAGAAAATGACGTACACGGGCTCCCCGGGGGACAGCTTGCTCGTAATGTCCGCCAACCAACGGAAGTCTTCGGATTGCCCGAACCACTGCCCCAGGGTCCCAGGGAACAGAATGATGCTGGACGCAAAGATGGGGGGAATTACCCCCGCCATGTTCAGCTTCAACGGCAGATGGGTGCTCTGGGCTGCCATCATCCGGCGTCCCTGTTGCCGCCGTGCGTAGTTGACCGTAATCCGGCGCTGGCCGCGTTCAATAAAGACTACAAAGGCGGTCACGCCGAGCGCGAGCACAAACAGCGCAAGCACCGCGAGCGCATTCATCTCCCCCGTGCGTACCAGCTCCAGGGTACCGCCGATGGCTCTCGGTAACCCGGCAACGATTCCCGCAAAAATGATGAGCGAGATTCCGTTGCCGATGCCCCGCTCGGTGATCTGCTCACCGAGCCACATCAGGAACATAGTCCCTGTTACGAGGGACACAGTTGCCGTGAACACAAACCCGTAGCCGGACGTTACGACAATCGCTGAGCCCCCCGCCGACTGACCCTGCAATGCGATCGAGATGCCGACGGCCTGAAATGTCGCCAGGACCACAGTACCGTAGCGCGTGTACTGGGTGATCTTGCGCCGTCCCGATTCGCCCTCCTTCTTGAGCTGCTCGAGCGTCGGAATCACCGACGTCATCAGCTGCATGATGATGGACGCCGAGATGTAAGGCATTATCCCCAACGCAAACAGGCTAGCGCGCTGTAGAGCACCGCCGGAAAACATGTTGAACATGTCCAGGATCGAGCCCTGATTCTGATCGAACAGATAGGCCAATGCCTCCGGATTAACCCCAGGAACCGGTATGAAGGTCCCGATCCGATAAACCAGCAGCGCGCCGAGCACGAACAGCAGCCGCTGACGCAGCTCGGTAAGGCGTCCCATACCGCCAAGCGCGCCGACCATCGATGAGGTGTTTCCGGCCATTGGGGGGTTTGCTCTTAGCCCGTTAGTCCTCGATCTTGCCGCCCGCCGCCTCAATAGCAGCACGGGCACCCTTTGTAACGGCCAAGCCGCGCAACGTCAGCGCGCGATCAATGCTTCCGGTGGCGACAACCTTGACACGTTTTATCCCGCCCGAGATCAGGCCTGTCTTCCTGAGCGCCGAAAGGTCGACGACATCGCCCTCGACAAGTCCCAGCTCATGAAGCCGGATCTCGTCACTGACCAGGGCCTTGCGCGAGCGAAACCCAACCTTCGGTAGGCGGCGCTGCAAGGGCATCTGACCGCCTTCGAATCCGATTTTGTGTAAACCACCGGAACGGGACTTCTGACCCTTGTGCCCGCGTCCACAGGTCTTGCCGAAACCGCAGCCAATACCTCGACCTACGCGCTTAGCCGTCCGCTTGCTGCCCTGAGCCGGCTTGATGTCATTGAGACGCATCTTGCGATTCCTCCACCACCTTGACCATATAGGAAACCTTGTTCAGCATGCCACGGGTCGCGGGCGTATCCTCGACCTCAACGACTTGGTGCATACGCCGCAGCCCGAGACCACGTACGCACGCCTGGTGTGTCGCCAGGCGACCGCCGAGACCCCGAGTCAGGGTAACCTTCATCGTCTTCTTGTCCGTCATTGCTTATCCCCAATCGATCATCCCAGGATTTCTTCAACCGTTTTGCCCCGCTTTGCGGCCACGTTCTCGGCATCCGTCATAATCCGAAGGCCGTTGATGGTTGCCTGGACGACGTTGATCGGATTGTTGGTGCCGATGCACTTGGCCAACACGTTCTGTACGCCGAGCACCTCGAAAACTGCGCGCATGGCACCCCCGGCGATGATGCCGGTACCATCCGAGGCGGGTTTCATGAAGACCTTCGCCGCGCCATGGCGTCCGGCCATCGGGTACTGCAGGGTCGTGCCCTTGAGCTTGACCTCGACCATGTTCTTGCGCGCCCCCTCCATAGCCTTCTGAATAGCCACCGGTACCTCGCGCGCCTTACCGGTGCCGTAACCGACGCGACCCTTGCCATCGCCCACCACGGTAAGCGCCGAGAAGCCGAATTGCCGGCCGCCCTTTACCACCTTGGCGACGCGGTTTACCGCCACCAGCTTTTCGAGTAAGTCGTCGCCTTCCGGCTTGGGATTGTAACTCGCCATAGTTCAGCCTTTAGAAATCCAGTCCGTTTTCCCGCGCCGCTTCGGCCAGGGCCTTGACGCGACCGTGATAGCGGAAACCGGAGCGATCGAATGCCACCTTCTCGACTCCCGCCGACTTGGCTCGCTCGGCGATGGTCCTACCGATGGTGGCAGCCGCCGTTGCGTTACCCGAGTGCCTCTCGCTCGACTGGCGAAACTGCTTCTCGACAGTGGACGCGCTGACGACAACCTTGCCGCCGGTCGGGTCGACGACCTGGGCATAAATGTGTCGGGGGGTCCGGAAGACGCACAGGCGATAGGCCCCGAGCTCCCGGATCTTGGCACGCGCACGGGCCGCGCGGCGCATACGGGCTTGTTTCTTGTCCATTCGGTAACCCCTACTTTTTCTTCGCTTCTTTCCGCAGGACATGTTCGTCCGCGTAGCGCACACCTTTACCCTTGTAGGGCTCCGGGGGGCGAAAGCCGCGTATCTCGGACGCCACCTGTCCCACTTTTTGCTTGTCGGCACCCGTTACAACGATTTCCGTCGGCGAAGGTGTCGCAATCTCAACCCCCTCGGGAACCGGATAGTCGACCGGGTGCGAAAATCCCAAACTCAGATTCAGAACCTTGCCCTTCGCCTGTGCCCGGTAACCGACACCGACCAGGGTCAGCTTGCGTTCAAACCCGGTTCCGCAGCCGACGACCATGTTGTTTACCAAGGCTCGTGTCGTTCCCGCCTGGGCCCAAGCCTCCTTGGTCTCTTCAACAGGCGTAACCGCCAACTCACCCTCGTTCTGCGCGACTCGGACCTTCGGATGCATGATCCAAGACAAACTTCCCTTAGACCCTTTGACTCTTATCTCCTGGTTGGAAATCTCGACCGAGATCCCTTTGGGAACTGAGATAGGCGCCTTAGCTATGCGTGACATCTTTTGCCTCCTGACCGTCAGGCAACGTACGCAAGGATTTCGCCACCGTGTCCCGCCACGCGGGCGGCACGGTCCGACATGAGTCCTTTAGACGTAGACACGATAGCCACACCCAGGCCGCCCATGACCTTCGGCAGATCATCCTTGCCCCGGTAGATGCGCAGCCCCGGACGAGAGACGCGCTTCAGATATTCGATGACCGGCTTACCGCGGTGGTACTTGAGCTTTACGACCATCTGCGGCTTCTTGCCCTCAGACTCGACGTTCACATCCGTGAGGTAGCCCTCATCCTTCAGCAGGTTGGCGATCGCCACCTTCTGTTTGGATGACGGCATGGTAATGGTGACCTTGCCTCGCGCCTGCCCGTTGCGAATACGGGTCAGCATGTCCGCGATCGGATCCGACATACTCATATGCAGTTCCTCGGGTCAGCCCACCGTTGTGGCGCGATACCCAAAATCAGTTTCAGTTTTAGGTGTTCCGTGTTAGTCAGTTACCGAGAACCAACCGCACGACACCAAAAACTCGATACTCAAAGCTTAATATCAAATTCTTACCAACTGGCCTTGACGAGTCCGGGTACATCCCCCCGCATGGTGGCCTCGCGCAGCTTGTTACGGCTCAAGCCAAACTTGCGGTAGACCGCGTGAGGACGACCACTTACCCGGCAGCGCCGCTGCCGGCGGCTTGGGCTTGCGTCCCTAGGCAATCTCTGCAGTTTCCCGAGCGCGTCCTCAATCTGCTCTCTACTGGCGCTGCGGTCGTTGACCACGGCCTTCAACGCGGCTCGCTTGGCCGCGTATTTGGCCGCAATCTTTGCGCGTTTTACCTCGCGCGCCACCATGCTCTTCTTCGCCATATCGATTCTCAGGTCCTGAAGGGGAACTTAAAGGCCGCGAGCAGCGCTCGACCCTCGTCATCGGTGGGTGCACTGGTCGTGATGGTAATGTCAAGGCCACGCAAAGCGTCGATTTTGTCGTAATCGATTTCCGGAAACACGATCTGCTCCTTAACACCCATGCTGTAATTTCCGCGCCCGTCGAACGCCTTGGCGCTCAGTCCGCGAAAATCTCGTATACGAGGGATTGCGATGTTGATCAACCGGTCGAGAAACTCGTACATGCGCTCACGCCGAAGAGTGACCTTGCAGCCTATGGGCCAGCCCTCGCGGATCTTGAAGGCGGCCACCGATTTGCGCGCCTTGGTCACAATTGGTTGCTGCCCCGCAATCATGCGTAGGTCCGAAAGCGCGTGCTCCATGACCTTCTTGTCGGCAATCGCCTCGCCCACGCCCATGTTAAGGGTGATCTTCTCGATCCGCGGCACCTGCATCACCGTGCTGTAGCTAAATCGATCCATGAGTCGGCCGACGATGTTCTCACGGTACTCTGTCTGTAATCTGGACATCAATGCTCGCCTCAAACGTCGACGACTTCGCCGTTGGACTTGAACACGCGGACCTTGCGACCATCTTCGAGGAATTTGAAACCCACACGGTCGGCGCCGCCCTTTTCCGGGTTGTAAAGCCCCACGTTCGACAGGTGCAAAGGCATCTCCTTGTCGACGATGCCCCCCGGCACGCCGCGTTGCGGGTTTGGCTTCTGATGCTTCTTGGCCATATTTACGTTCTCGACCACTATCCGATCGTTCTCAAGAAGGCGCAGCACGGTTCCCCGCTTGCCTTTGTCTTTGCCTGTGAGGACAACGACGTCGTCACCCTGTCTAATCTTGCGCATCTGCATACCTCTCGGGGACAGGCTGATCTATTCAGCGTGTGCCGCGGGGCAAGACGCCCCGCCATTTACTCCACGCTCCTGGCTAAAAATGAAGCCATTCGGAAATCGAATTTTCGGATGGCGTGCTAATTTTTGATCAGGATGATAAATAATCAGCCATTTATCAGAGAACTTCCGGTGCCAGCGAAATGATCTTCATAAAGCGCTCGCTGCGCAGCTCCCTGGTCACAGGACCGAAAATGCGGGTCCCGATGGGCTGCAATTGGTTATTGAGCAGAACTGCCGCATTACCGTCGAAGCGGATCGCTGACCCGTCCGGGCGACGAACACCTTTTCTAGTGCGCACGACCACAGCGCTGAACACGTCCCCCTTCTTGACTTTTCCGCGGGGGATGGCGTCTTTCACCGTTACCTTGATCACGTCTCCAATACCCGCATAGCGCCGGTGCGATCCGCCCAGCACCTTGATGCACTGCACGCGCTTGGCGCCGCTGTTGTCGGCGACGCCCAAATTTGTCTGCATCTGAATCATTGACTCTATTCCGTCTGTCGCTTCTAACCGACCCCGTACCCAGGGGCAAGTCGAGCTGTTTGAACTGTCAACGCGCCTTCTCTAGGACCTCGAACAGACGCCATGTCTTGGTCTTGGACAAGGGACGACACTGCTCCACAGTCACCAAGTCGCCGGTGCCACAGCTGTTCTGCTCATCGTGGGCATGAATCTTGGTCGAGCGACGAATGAACTTACCGTAAAGTGGGTGCTTTACGCGTCGTTCAACCAACACGGTAATGGTCTTGTCCATGGCGTCGCTCACGACGCGTCCAGTCAGCCTACGGTTGCTCTTGCCTTCCTCGATCATTGCCCGCTGCCCGTTTTCATTTCATGCATTACCGTCTTGATCCGCGCGATGTCACGCCGCACTCCGCGCATCTGCGACGGCCGCGAGAGCTGCCCGGTTCCCTTCTGCATGCGCAGATTGAACTGCTCCTTTAACAGCTCTTCGAGCTGCTTCTGGAGCTTTTCCGCACTGCCGCTTCGAAGCTCATTTGCCTTCATCACATCACCGTCCGCTTCGCAAAGCTTGTCTGAACCGGAAGCTTCGCGGCCGCCAGGGTGAATGCCTCTCGTGCCAGTTCTTCCGGTACACCTTCGATCTCGTAAAGCACCTTGCCCGGCTGGACCAGCGCGACCCAGTACTCCACGTTGCCCTTTCCTTTGCCCATGCGCACCTCCAAGGGTTTCTTGGAGATGGGCTTGTCGGGAAATACGCGAATCCACAGCTTACCGCCGCGCTTGACCTTGCGCGTAATGGTGCGGCGCGCAGCCTCTATCTGGCGCGCGGTCAGCCGCCCGCGGGTCGTCGCCTTGATGCCATAATCGCCGAAGCTGACCCGATTGCCCGCCTGGGCGAGGCCCCGGTTGCGTCCCTTGTGCTGCTTGCGGAACTTCGTTCTCTTCGGTTGCAACATGGATTACCTCCTCGCGCGAGCGGTTCTGGCGACCGGTTCTTCCGCTTCCTGCCCCGCAAACACCTCGCCCTTGAAGATCCACACCTTGACACCCAGCACGCCGTAGGTCGTCTTTGCCTCCGCAAAACCATAATCGATGTCGGCACGCAGAGTATGCAGAGGAACACGGCCCTCCCGGTACCACTCGCTGCGTGCGATCTCCGCACCGTTCAGGCGTCCGGCAATATTCACCCGAATCCCCTGCGCGCCCAGGCGCATGGATGTCTGCACGGAACGCTTCATCGCGCGCCGGAACATGATACGACGCTCGAGCTGCCCGGCGATGTTCTCCGCCACCAGTTGGGCATCCAGCTCAGGCTTGCGGATCTCCTCGATGCTGATGTGCACCGGAATCCCCATCATCGCCGACACCTCCTTGCGCAGCCTGTCGATATCTTCGCCCTTTTTTCCAATCACCACCCCAGGGCGCGCCGTGTGGACGGTAATGTGCGCATTCTTGGCCGGACGATCGATCTGTATGCGACTTACCGAGGCCTGGGACAAGCGCTTCTTGAGGAAGGCCCGGACCTCGAGATCCTTGTTGAGGAGATCCGCGTAGTCTTTGGTGTCGGCATACCACTTGGACGTCCAGTCTTTGACGATCCCAAGTCGGATGCCGGTTGGATGTACTTTCTGACCCATGCTGTAGTGCCCTTAACTCTCAGCTTTCGGCAACAGTCACGCTGATATGGCTGGTGCGCTTGAAAATCCGGCTCGTCCGACCCTTGGCGCGGGCTCGGATGCGCTTCATGGTCGGCCCCTCGTTCACCTGGACCCCAGCTACCTTGAGCTCATCGACGTCTGCACCCTCGTTATGCTCCGCGTTGGCAATCGCCGACTCCAGAACCTTCTTGATGATCACGGCCCCCTTCTTGGGGCTGAACGCAAGCAGGTTAATGGCCTGCCCTACCTGTAGACCACGGATTTGATCGGCCACCATGCGCGCCTTCTGCGCCGAGATTCGGGCATGCCTGATTCTTGCTTCCGCCTGCATCTGCGCCTCCTCGCCTATCTCTTGGCCTTGCGGTCTGCGGCATGGCCCCGATAGGTCCGGGTCAAAGCGAACTCACCGAGCTTGTGCCCGATCATGTTCTCATTGATCAGAACCGGGACATGCTGCCGTCCGTTGTGCACCGCAATAGTCAAACCGACCATCTCCGGCAACACCATCGAGCGGCGCGACCATGTCTTGATGGGCCGCTTGCTGTTCTGCGCGACCGCCTCCTCCACCTTCTTCAGCAGATGGTGGTCAATAAAGGGTCCCTTGCGAATGGAACGTGGCACTTGCTCAACCTCGAATGTCTATTTTTTCCCGCGACGACGCACGATCATTTTGTCCGTGCGCTTGTTTTTTCGGGTCTTGTATCCTTTGGTAGGAACACCCCAAGGTGTAACCGGATGGCGCCCGCCTGAGGTACGACCCTCACCACCGCCGTGGGGATGATCCACCGGGTTCATGACCACACCGCGAACGGTGGGGCGCTCCCCGCGCCAGCGTTTGGCACCTGCCTTACCGAGCTTGCGCAGGCTGTGCTCGGCGTTTCCGACCTCGCCAACCACCGCGCGGCACTCGGCAAAGATTTTGCGCATCTCCCCGGAGCGCATGCGAAGCGTGGCATGCCGGCCCTCACGAGCAATGAGCTGTGCCGAGCTTCCGGCCGCCCGGGCGAGCTGCGCGCCCTTGCCAGGGCGCAATTCGATACAGTGCACTTGTGTACCCAGAGGAATGTTGCGCAACGGAAGGCAGTTTCCGGCGCTGATGGGCGCGTCCTCTCCCGCCTGCACGCGAGCACCGGCACCCAGTCCTTTCGGCGCAATGATATAGGTGCGCTCCCCATCCAGATATCTCAGCAGGGCCAGGTTGGCACTGCGATTCGGGTCGTACTCGATCCGCTCGACGACGGCGGGAACCCCTTCCTTGTTGCGCTTGAAATCGACCACCCGGTACCGCTGCTTATGACCACCACCGCGATGGCGCACCGTAATGCGGCCCTTGTTGTTACGCCCACCGGAGTTGCTCTTTTTCTCGAGCAAGGGCTCAAAGGGGGCACCCTTGTGGATCTCTGGCGCCACCACCTTGACCATGAAACGGCGCCCGGGGGAGGTCGGATTTGTCTTTACGATTGCCATGTTAGGGTCGTCCAGTCAATTCATTGTACGCATCTCGCGCTCCTCGTTCCCCGCTCGTCTCCAACGAGATTCAGGGGTAAGGAGCTGACTCCTTATGCGCCGCCACCGAAGTCGATGTCGTGACCGGGCTGTAGCCGCACATAGGCCTTCCGCCAACCCGGACGCTTACCCGAGCGTTGCCCGAAGCGCTTACGCTTGCCCTTGACATTGAGCACCTGAACGCGCTCGACCTTGACGTCGAACATCAGCTCGACCGCCTGGCCGATCTCGCGCTTCGTGGCGTCCGGGATAACCCGAAACGCATACTGGGCGCCGCTCTCCGCGGCGATCGCGGCCTTCTCGGAGACCACGGGGCTCAGCAACACTTTCATGAGTCGTTCCCGGTTCATGCCAGCCGTTCCTCCAGCTTGCGTATCGCACCTTCGGTCGGCATCAGGTAATCGAACGCGATCATGCTCACCGGGTCGACCTCCTGTGCCGCCATCACGTCCACATTCGCGAGATTGCGCGCCGCAAGGAACAGGTTCTCGTCGAAGCCTTCAGTCAGAATCAGGACGTCGGATACACCCAGCTTCCGCAGCTTTTGCAGCAGTTCTTTGGTCTTAGGAGCCGTAAGCCCGAGCTCGGGCAGAACCAGCAGACGCTCCTGCCGAGCCAACTCGGAGAGGATTGAGCGCACGGCACCACGATACATCTTGCGGTTTATCTTCTGGGAGTAGTCCCTCGGTCGAGCCGCAAAGGTCACACCACCGCTTCTCCAGATGGGGCTGCGACTGGTACCGGCCCGGGCTCGACCCGTCCCTTTTTGCCGGTAAGGTTTAGCACCGCCACCCCTGACCGCGGATCTGTTCAACTGCGCCTTCGTGCCGGCGCGCCCGTGCGCCATGTAGGCCGTCACCACTTGATGGATAAGCCCCGGTTTATACTCGGCACCAAACACCTGGTCGGAAACCTGCAAACTGGCCACGTTGTCACTACGAATCGAAAGCTCCATCGACCAATCAACCCTTGTTCTTTTGCTTGACGGACGGTACGACGACAAGCCGTCCTCCGGCTGGACCCGGGACCCCACCCTTCACCAGCAGCAGGTTGCGGTCGGCATCAACACGCACGACCTCCAAATTCTGCTGACAACGGTTGACATTGCCCAACTGACCGGCCATGCGCTTACCCTTGAACACCCGCCCCGGCGTCTGACACTGACCAATCGAGCCGGGGGCACGATGCGAGAGGGAGTTGCCATGGCTGCTGTCTTGACCACGAAAGTTGTGACGGCGGATACCTCCCGAAAAACCCCGCCCCTTGGTCACACCACGTACATCGACCTTCTGCCCGACATCGAAAATACGGACAGTGATCTCCTGAGCGGCATCCAGGTCGACGCCTTCGCCCTCGTCCAGACGCAGCTCGCCGAGCATGCTCCCAGCCTCCACCCCTGCTTTGCGGAAATGACCTGCCGACGGCTTGTTCACGCGCGATGCCTTGCGCGAACCGGCGGTCACCTGTACCGCCCGATAACCGTCGCTCTCCTCTGTCTTCACCTGGGACACTCGGTTCGGCGACACCTCGATGACCGTCACCGGAACCGTAACACCGTCCTCAGTGAAGACTCGGGTCATTCCTGCCTTGCGACCGATCACACCAATTGTCATGCTCGCTTCCTCAGCTCAGCTTGATCTGAACATCCACACCGGCGGCCAGATCCAGCTTCATCAGCGCATCTACCGTCTTGTCGGTCGGATCGACAATATCCATCAACCGCTTGTGCGTGCGCAGCTCATACTGATCCCGTGCATCCTTGTTGACGTGGGGCGAGATCAGCACGGTGAAGCGCTCTTTCTTCGACGGCAGGGGAACCGGGCCGCGAACCTGTGCGCCCGTCCGCTTTGCCGTATCGACGATCTCCCGCGCCGACTGATCGATCAGCCGGTGGTCGAAGGCCTTTAGCCGGATACGTATTCTCTGGTTTGCCATGCTTGTCACTACTCGATGATCTTGGAGACCACGCCGGCACCGACCGTTCGCCCGCCCTCGCGCACCGCAAAGCGCAGCCCCTCTTCCATGGCGATCGGAGCGATCAGGTTGACGGTCATCTTTACGTTGTCGCCCGGCATCACCATTTCGATGCCCTCG
>JAJDOL010000019.1 GCA_022340195.1 Chromatiaceae bacterium
CGTACCGGACAGCGCCGGACGTTCCTTTGCCTTCGGGATGAGAGTACCGTCGCGAAGTGGATCTCTGAAATCCTTGCTGCAATCCAGAACGGGGACGAAAAGGAAAGCCGGGTGGGATTTCATGGGGTAAGTGCCGCCTTAACGCCGGCCCCGACGATACTCCGCGATCAGCCGGCGTACCCGTGCGATCACGGCTTTGGAGAAGAAGCCCTGTCGTTCGAATCGTTGCACGGCGGTTTCCACCGTTTGTCGCCAGCGTTCCAGGTCGTCGTACGGCGGCTGGACCAAGTCGATTCCCTGCCGCTGGAGCACGGCCAGTGCTTGTGCGCTGTCCTTGCGGTTCCGGTGATCAATGGTCTCGAACGTGCGAGTCAGGATTTCACGTACCAGCTCGCGGTCGTCTTTTTTCAGCTTTGCGAAAGCCTTGTTGGAGATCACCAGCATCCCGTAGGTGTACAGCAGCGGAACATTGGTCAGATATTTGACCTTTGTGTGTCACTGAAGGGCGATTGCGCCGACAGCGGGCGAGGCCACCGTGTCTACCAGGCCGGTCTGCAGGCCGGTGAGGACGTCGGTGATCGGTAACGTGACGGGGGAGACGCCCACGACCTCGAAGGCGGTCAGGCTTACCCGGTCGCCCTCCGGGGACCAAACCTTGCGAGCCTTCAGATCCTTCAGCGTTCGGATCGGCTTGCGAGACATCAGATAGGCGAATCCCCCCTCGGCGAACCCGAAGCCCACGAAGCCCTTTCTCTCCAGGCCCTCCATGAGTCGTGCGTCCATGTGGCCTCGCACATGGTCGACCTCCTGCAGGTTGCGGAACAGGAAGGGGATGCCGTAGACCTGCACGTCCTTGTCGACGGCGGCAAGCGCACTTGGAACGATGGCACCCCCTTGGAGCTGGCCGATGCGGATCTTGCGCATCACGCTCGCGTCGTTGCCCATGACGCCGCCCGGATAAAAGCGCAGCTTTACCCGGCCTGCTGTGCCTTCCGTGACCTCCGTTGCGGCGGCCCGCATCGAGCGCATCCAGCTTGTCCCGTCGGGGGACAGGGTCGCGATCTTGAGGGTCGCTGCGGCGAGCTGAACGGGTACGGCTATAACCAACAAGGCGAGCAGTGCGATGGAAGGCTTGGCCATTTCCTTGATGCCCATTGATGGCGAGTGTTGGCCCGCGATTGATTGGGACGGCGCCCGAAGCAGCTAGTTTTCGTCTTCGAGCGCGTAAAAATAATCCTCTGCGAGCAGTTGGGCTGCTTCCTCTTGAGCGACGGCATTGTTCAGGGTGAGCCCGGGTTGGTTCGGATCTGCCGCCAGCACCTCGTTCAGCAGGCGGTCGTGTAGCTCCTGGTCGTCTACCTGTCGGGCGTAACGACGCGCGAACTCGACCTGAACCATCAGGTCTCGATGATCGGAAAAACGCAGCGCTTGCTCGAAGTGACGGCGAGCCTTTTCCGGGTCACCGCCAAGCTCTTTCGGACGCAGTGAAGCGAGCGCCCCGGCATAGAGCTGGGCGCGTCCGGCTTGAAACCCCGGCTCGAGCTCGAGGAGGTGGTCGAAGATGTGCTCCAGTTTCGGCAGGTTCGCGGCGGTGCCGATATCGGCCGAGTTGGTCTCCATCCACCCCGCCCATGCGGTCGCAAAGATGTAGAGTCGTTCGAGCTCTTCGGCGCCGACTTGGTCGACGGCGGCAGCGAAATCGTCAAAGGATCCTTCCAGGGTGTCGCAGATCGCCGGGTTGGTGATGCACATACCACGCGAGGCGTAGTCGAAGGCCCGATTAGATAGACGCCGGCGGCGCTCGGGATCCAGCAACAGGGCTGCGTAGGCATTGGAGAGCTCGGCACCGTCCATGAGCAGCTTCGGGTCGTCCGGATTCGCCGCGATCATGGACTCGGTAAGAAGCAGAAAGACGGGTGCGGCCGAACGCACCGTCTCCGGATCGTCTTGAGCGAGCATGGCGGCCTTGAGCTGCTCGGTCGTGCGTTGGGGGGCCACAAGCGCGCAGTCGCTCAAGGCCGCGGCAAGGAGCAACCAGAACAGAAACCGAAACCCTTTCACGATCAAACCTCCATGCCGCGACATGTCACAGATCGCTGTGGCTTCAGCGGTGCTTCTTGCTGACGTTTTCCATGTGATGAAGCCAGGCACGAAAGGCGCCGAAGGGTCTCTCGACATTGCGGCGACCGCGGAAAGTGCCGAAACACCGCTCGTTGCTGTCGCCGAAGCGCGCCGAGCCGACGGCGAGAAAACCGAGGACCAGGAAGACATCCAGCACCAGAGCCATGACCAGGATGACACTATTCAAGGCCATACTTTGCCGCCACCACTCGAGGAGGATCTGGTGGTATTCGAGAACGGCCCAGACGGTGGCGAAGAGCAGTACGACAGCCAGGACGGAGAAGAGGTCGGCGATGTGCTCGTGGGCGCGGGAGAAGGTCTTGATGTCTTTACACACGGTCATGGAGCGATCCTCCGCGGATTTGATCTGGGGCACACGATCCGGAAGGACTTCTGGACCGGGCAATAGGACAAAGGATAAGTGGTTTTGGGGCCGTCGGTAAACCGTGGGGAGTGGTGGGAAGCGTTGCCCGTGCTGTGTATAGTAGCCGGATTTGCAGTCGGGGAGGGTTCATTTTGGAGCTGATCGAAGAACTGGTCCGGGGCCTGAACGGGCTAGTGTGGGGACCACCCATGCTGATCCTCATCCTGGGCACCGGCTTCTTTTTGATGGTGGGCCTGCGGGTCATGCCATTGATACGTTTGACCTACGGATTTCGGATGTTGTGGGCGGGGCGAAAGGAGCAGGGGGAAGGTGATATCACGCCCTTCAATGCCCTGATGACATCCCTGTCGGCGACCATAGGTACAGGGAATATCGCGGGCGTCGGCACGGCGATCGCGATCGGCGGTCCCGGGGCGCTGTTCTGGATGTGGTGCACGGCGCTGGTGGGAATGGCCACCAAGTACGCCGAAGCCGTGCTGGCCGTGAAGTACCGCGAGGTCGACGAGGAGGGCAATCACGTCGGTGGGCCCATGTACTACATCAAGAACGGATTGGGGAGGAATTGGATCTGGCTTGGCGGTGCCTTTGCCGTTTTTGGTGCCCTTGCCGGATTCGGTATCGGCAACGGCGTACAGGCGAATTCGGTTGCCGACGCGCTCGAGACCAAGTTCCACATCGACTATTGGATCACAGGCGTCGTCATGGCCGTGCTTGTCGGTCTCGTGATAATTGGGGGAATCCGCTGGATCGCGCAGGTGGCCGGTAAGCTGGTTCCCTTCATGGCCATTGCCTACGTCTTGGGCGGCCTGACGGTTCTCGTGATCAACATCGCTGAGATTCCCGGTGCCTTGGCACTGATCCTTTCCTATGCCTTTACTCCGAATGCCGAGATCGGTGGCTTCGCCGGCGCGACCGTGATGCTTGCCGTTCGATTCGGCGTCGCCCGGGGTATTTTCTCCAACGAGGCCGGACTCGGCAGCGCCCCGATCGCGCACGCCGCGGCCGAGACGGACAACCCGGTACGTCAGGGCACCGTGGCGATGCTGGGCACCTTTATCGACACCATCATCATCTGCACCATAACGGGACTCGTTATAGTGACCTCGGGCCAATGGCGTGTCGAGAATCCGGAGTACGTCGACTGTGTCGGCAACGGAGGAGCCTTGGCGCGGGTCGTGAGCTCGTCTTGGGGTATCGAGCAGACAAAGAATACCTGTGTGCTCGAGTTGGACGGGGAAGAGACGACCTTCGACAGGGTCCAGACAGGTGCGAGCTTGTCGGCCGCATCCTTCTCCGCCGAGCTCCCCGGTATCGGTGGTTATATCGTGACCTTGGGGTTGGTCTTGTTTGCCTTTACGAGCGTCCTGGGATGGAGCGTCTACGGCGAGCGATGTGTGGAGTATCTGTTCGGCGTTCACGCCATCGTGCCGTTTCGGGTTCTCTGGGTAATCGCGATCCCACTTGGAGCAACCGTCAGCCTGGATTTCATGTGGCTCGTCGCCGATACCCTCAATGCCTTGATGGCATTACCGAACCTGATCGCATTGCTCCTGTTGAGCCCCGTGGTGTTCAAGATGACGCGTGACTATTTCCGGACGGGCAGGGGCTGACGGCACCGGTGCGGGGTGCGGATCTCTGGTATCCCGCATTGGAGTCGGATCTTTCGGTTTACGCCTCAGACGGCCTTGGATCCGCCCATGCATTGCGGGGAGTCAGGCGCGACACCGCCCTTCTCGAACCACTCCTGCGGCGTCCAGGTGTGCAGGGCGAGGGCATGCAGGCCGCTTTCGAATTCCGTTTTCAGCACCTGATTAACCAGCCGATGGCGTCCCACCAGCTTGTGCTCGGCGAAAAGCTTGCTGACCGCCACCACCTTGAAGTGTGACTCGGCGCCTTCGGGCACGCTGTGCATGTGACTCTCGTCGATCACCTCCAGGTGCAGCGGAGACAGCGCGGTTGTCAGCAGTTCTTCAATACGTTTTCTACGACTCATGGATGCTTCACTCCGGACTTGTGCATTGCGATCTTGGTGGACGGAGATACGCCTGTCCACTCGCACATGCCATTGAGATTGTCAAGCATTCCAGACGTTAGCTCGGATGTCTGCTCGGCATGGGAGCGCGTTTCTTCGAGGTTGTCGAGCGGAGCGACCGGCGACGTGCAGGCCGCGCTTCTAGGTATCCTTGTCGGTACGAGGCGAGTAGAGCGGGGATGGAAACGGCGTGACATTGGTTTTGTCTCCAATGTCGTGGATCTTGCCTTGACCCTCCTTTGCCACTTCGTCGATCCGAATGACGGCATGGATAGGTATGATGGTCCGACTGACGCCCTTGAACTCCGACTTCAGCCGTTCCGTTGATGGATCGACCAGCAGTTTACTGGACTCGTCGAACAGAAGATCATGCACCTCGACGAACCCGTAGAGCTCGCCTTGTTGAACCCGCTTGGCGTAGATCTCGTAAATCTTGCCCTGATTCAGAAAAGAGATGCGGAAGACACGCATTATTCCAATCCGCTGCAGTTACCATCGCTACAGGTGAATCCACGGCAGGTACCCGCGTTGCAGCTGACGAGAAATCCCGGTCCGTTCTCACAATGGACGCGATGCACTTCGTACTCGGGTTGCTTCTGCTCGAGGACGGCCCCTTCGGCTGAGACGTCACACCCCCGCATCTTAGCATAGTGCTCGGCGTAGTAAGCCCAGACGCCCGGGTCTGCGGTGCGATTCAGGGCCAGCATATTCTCCGCCGGGGTTTGAGCAACCTTGCTTTCGACGACGGGAGGCGGAGTCGCCACGGCGTATCGTTCCTCAGCCGGTACCGCACGATCGCCTGCGATTGGCGTGGCGACCGGCGCTGCAATGGGCGCGGGAGGCTCCGGCATAACGGCGACGCCCTCTCCCGGCCGAGACTGAGCGGCGAGAGTTTCGGTTTGCCCTTCCGCCACGGCTCCGGCTGGGGGTTCGGTCTCCCGGTAATCGGGCGCGGCGACTTTGGTCGGCACTGGCGGCTCGGCTGCGGCAATACGCCAGCGATTTGCCTCCCAAGACCGGCGCAGAGACTCAAGCGAATAATTCAGCTGACTCCCGTAACTATCTGTAAAATCGATTGTTCGCTCTGCCTTTGTTCCCTTGTCGGCAATCAGGGAAGCGTGGACGACCACGTCGACCCCTTGTTGATTCTCGTAGAAATCCGACCTCACTTCCACCAACGCCGCCGAGACCGGCGCACCGACAACAGATGCTGCGGTGGTTGTATCGAGTGGCCGTGTGACTACGAGCCTGTTGTCCGATGCGTCCAGGATCCGCCAACCTTTGCTCACGGCCGATCCCATGGCGACCGATTTCGCCTGCTGCACGTCTGCACCGGCTAGCAAGGTCCGCGGTTTGCTTGCGTCATAGCCGGACACGGATGGTCCGGTGGTACCGCAACCGCTGCCGAGCGCGGCGATGCCGATCAGCACCGATAGCAGGGAAAAAAAACGCTTGTTCACAAAGCCCCCCGGGAAGTTCAACATCAAGCTCCGTGTTTGGAGTACACGGGCCCGTAGATCAAGCACAAATCCTATCACATGCAGCATTTTTCATGACTCGTTGGTCTGAGAAGGAGCCTTACTGCTTGGTCTCGACCACAAGATCCGACCATATTTCGCTCTTGGCCAAGGTGTTGGCGGAGTGGGTCAAGCGCAATTGACCCTGATTGCGATATTTTCGCGTTGCGTTCACGGAATTCATCGGGACAGACATGAGCAGGCAGACCTATTTGGCCATGGGCATGGTGACGATACTCGGGACAAGCCTCCCGGCATCCTCCACGGCCGAGGCCCAGTGCGCGGACGAATGCCTTCTGGGGGAGGTTGCAGGGAGCGCCGAGTGCCGGCTGTGGGACGACACCCAGGGCGAGTGGGTCGAGCCGATCGACGACGGGCCGGGGCAATTGCACAACCGCGCCCGGGTCTATCTGCCGTGGCTGCGCGAGCTGCTGATGCCCGCCGGGGGTGTGATGGCGGCGGATTTCACCGACGCGAGCTATCAGAGCGTCAGCGGCTACAGCGGCTGGCGTGACCCGGCGATCTGGACCGGCGCCTACCTGGGCGCCGAGGCACTGCGCTACATGAGCACGGGCGCGCCCGACGCCGAAGCACAGCTGGGCGCGACGCTGCAGGTGCTGCATCGGTGGTGGAACATCCCGGGCGATCCGGGGTACCTGGCCCGCTTCGCGGCGCCGGTCGACAGTACGCCGGAAATCCTGGCGACACTGCCCGGCAGTGACGATGAGGTCCATCTGAACACGCCCTACGCCGGTCAATTGTGGAACTGGCGAAGCGCGATCAGCCGCGATCAATAC
>JAJDOL010000238.1 GCA_022340195.1 Chromatiaceae bacterium
TTCGCCTTCGGATAAACGGCTTGAACCTTCCGCAGCGCGGGCAGGAATTCCTTCTTGAAGTCCTTGTCGGCATTTCGGCCCATATACTCCTGGGCGAACAGTTCCCGCAGCGCTTTCCAACGTAAGGTGACGCCCTTGCCCTCGATTCGGTGCAAGCGATGTGCCAGCCAGGTGTACACGTCCAGCGCCAACGCCGAACTCTCCAGCGCGTGCAGCGCCCGGCTGTCCAGCGGAACTGCGCTGTCCTTCAGCGACTGATAATACCCCTCGGACAGAACCAGGACGCCCGGCCAGAGTGCACGTTGGCGCGCGTCGGAATGGGCGAGCCAGGCATCGAACTGCTCGACCGGCTGGCCATTGAAGGTGCGGCCGCGGAAACCGATCTGCAGGCGACAGGCCGCGAGCGCGTGCATCTGCCTGCGCAGCGTCGCGTAGCGGGCTCCCTGGTTGTCGAGGCCCATGATGCGCAGGAATGCGGCGGCGCTCTCCCCGATGGGGATCTCGCGCACATGATTGCGCACAGCATAGGTGGACAGCCAGGCCAGGGCCAGGCGCGGCATGACACCGTAAGGGACGGGCTGCTGGACCGGACTCCTCCCTTCGTCCAGCCAACCGGCTTGGATGTTTACCCAAGCCCCTCCTGATTGACGAAGGAACTCGCGGCCGATGACTTTGGAGCGAGGCAAGCCTACCTGGCAGAGGATGGCATGAACGAACGCCATGTCATCGCCACCAGGCGCATCGCCGGAGATAGAATTGGCCACCTCCAGCAGCTTGCTCTGCCGATCGGTGAGCGTAAAGTCGGACGGTTTCTCAGCTTTTGCGTTGTGCTTGTGCGTACGATTTCTGTGCACACCTTTCGCCGCGACTTTCTCGACGAGTGTCCGTGCGTCCGTGTCTCCGTAAGGCGCTGTCTGGACGATCACTTTCTGCTAAGCTCGATACTTCAACACGCGGCGGCGTTGGACGAGATGCGTCGGAAGGAGTCCCCGGCTCCCCCACAACCTCTGCAAATGCCCCGGAACCTCCTTCGCGATTCCCGTCCACCATGAGTTTTTGTTCTGCCAGGCACATTGCTGACGTCTTGCGGGCGGGACTGATGAAGTCATGTGGACTCTTGGTTCAGACAGCTAGGCGTTTGCGAGAAAGACGTGATGGGACAGCGCTCCTCGTGGCGTCGCGAGACGACTCGGAATCAAAGCACAACGTGACCGGATCGTGACGCGCTTGCGTCACGATGAGTCACAATCTGGCAGTTGGAGTCAAGAAAGCGCGGGGCAGGTATGCGCTAACTTGTTAAATTGAAAGGTTTATCAAGCAACCTGCTCGCCTCCTAAGCGATAGGTCACAGGTTCGAGTCCTGTCGAGGGCGCCATATAATCAATGCGTTAAGTGATTTCTCACCTGGTTTAGGCGCATTTTAGTCTCAGGATTTTGAGGAAAAATCTCTTGGGTAAGAATAGAAGACGACCTTGAAGAACTCGTCCACTTGCAAGAGCGTGGAAGAGGTTTCGGGGACCCAGATGCAAGAGAGAGTCATCAACACGAGATTGACCTGCTGAAGTTCAAGATCACGCGACGGGACAACATGCGGATTGCCGTGGTGAGCGCCCTGATCGGGGCGGTGGTTGCGGTGGTGGTGACGATCTTCACTACGTTTGAAGATTAGCGTTTCGCTCAGCGGCCAGACCGCGCAGCAAAACGAAAACTGGTGTCTCCCGAGCCGACACCAGTCTCCGACGAGGCCCTTTTTTCAAGACTAGAGCCCTGGTAGGGAGTTGCACCCAACCAAAGGGGATAGCGACATTGGTACTTGCCCCGAAAAGAGGAGAGCGACGTTGTAGCTCGGGTTCTGTCGCAACCCGTTTTCGAAAGTCTTCGCGTTACTCCCTACTCGTGAGTCCCCTCCGAAAACCCCTTTCAGCAGCCAATTCCGGCAACGGGGCTGCAGGTCGGGACGCGCGCCTTGACGAGTGCGAGTAATAGATCATCCCATAGTTTATATATGGAAAGTAACAGAGCTGAAAGATGGTCGCTTCCACGTTGCAGTGCCGGTTGAACAACTCCCGCGGCAGATCTTCCGTGCGTCGCAGACATTCAGCCGTGGCCGGCTCGACCTGCACGTCCACGATCAGGTTGAGCTCGCCCTCACAGGTCTCGGTCACATTGGCGCTGTAACCACGCACCGTTTCGCCTATCGCACGCTGGACGCCGGGACCGGGGCACTCATCCTATTTGGTGCGGTGCAGGCCACCATGATCTTGGCGAGCTTCATCGAGGGCCATCGCCCTCAGGTCGTGGAATGGATCGGGATGAGCGGCGCTTTCGGCGGGTTAGTCTAGTTGGTCTCCCCGGGCCTCAGCGCCCCGCCGCCGCTCGCATCCACACCCATGGCCGTGGCCGGGATTGCCTGGGGCATCTATTCACTTCGCGGCCGCGGCTCGGGCGACCCGGTTGCCGCGACTGCGGGGAGCTTCGCGCGGGCGGTTCCCTTCGCGCTTCTCGTCAGTTTGGCCATGCTTCAGAACTTGGAAATCACGGCGCGCGGGGCATGGCTGGCAGATCTGTCCGGGGGGCTTGCCGTCCGTCGCCGCGGTTCCGACTGTGCCAAAAGGGAAGACGAGGATTCAGTTTCATTTAACCTTCGCATCCTATCCTGAAACCATCGCCCTTCCCGGCCCCAGGGATGGATGCTCGCGCGTTGCCGAGAGGGAACATTCGGGAGCCCGGTGCCTGGCAGCCGCAAAAGGGCGCGAACGGCCCTGAAGGCCCGTCGAGAGATAATCTGCACATTTTGTTTGTCCTTTCGCCCGCTTTCGTTGTCGCGGCGAGGGTTACATAGCCGGGCTATGCGCCCTTTGCCGCGTCGCAAAAGCAAGCGAAATTTCGGCGCAATCTGCTCAGGTTATTTCCTACCGGACCCTCGGGGCCCATCTTCGTAGTATCAAGGAGCAATCATGAACAACCGCAGTACCTCCAGGTTTCTCGTTAGTGCCCTCGTGGGGGCCATGTCCGCCAGCGCCGTGGCCGCCCAATGGGAGGCGTTGCCCGAGGTGGCACCCTCCCCCGCCGACAACCCGATAACCCCCGCCAAGGTGGAGTTGGGCAAGATGCTGTACTTCGACCCACGCTTTTCTGCAACCGGAACCGTATCCTGCGACTCCTGCCACAATGTCATGGAGGGGGGTGACGATCATCGCTCCACCTCCATGGGGGTGCACGGGGAGGTCGGCGGCCGTAACGCCCCCACCGTCTACAACGCCGCGTTCCACTCGAGCCAGTTTTGGGACGGGCGCGCGGCCAGCCTGGAGGACCAGGCCAAGGGGCCGGTAGTCAACCCGGTCGAGATGGGCATGAAGGACTTGGACAGCGCCGTCGACCGGCTACGCGCCATCCCGGGGTATCGGAAGCATTTTGCGGCGGCCTTCGGCGACGAGGACCCTGTCACGGCCGACAACGCCGCTAAGGCGGTGGCTGCCTACGAGCGCACACTCATCACCCCCGACAGCCCTTTTGATCGCTACGTGACGGGGGAGAAGACGGCGCTTAGCGAGCAGCAGGTGCGCGGCATGCAGACCTTCGACCAGCTCGGCTGCACCAGCTGCCATTCCGGAGCCAACTTCGACGGTCCCAGCCTGCCCGTTGGACAGCCTATGCTCATGAAGTTCCCCACCTTTGCGGACAATCCCTATGTGGCCGAATATCACCTGATGGACGACAAGGGCCGCGCGGCGCAGACGGGCAAGACAGCGGACGAGCACCTCTGGCGAGTGCCCACCCTGCGCAACCTCGGCTACACCGCCCCCTACTTTCACAACGGCTCGGTCAAGAATCTGGACGAGGCGGTGCGGGTAATGGCCAAGAGCCAGTTGAACAAGGACCTGAGCGACGCCCAAGTGGCCGATGTGGTGGCTTTCCTGGGGGGGCTGGACGGCCCCTTCCCAGTCCAGATCATGCCCCGGCTTCCCGCTACGCCCGGTGACCTGTTGCCCTGAGACCACGGCGTCTCCGCCGACGGGCGGCCGCAATGGCCGCCCGACCGGCCCCGTCAACGGCGGTTCGCACTTTTCGAGAGACGCCGCATTGCCCAGCACCCTGGACGAACTCTCGACATTCAGGATGGCACCGGGCCGGGACCGGTGCCTCGCTGCCTGGTTTCCGTAAGCGAGTTGGGGTCTAATGGCGCCGTCGCCGGCGTTTGCTCGCTCGAGAGCTCGAGGATGAACGCCGCGCGTGTCGCGTGGCGGGAATTGGCAAAGATCTTGTCCGAGTCTCGAAAAAAAGCGACTTGATTTTGAAAGCAAAGAATCAACCGAGGTGGGGAGCATGGCATATATCGAGCTTTCGGAGCTGGAAGAGATGACGCCGCGGGTTCAGGACGAGGCACGCTACATTCTGGAGCGGACCGGGACGCTAGGGGAAATTTTCAAGCTGTTGGCGGTTCGTGAGGATATCTACTTCGCGACCGATGGCATGGTAAAGGGGTATTTATTGGCGGAGACCGAGCTGCCGTACTCGACCAAGGAGCGGATCGCATTGCTCGTTTCCCTGGAGAACAACTGCAAGATGTGTGTGGATGTGCACAAGGGCATCGCCAAGATGCTTGGAATGAGCGAGGCACAGATCAACGAGGTGCTGGGCGGCATCGACGATATTCACTGCGATGAAGGCGAAAAGGCGCTCTTGCGCTTTTGCGTCCGCGCTTCGGGCAAGGAGAATTACAAGATGCAACAGAAGGACATCGATGCCGTCAGAGCTGCGGGCTACAGCGACACCCAGATTCTCGAGGCCGTTGCCATTGTCGGCTACTTCAACTACATCAATACCCTGTCGAACGTGTTCGGCCTGGGTATCAGAACACCAAGCCCATCATCAGCATCATCACGACCAGAAACAGTACCGTCATGATTCCGCCCGCCTTCATGAAATCCGGAACACCATAGCCGGCCGGCCCCATGATGAGCGCGTTGACCTGGTGGGTGGGGATGAGAAAGGAGTTGGAGGTGGCGATGGCGACCGTCAGGGCAAATACGGCCGGATCGGCACCCACGCCGATGGCGATGTTCACGGCCAAGGGCACCAGCAGCACAGTGGCGCCCACGTTGGACATCACGAGCGTGAAGAAAGTCGCCAGGGCGGCCACCGATGCCTGGATCACCCAACCAGGTGCGCCACCAACCACGGAAAGAACCTGCTCGGCGATCCACTTGGCTGTTCCGGTGGTCTCCACCGCCAATCCCAGGGGAATCAGGGAAGCGAGCAGGAACACCGTCTTCCAGCTTACCGCCTGATACGCCTCCTCGATAGTCAGCACCCGCGACAGGATCATGCCCACAGCGCCGGTGAGCAGGGCCACGGACAGGCGCAGGTCGGTGAATAACACCAGGAAAAGGGCGATCGCGAAGAAGACGCCGGCCGCCGCGACCTTGTGCGGGCGCAGCTCCTCGTGGGGATATTCGGTGGTCACCACCACGAAATCGCGGTCCTTCTCCAATCTGGCCAAGGCATCCCAAGTGACGTGGCCAATGATCGTGTCGCCAGCCTGCAGAGGCAGGTCGCGGATTCCCTCGCCCTCACGCAGGGTTTTGCCGCTGCGGTGCAAGGCTACCATGGACAGTCCATAGCGCTTGCGCATCCACACGTCACGGGCACTCTTGCCGATCAACGACGATCCCGGCGGAATGACAACCTCCGCAATGCCGGCCTTGGTAGCAGACAGGGCGTCACCGAAGGCATCGAAGTCATCGCGGACCTGCAGGCCGAACTTTTCGGCAAATGCGGTGCAGTGCTCGAGTGTGGCTACCACGCCGATGGCGCTATTGGTCTCGAAGGGAACATCCCGTGCCACGCCGTTTGGCCCGATGGCCAAGTCATTGCTACCACGCACCATGGCCACAACGCGAACCTTGTTGGCCTGCTCGACCTCGTTCAGCGTCTTGCCTACGAGCTCGCTGTCCTTCGGGATCGCCATCTCCTTCATGCAGTACTGCACACCGTAGGTCTTTTGAAGGTACTCCCTGGAATCCGCCGCCTTTGTACCCTCGCTCTTTCTGGTAGGCAGCACGAAGCGACCGGCCAGCACGAAGTAGACGATGCCGGTCGCCACGAGGACCAGACCGATCGGGGTGACCGAGAACAGGCTCCAAGTGTCCATCTGCTGGTCAGCGGGCAGGGCCTGGTTGGAGGTGAGAATCAGATCGTTGAGCAGGATCAGGGGTGAGGAGCCGACCATCGTCACTGTGCCGCCGAGGATGGCGCAGAATCCCATGGGCATCAGCAGCCGCGACATGGGCAGTCCGGAGCGGGCCGAAATACGAGATACAACCGGCAGGAACAGCGCCGCCGCCCCCACGTTCTGCATGAACGAGGAAATGATGCCGACGGTGGCGGAGATGATCGGGATGATTCGCGCCTCGGTAGTACCGCCAACCTTGAGGATGAAAGTGGCCACCTTGCTCATGAGGCCGGTTTTGTCCAGACCGGCACCGATAATCATAACCGCGATAATCGAGATAACCGCGTTGGACGAGAAGCCGTCGAAGAGATGCTGAGTATCTACCAAGCCCTGCTCCAATCCCATGAACGGGGCCAACAGAGACGTTAGACCCAGCAGCACCATGACCGTAGCCGCAGCTACGTCCACCTCCACGACCTCGAACGCAAACAGATAAATCGTGAACAGAAGGATGCCGGTCACCCAAGCGACTTGGACGGTGGGTACAACGTTGGCAAGGTACATGGCCATCACCCAGAACAGGGCACCCGCGATCAATTGTTTGCCGCTCAAGGGCCCGATGGAGGCCGATATGGTTGCTTCGTCCGCAGGTATGCTCACGACGATCGCTCCTACACTTCGTCAACTAGGTATGCAGGTAACCGGAACCAGGGTTCGGAGGCTCTCTTTCGCCCCCGCACCGAACGAGGACGGCCACGCATAACCATATAGTCTACCGTTTTTTCGTGGTTATGTGGCCTAATTGGTATATTCTTAAATTGCCAGCGGCGATTGCGGCTACGCCGTCAGGTTTTCGATCGTCGAGACACCCGAGGGCATCAAAAAAAATGTTGGACGCCCTGCGAGCGTCTTCCGCTTCTTAGCCGCACGCATAGAGTTTTTCCAGCGCTTTGATGGGTCACCTTACGCTGCTTCTGCTGCTGCCCGCCGTGGGCGCTTTGCTTATCGCTTTGGCGCCGACCGATCGGCCGCAACTGATCCGACGACTTGCAGTCGCCGCAGCGATCGGTGCGCTTTTTGTCGCCTGGTCGTTGGCGGCGGGCTTCGACTACGAAACCGGAGGGATGCAGTACGCGGAAAAGGTGAAGTGGAATCCGCGTCTGGGTACCTATTATGCGCTCGGTGTGGACGGGATCTCGCTCCCGCTGGTGATGCTGACCACGCTGCTCGCCCTGGTGGCTCTGCTCGCGTCGCACAGCATCAATGAAAGAGTCAAGGGTTACTTCCAGTTGATGCTGGTGCTCGAGAGCGCCATGCTCGGCGTCTTCATGGCCCAGGACTGGGCGCTCTTCTACGTGTTTTGGGAGCTCACCCTCATCCCGCTCTTCTTCCTCATCGATCGCTGGGGTGGCAAAAACCGGCATGGCGCCGCCCTCAACTTCGTGCTCTACACCATGGGCGGCTCCGTCTTCATGCTCATCGCGCTGTTGGTCCTGTTCGATGCCGTACCCGGGCACAGCTTCGCCATGGACCATATGATCGCCGGCTCCCGCGAGCTTCCGACGCAGACCCAGGTGTTGATCTTCCTCGGCTTCCTCGTCGGATTCGGGGTCAAGATGCCGATCTTCCCCATACATGGCTGGCTACCGCTGGCCGATGTCCAGGCCCCCAGCCCCGTCACCATCCTGCTGTCGGGGGTCTTGCAGAAGATGGGAGCCTACGGTCTGATCCGCGCTGCCTACCTGCTCCCGGACGCAGCACTCGCCTTGCAGGGGGTACTGGTGGGCATCGCGCTCGTCAGCGTGATTTACGGCGGGCTGCTGGCATGGCGCCAGACGGATCTGAAGGCCATGATCGCCTACTCCTCGGTGAGCCATATGGGCGTGGTACTGGTCGGCATCGCCGCCCTCAACCTGGTCGGGCTTACCGGGGCGCTGATCCAGATGATCGCTCACGGCTTGGTGGCGGGAACGCTTTTCCTACTGATCGGGCTGCTATACGAACGCACCAAGACCTGCGAGATCTCCCACTACAGCTCCCTGGTTCAGGTGACGCCCAGATTCGCCTTCTTTACCGTGCTTGCCTTCGTTGCCGCCGTAGGGATGCCGGGAACGGCTGGTTTCATCGCCGAGCTCCACGCTCTGATCGGCGGCTTCCAGGTGTGGGGCTGGCTGATGCTCCTCTTGAGTCTGGGCGTGCTGATAAGCGCTGCGTTCGCCGTACGCACAATCGGCAGGCTGTTCACCGGACCCGTGCGCCCGCAGATGCGTACCGTGCCCGACCTTCGTCGGAGTGAGTTGATCGCCGCCGCCTCGCTTACCGCCGGCACCGTACTCATCGGCGTCTTCCCGGCGCCCCTCCTGAATCTTACATCGACCACAGTGGCCCACCTGAGCGCCGGGTTTTAGCGAGGTTTCGCCTCCCGAAAATCGATGGTTCTTCCGACACAATGAACGCAAACGACCACAAAGATCGTCGATGGTGTGTCGACGCTTGGAGGGTCCGCACAACGGACCCGATACTGATCGCTCGATCGACTGAAGGACTCGCTCGGAGAACGTCGCCGTGAGTGAACGCGACGCGGCGAGCACCGACATCCGCAAGCAGATCAGGGATGCAGTCACCCATCTGGAGCATGTCCTCCCGGGACAGGCCCCGATCAAGGATTTTGTCCACCACAACACCCTTCACGGCTTCCAGCACCTGCCGTTCCACGAGGCAATCGCCGAGGCGCGCCGCCTCACCGGCAACCGGGGCTACCTGCCGCAGGAGCGCTTTCGCGAGCTCCTGGCCGAGGGGCGTATTACCTCAGATGACCTGCGAGCTGTTTTGGACCAGGACACGGTCCTGCAAGCCGACGAGCCGATCTCGGCGCTTGGAGAAAGGACTCTCAAGCGATACGACATTTACCTGGGTGCCCTCGCCCACCCCCTGCAGCCGATCGCTGGCTCCCAGCTCATCTGGCACATCCAGGAGCTCCAAGCGCTGACCTGCTTCCAGTCGGACGTCGGCCGGCAGAGCCGCGAGCGACTCCTAGCCTCCGCCCGAGCATCCGGACTCACTTCCGAAGCGGAAGCAATCGGAGATCTCTGGTCCGCGTGTCTTTCGGTTCTTGGCCTCGAGCACTTTATCCTGCACCCCGAAGAGCTTGTCGATCTGACACCGGAACAGGCCGAGCGCATGCTGGCCGACTACGAGCGGGATGCGCAAGAGCCGCGCTCGCCGATAAAACAGCAGATACGCATCGAAGCGTCGCAACTCCTGGAGGGCCTGCTGGACCGTGTGGGTCCGGAGCTTACCCTGCGCGCCCTGCTGCAGCAGCTCACCGGCCAGGATTTGCTGGACGGTACACAGCCGCTGATCGTCCGCTATCTGGCCTCCTTCCTGGACCAAGGCGTGGCGGCCTGGTCACCGCCCGGGGGTGAGACGGGCTTCTACCACACCTGGCGTGACTCGGCAAAGACCGACCTGACTCCCGTTTTCCAGGACCTGCAGGACTGGACGGAGGAGATCGACTCCCTGCCCGCCGACGCGCTCGAGGCGATCATCGCCGAGCTCCAGCGTATGGGCCTGCCCCGGGACCGCTGGGTTCCCTATCTGGAACGGCTTGCCCTGGAGGTGCCCGGCTGGTCGGGCATGGTCCTGTGGCGGCAACGACATCCGAATTACGAGAATCTGAGCGCGCCGGTCGCGATGCTGGACTATCTGGCGGTCCGGCTAGTCCTGGAGCGGGTATTCGCCCAGCGCCTGTGCCGACGCTACTGGCAAGTGGAGGCCAGCCTGGACATGCTGCGCTGGTACTTCCGGCGCAACGGCTTCGAGCTCCTGGTCCGCCACGGCGTATTCGCCGGACGCCTGCCTGAGTATCTCGCAGCCCGCTCCCAGCGCGCGGTGGCCATATCGGATCTGGACCGTGGGGAGCGTGACTGGGACCAATTGGCGGAGCTCATCTGGACATGGCGGCGCAGTCCCTCGGCGGACAGACCCGAGGGCTACACTGTGTACAGCAATGCTTGGCCCTTGTTCCGCCTGGCCCAGCACTTGGGATTGGCCGGGACGGATATCCGTGCCCTCGGCAGGCAGGGTGTCGCTACGCTCTTCGACTGCCTGGAAAGGCTCGACGACGACAAAGCGGGACACCTGTGGCTGCTCGCCTACGAGCGCCATTACCGGGAGCAGATACTCACCACCCTGGCTCGGAATCACGGGCGCGGCCGCTGGGCGGGTCGCGAAAGCATCCCCTCGGCGCAGGTCATGTTGTGCATGGACGACCGCGAGGAGGGTCTCCGACGCCATCTGGAAGAGCTTGTCCCGGAGATCGAGACCCTGGGGGCGGCCGCCCACTTCAGCGTCCCCCACAACTGGCGGGGACTGGACGACGCGCACTCGGCCGCACTGGCCCCTGTGATCCCAGCGCCCGTGATACCCGCTCAGGAGGTTTGCGAGGTCCCGCGTCCCGAGGCACAGGCGCTGGGACGCTCCCATGCGCGGCGCCACGCGAGGCTCGAGCGCTGGTTTCAGGGTTTGCAGCAAGGGAGCAGGCGGGGGCTCCTGCCGCCCGTCGCCGGAATAATCGCCGGTGCTCCCCTGGCAATTTCGTCCCTTATCGGCAAGGTGCTGATACCGGTTCAATTCGGTCGTGCCGCGGACCGGTTACGCGACCGGATCGAAGGGGTTGTCCCCACCGGAATCGAATTCATTGCGCCGAACGATAGCCCACCCGCGACACCGGAAGAACCACGCCTCGGATTCACCGACCAGGAACAGGCAGAACGTGTCCAAGACCTACTACGGGGCTCGGGTTTGACCTATGGCTTCTCCCCCTTGGTCGTCATCCTCGGCCACGGCTCGCGCAATCTGAACAATCCCCACGCCTCGGCCTACAACTGCGGTGCCTGCTCGGGGCGCTTCAGCGGCCCCAATGCCCGTCTGGCCGCGGCCATGGCCAACCGATCACCGGTCCGGGCACTCTTGGAGGAGCGTGGCATTTCGATCCCCGATCGCACCTGGTTTGTCGGCGGCGAGCATGATACCTGCCTGGATAACATCTTCTGGTCGGACCTCGAAGACATTCCCGACGAGCTCCAGTCCGCGTTCGAGGACCTGCGGCAGCAATTGCAGGAGGCATGCCTGCTCCACGCCCAGGAGCGCTGCCGCCGTTTCGCATCGGCTCCGACGACCCTCGACCCTCAGGGCGCCTTGCGACACGTGGAGGAACGCTCCCTGGACTTCTCGCAGGCTCGCCCGGAGCTGGGCCATGCCACCAACGCCTGCGCATTCATCGGGAGACGCTCTATGAGCCGCGGCGCTTTCTTCGATCGCCGGTCCTTCCTGATCTCCTACGACCCGACCCAGGATCCGGACGGTGAGATTCTGGAGCGCCACCTGCTCACCAACGGGGCGGTCGGTGCCGGCATTAGCCTGGAGTATTACTTTTCTGCCGCAAACAATCCGGAATACGGTGCCGGAACCAAGATCACGCACAATGTCACGGGCTGGCTAGGCGTCATGGAGGGGGCCGCTTCGGACCTGCGGACAGGCCTCCCGAATCAGATGATCGAGATCCACGAGCCCATGCGCCTGCTGGCGGTGGTCGAGCAGACGACGGAGCTGCTGACCGCGATCTACCGGCGCCAACCTCCCCTGCAGGAGCTGGTGGGCAACGGCTGGGTGCAGCTCGTGGCCAAGAACCCGGAAAGCGGCGCGATCCAACTCTTCGAACCGAACCAGGGCTGGGTGCCCTGGCAACCGCCTGACTCGCCACTGCGTTGCTTAGATCGCTCGATCCAATGCTACGCAGGTCGATCGGGGCCCTGTCCGCCGACACTGATCGCGGCACCAGATTTTTCGACCGCGGATTAATACCATGATCGGACTTCTGGCTACGCTCATCGTCCTGCCGCCCCTGCTGGCCGCCGCCTGGATCGGCATCGGCGTGGTACTGGGACACAATGTCGGCGAATCCGGGGAGCCGGCGACGGCACACATTGCACAGAGCGCCGCCGTCCTTTCGCTCCTGGCCGTTCTGGGACTGGACCTCGCATCTTTTTTCGCCGGGGCACCGGGCCAGGTCCGGCTCGGAACCTGGCTTGCGAGCGGCGAGATCGAGGCCGCAATCAGCTTCACGCTGGATCCCTTCGCCCTTTCTCTGGCTACCCTGGTGGCCCTGATCTGCCTGCTCACACTGCGTTTCTCCGTCAACTACCTGCATCGTGAGGCAGGTTTCCAGCGCTTTTTCATGATCCTCAGCCTGTTCACGGGCGCCATGCTCCTGATCGTGACCGCAGGCAATCTGTTGCTCACCTTCGTAGGCTGGGAGCTCGCCGGGGCGAGCTCCTATCTGCTCATCGCCTATGCCTACGAGCGCGACCAAGCGGCGGAGAGTGCTACCCGGGCCTTCGTCACCAACCGTATCGGCGACGCGGGCTTCCTGCTAGCCATTTATCTGTGTCTGGCCTGGATCGGCTCTCTGGAATGGCCAGACATCACCGCCGGCAGCGTGGGACTCTCCAGGTCGAGCACCGGCCTGATCCTGCTCGCATTGCTGCTCCCCGCCCTTGCCAAGTCCGCTCTGGTCCCCTTCGCCGGCTGGATCGCCCGCGCAATTGAGGGTCCGACCCCATCGAGCGCCATCTTTTACGGCTCGCTTATGGTCCATGCGGGGATCTACCTGCTCATCCGCGTCGAGCCTCTGTTCCAACAGGCCCCGTCCCTGATGCCGTTGGTGGCCCTGCTCGGACTGGCAACTGCCCTCTACGGCTGGCTCTCGGGACTGACCCAGACCGACGTGAAAGCCAGCCTCATGTTCGCGACGACCACCCAGGTCGGACTCATGGTCCTGGAGTGCGGTCTTGGTTGGTTCGAATTGGCCGCCTGGCATCTGGTACTTCACGCCATCTGGCGTGCCTATCAGTTCCTTCACGCACCGGCGCTCATGCACCTGACCACCGGTCCAGCGCGCCCTGCGCCACGCTGGCTGCGCGGTCGCAAGCGCCTTTACACCGCAGCTCTGCAGCGATTCTGGCTCGACCCGGCCGCGGATGCGCTGCTGGTTCGCCCTACGAGGCAGTTGGCGCAGGATATCCAGGCGTTCGACGACGAGGTGGTCAACCGGCTGGTCGGACTCCCAGACCAAGCCAAAGCCCTGTCCTCGACCGCGGACAGGGGGGAGCACAAGCCCGGCACGCCGGACGAAGGAATAACCCAGGCCAGCGGACTGCTCGGATCCCTGTTGGAATCGCTGGCCGATTTGCTGTATTGGTTCGAAAAGCGCCTGGTGCTCAGGGGCGGCGGCGAGGGGCTGGAGGCGGGTATCCGGCACCTGGGCAGCTATCTGCTGCAGATCGAGAGCCTGCTTAGCCAGCCTCGTTACCTCCTGCTGCTCATCATGGCGACGCTGGTCGTGATCCTGTGATGGAGGCCCTCGCGACCGCCCCGGCGGATTTCCCCTTGCTGGCCCTGCTGCAGTTGTTGCCCCTCGGCACCGCCATCCTGGTCCTTGCGGTGCGCCGCGAGAGACCTGCCATCGCCATCGGCGTGCTGATGGCGGCGACCGAGCTGGCCCTGAGCCTTTACATCTATCGGATTCTGGACCAGGGCAGCGCCGTCCTGCAGCTCGCCGAGCGCTGGACCCCAATCCCGCCCATCAACTACCACGCCGGCGCCGACGGCGTATCGGTGCTCTTCATCCTGCTCACCGCCCTGCTCTGCCTGCTGGTCGTGGTCTACGGGTCGGCATGGCGACTCAGGCCGGCCTCGCATTTCCTGGCGGTCGTGCTCGCCATCGAGGCCACACTGATGTCGCTCTTCACCACCCTGGACCTGATCTGGTTCCTGGCCGCGTCCGCAGTGGAGCTGGGCTTGGTCGGCTATCTCCTGTGGCGCTTTGCAACATCCCCCGCCAAGGGCTTGGCCCTGACCCGCTTCTATCAGTTCATGGGCACGGGTCTAGCCCTGCTGCTGGCCGGCATCCTGATGCTCGGCTGGAACCACGCGGACGCCTCCGGGGGCGCCTGGAGCTTCGACCTGACCGAGCTCGCCAACGTCCCGGTGAACCCCACGGTATCCTCACTGATCTTCTTTCTGCTCTTTTATGGCCTTGCCATCCGAACCCCCCTGTTCCCTTTTCACGGTTGGCTTCCTCTCGTGGCCTGGCACGGTAACGTCGCCGTAGCGCCAACCATCCTTCTCGGACTCAAGGTCGGCATCTACGGGATGGTTCGCTTTGTCTTTCCGATCCTCCCGGAGGCGGTCGTGCAGTGGAGCCCTTATGTGGTCGCGTTCGCGACCGCAGGAATCTTCTACGCCGCATTGCTGGCCCTGATCCAGGCAAATCTGCGCCGGCTGCTGGCCTTCGCCGTGGTCAGCCATACCAGTATTCTGGTCATCGGCCTGTTCAGCCTCGGGCAGGCCGCCTTCCAGGGCAGCCTGATGCTGTCGGTGAGCTTCGGCCTGGCCATCGCCGGACTCTTTTTCATGACCGGCTTGGTGTACCGGCGCACGCGGACCACGCAGCTCGAAAAACTCGGCGGGCTGTTCGACCGCATTCCGGTGATCGGCGTCGCCTTCTTCATCGCGGGCCTGTCCATCGTCGGCATGCCGGGCACTCCCGGCTTCGACGCCGCCCATCTCATATTGGAGGCGTCCATCGACCGTTTCGGCGCCGTCGAAACCATCGCCGCCGCCCTCGGCAACGTCGCCGCGGCGGGCTTCCTTCTGTGGGCCTTCCAACGCGCCTTCCTGGCACCGCGCAGCCCCGAGTCGCAGACGAAAATCGCCCCCGCCACGATCATGGAACGAGCCATCGCAGGGATCCTGGTCGTGGTCTTGCTCGGAGCCGGTTTCTATTCCGAGCCCTGGTTGAAGCTGGTGGACGCCCCCATGGCGAGTCTAAGCGCGCGCTTCCCACCTGGTTGATCGCGATGGCTGATCAGTCCCTTACCACCGCCACGATGCCGTTGCTGAGCCTGATGCTGCTCACACCGGTCGCGGGAGTACTGCTCATCTGGCTCGTACCGGATCCCGGCAAGGCTCGGCGAATCGCCCTGGGCAGCGTGCTGCTGGGTCTGGTTGTAACCCTGATGGTGGTGGCTGGATTCGATCCGAGCGACGGCGGCTTCCAGTTGGTGGAGCGCTACGACTGGATTCCGACCCTGAATATTCAATATCTGGTCGGCGTGGACGGCATCTCGGTGCTTTTCCTGCCGCTCACCGTGCTCTTGTTCGTGGGAGTGATTCTGGCCTCCTGGACCAGCGTTCGGAGGATGCAGCACCTTTACTTCAGCCTGCTTCTGATGTTGGCGAGCGCCACCCTGGGAATCTTCTGCGCCCTGGACACAGTACTCTTCTTCCTGTTCTGGGAGCTCACCCTGATCCCGATCTACTTCCTGGTTAGCCTTTGGGGCGTCGGCCCCAACCGGCGCTACGCCGCGGTCAAATACACCCTCTTCATGCTCGCGGGTGGTGTGCCGCTGCTTTTCGCCTTCCTGGTGCTGGCGTTCAACCATGCGGCGCAAACCGGGACCGGCATACCGGCAGGGCTAAGCTTCGACTACCCGAGCCTGCTGCGGACGCCGTTGCCGCACACCCTCGAGATGTGGGTCTTCCTTCTGCTGCTGCTCGGATTCGCTGTAAAGACCCCGTTATTTCCACTCCACACCTGGCTACCGGTGGTCGCAACGGACGGACCCGTCAATGTCGCCGCACTGATGACCGGACTCAAGCTGGGGGTCTACGGGCTTATCCGCTTCGCCGTTCCCCTCGCACCCGGCGCGGCGATCGAGCTCCACTGGCTGCTGGCCGGTCTGGGAGTCATCGGTATCCTCTACGGAGCCCTGGCAGCCGTGGCTCAAACAAACCTGAGGCGCATGCTCGCCTTTTCCAGCGTCAGTCATGTAGGGCTGGTGGTCCTGGGTGTCGCCTCCTTCGACTTGCAGGGAATACAGGGAGCCCTATTCCAGCTGCTGAACTTCACAGTCATAGCCGGCGGCTTGTTCCTGTTAACCGGCTTTCTGCACTATCGAACAGGTACCACCGAGTTGGTCGGGCTCGGAGGCGCCGCCCGAACAATGCCCCTGCTGGCGAGCTTCTTCTTGCTACTCGGCCTCGCCTCCATGGGGCTGCCCGGCACCAGCGGCTTTCCCGCGGAGCTGCTGTTGGTCTTCAGCGCCTTGGATACGCATACAGGCGCCGGGCTCGCCGCTCTCTTCGCCATGGTCGTTGGGGCCGGTTACTTCTTAGGGCTGTACCGAAAGGCGTTCTTCGGACCGGTAAGAACCATTTACGTCGAGCTTGCCCTCGATCTACGCGGGCGGGAGCTGCTGGTCGCTATCCTTCTGGCGCTGGTCGTGCTGGCACTCGGACTCTATCCCCAGGCCGTGCTCGACTTCACTCAGACCGCGGGCCAGGCGTGGATTTTCCGCCTTCCGTCCGGCTAGTAGTCCAGCGGCTGGTTTTCCACGCACACTGCCCCTTTGATCGCGACAGACGAGGAATCGGTGCGCACTGTCTGTTGATTATCCGCGGAGGTTCACAAGGCTGAGACAAGGAACCCGCGAGCAGAAGCCTTTTGCTCTCCGCGTCAAAAAAACGGCCACAGCTGACCAGCTCCGACCTTGGCTTTCGCAAAGGCATTCTCATCAGCTATTGGGAAACGGCCATCGTTTTTTGCCTGAGCGGTAAGATGTTTCACGAACAAACAGACATTCTCCTCGGCTAGTTGGACCTTATCGGGGCGCTTCAAGAGCTTGTGCTGTTCCATCCGCTGAATGCCTATCGCCAGCATGCGCGTAAGCAAGCCCCAGCAGGGCATGGACGGGCTCAATCCTGCCTTCTGCGCTTCGACCTCCGCCAAGCGCTTGAGCCGAGCTCTTAGGGACCAGGCATCTGTTTCGAACATAGTTGTTGACATCCCCTATCACGACATTTGCCACGCCAGATTTGCTGGCGGGGCTACTTGACAACAAAAGCTATCGGGACCTCCGGTGCATAGTGCGACGATACGCACAAGGCCGAAAATGCTTCGAATTGCCAGCAACACCGGGTTAAGCGACCAACTTCGGAGTCAAATCTACTCTCAGCTTCTGGCCGAATCCGACCATGGCGATTTAGTAACCTGCTCTAGCTGTCGACGCGTGTCTCCCGACTCTCGGCATCCCGGCCAGATCAAACCTCAGTAACCTCGTGGGCGCACGGGAATCCGCGCCCTCGATCATCCGTCCGCTGTTTGTCTTTTTGTACTTTCAGACTGGGCTATGCGGGCGCGTGTCAACGCCGCCCCGCTTGGCGGAGCTTAGTCGACTGCCGGGAAAATATCGTGCTCCGTCGTACCTTGCCCAAATCCCAGCCATACCAGTCCAACATGTAACTGCTGACACAAGTGGGGGGTATTTTAATGAGTCGACCGCGTTTCAACCAGTTAATACGCGCTGACTGGGTGGGAGATTCGTGAATTTCTTCACACGAATTGAAGCAATAACCTGGCGATCACGGTCGAGAACGCCGGGAAGAAAACGGGAGCTGGTGTGTATTTGCTGCTGCCGGATGAACGCCTCGTACGGCGTCGGCAGAATCGCTTGTCGTCGCTGAACAGCGACTATCGGTGCGGAGCCGCGATTAAGCGCAGGTTACGGAATAATCGAGGAGCTCCTTCCTGTAGTCCAACCTTCGAACGCGACCGTTTTTCCATCGCATGGAAGATTTTTCCGGTCGCTGGCTCGAAAGCTATTGCACAATTGACCCGGGACTATGGTTGAAGATGGTGCCTCCCCTCTTCAAAGCCTCTCCACCGCTAAGCGAACACTCGAACGACCGCGGTATCGCCTTGCAGAGATACGAGCCCAGGATTTTGTCCGCAGCGAGGATATGTCCTATTAACCAATTCCTCAGAAACGGGATATGTTCGCTTAAAACCCGTTTCCCCTCCTGTAAGAGCTTCTGCTGGAGAGCCTTGGCGCTTGCTAATAGTTCCTCGTGCTCTGACTTGTGCTCCGCCAAACCTTCATAATCGTATTTCAGCATCAACCGCTCCTCGTGCCTGAAATGCCGGAGGGTACAGCTAATCAGCTCTTCCATCGCTACTTCGATATGGTCGTTTGTATCTCCATTTTCTGCGGAACGGCAGAGAATATTAAACAAATCTATTAGCCTGCAGTGCTCTTCATCTATTTCTGGAACTTCAATACTGAGCGATTCTTCCCAAACGAGGTCTTGCATAGGTTGCCGTCCCTATTGTGTTGAATTTACGAGGCGTAAGCGGTTTTGACGACGCAACGCATGAGGTCTCGGTGAGACCGGCGGCACCACGAGGTGTCGCAACCGCTCTCAACGCCATACCTGGAAATAATAGATGATGGCGCACACCAGCGGCGTGATCGAATTCTCAGTTGCGTTCATTCGCGTAAATTATACGGCCACTGTTCACGTCTCCGCCTCGCTTGGGGCTTAAGGTACCCGACGTTCGACGCGAGCGTCGAGAAGATATCCGAGAGATCGAGACCCGCTTGGGTCGCGTGGAAAGCGATGTTGCGAATCTGCACGTCTTTCTTGCCGAACAGTCCGTTCGCCTGGATCGTTCCTGCGACCGCCTGGAGCGCGTCGAGCGGCGCCTTGAGATCGCCTGAAGGATCGGACCTACGTCGATCGACTGCTCGCCGCCTTCCCGGAACCAGCCCCGCCTGCCGCTGCCGAGAGGTCTGCGGTTTGCGACGCGGTCGATGCGGGGCTTGCCGAGCACCTCACCATCCGCGAAGAGCAGATCCTCGAGCTATTGGCCGAGCGCCTGCGCGACAAGGAGATCGCCGATCGCCTGTCCATCTCCGCCCAGACGGTGAACTTCCACCTGAAAAACATCTACCTATCCGTATCCCACAGGCTACAGTCGTGGCCATGCGCGTACAGATAACCGAAGTCTACCGGGGGGAGTCTGCGACTCCAAAAGAGTTTGATCTGCTGTGATGGCCGTCGAGGTTCGGTCCTGATCCGGTCCTGCGCGGGCTGTTAATGTGGTACGTCTCCGTTTTCCGCGCGCGGCCATCGCGGAACGTCGCAACGAGGCTGCGGTAGCCCATGAGGCCCTGCTCGAGGAACTGAAGGCGGACGGCCTGCTATCGGATCGAACGGAAACAATCAGCTCGCAAGGAGCTGCGCAAGCTGCGGAAGTCGGAAATCGCCGGCATCCTATCGGCGGTCGAGGGTATCCCAGAGGAACCCCGTCCCGCCGGATGCCGCAAGGTCGTGGGCACCGAGAAAAACTATCGGCTCAGAGTCGGGGACATCCTCAGTAAGCGTTCGCGTTCGGCGGCCGACAGGATCGAACGGCGGGGCATGCGGAAGCCTTCTTCTCGAAAACGGAGGTTTGCGACAAGCCGGCCCAGCCTCCGGCGCGGCACCCGAAAATCAAGCCATTACGATTCTCGAAAATGGTTCTTGAAATACTATTCTCGATTGACTATCGTCTCAACGGGTTTCGATAAGAGAGGATGCCCATGCGACCGTCCGCTGCGCTCGACATGAAGCGAAACGCCGTGCGTGAAGCGGCAAGGCGTTTCCGTACAGCGAATCCGCGCGTCTTCGGCTCGGCACTGTTCGGCACCGACCGCGATGGCAGCGATCTCGATCTGCTGGTCGATGCGCTGCCAGGAGCGACGCTGTTCGATTTGGGTGGTCTGCAAGACGAGCTGCAGGAGCTGCTCGGCGTCCACGTCGATCTGCTCACCCCGGCCGATCTGCCGGCAAAGTTTCGCGACAAGGTACTCGCCGAGGCGCAGCCGGTATGACCGACGAGAACCGTCTGTCCGACTACCTTGAGCACATCCGGCAGGCCGCGACCGATGCGTGCAGCTTCGTGGAAGGCTTGGCCAAGGAAGAGTTTCTCGCCGACAAACGCACCCAGCAGGCCGTCATCATGAGCCCCATCATCATTGGCGAGGCCGCCACCAAGGTGATGGATGGATATGCCGGGTTCACCCAGACGCATCAGGAAGTGCCTTGGCGCAGCATGCGGGGCATGCGCAACCGCATCGCCCACGGCTACTTCGATATCAACCTCGAGATCGTGTGGGAC
>JAJDOL010000279.1 GCA_022340195.1 Chromatiaceae bacterium
CGGCTTGATTTTGGGCCGCGCCGCAGATCAGCCGGTTAGTGCTGCGGTACGGGCCTCGAATTCCGCGCGGGTTGTCCCAAAACCCCGGCAGGCAACGGCGCTCGCTCCAAAAGCGCTGAGTTGCTAGGGCGATGTCGGCACCTCGGTGCCGACTGGTCCTCTCGGCTGTTGGATGTTAGGAGCATGTAGGTTCTTCCTGGACTCGAAACGACGCGGGGAGTTCGCACCGCGATGTTTGGCTAGCTAAAGCCTTTCTATAACGAATTCGTTTCGGTTGACATATTCGGAGACAACCCGTGCAATCCAACCTTTCAGGACTAGGCGAGGCCCTTGGGTTCAGCCGACAGCACGCGAACAGGCTGTCGCGGCTGCCCGGATTTCCATACCTGCAAAAGCCGGGTGAACAGGGCGCAACCCGCTAGCTGGTTGACGTGGGTCAGGTTCGCCGCTGGCTGGAGAAACGCGACGAGGCAAAAGAACAAGAGGCCGAGCAACGCCTGGAGTTTGGCCGAATCGAGCAAGCCTATCGCGACTTCTGGAATCAAGCACTTCGGCGCGGATACCGGCCTGACGAGATCGCCTCAGCACGCAACGGCTGTTTCGGCATCGGCGACCTAAAGCGTTTAGCAAAACGTTGGCGCATCCTGCTAGATATTTGATCCCGCCAAGCCGCGGCCGGTATGGTCCACCATGAGGCATTCCGGACGAAAGACGAGTTCCACGACGGACTCCGGCAGGCTTACCTTTCCGTGACGAGTTGGCCGCGCCGGAACTATCAAGATCATTTATGTAGGATCAGCGCTCCTGATGGGCTGGTGCCCCAAGGACCGTTGCCGACCCTAACCGGTCACTCCCAGGTGCATTGCTGAGCGGCAGCTTCGCCGCGGTAAGCGGACGTTCTGCAAAACTGATCGGTTGCCCAATAACGGCGAGGAGAGGAAATAACGGGACCGAGTGATGTGCCCTCTCCGTAGCTAAATCCGCAACAGGCTCAAGTTGGAGTGAGCGAAGATAGGCGTCCGCCTGCTCCGATTCACCGTCCGTAGATCTGCGGGGGCTGGCAAACGCTGATCTAAGATAAACCGTCAATCCATGCGACAGCGAACGGATTGCTGCAACGCAATGTTCCGCTGATCCTGCGCGGACACAGGGCTTAGCCGATATCGCCAAGGTGATTTCAGCCGAGCATGCCGCAAAGCCGGCAAGTTTTGCGGCCCCAAAACCACGAGCTTCCTCGAAGGCAAGAAGGCGGCGCGGGAGCTCAGAATCGCTGAAACATTCGTGACTCGCTCTCGCGGCGAACGGCACTGGAGCGAAAGGGAATGAGGACAACAGATTTCAACTCTCAGCTCATTCCGGCGGCGCCGCGCATGAAGTTTCACCGTTGGCTTTCCCTCCCAGTACCTCAACAGCCAGCTCTTGCAACCGATGGCGATCGAGCTTGCCGGTGCTGTTCCGCGGCAAGTCATGGGAAAACAGATAGTAGACGGGCGATTGGTACGGTGCCAGTCGAGCGCTCACGTATGCCCTCAGGGCATCCTCGTCGGGAGCATCGGCGTCGTGCATCGGCATGATCCAGGCGACCGGAACGCTGCCGTCGTAGGGATCGGGAACCCCCACGACCACCGAAGCATGGACTTGCGGATGCTCATCGAGGACGTTTTCCACCTCGGCTGGAGCGATATTGGAGCCGCGACGGACAATCATCAGCTTTCGCCGGCCGACGAACCACAGGTAGCCCTCCTCATCAACGCGACCGAGGTCGCCCGTCTGCAGCCATCCGTCTCGAAAAAGGTTTTCCGTCTCAACCGGATCGCGCCAATAACCGATCGTCGCCGATGGGGTGCGAACGAGAATCTCGCCGACGGCGCCCATTCCGACATCCCTGCCATCATCGCCGATGAGCCTCACCTCGGTGTGTGGCGTGGGAAGGCCGAGCGATCCCCACTTTCGCCTGCCGTAGCGGGGATTCATGGCGTAGTAGCAGCCGATCTCGGTCATTCCACATCCCTCAAGCACCTCCCACCCGAACAGGTCTCGGAATCGGCGGTGAAGCTCCATCGGCACACTGTCCCCAGACCCGATGCTGTTGCGCAGGGTCGGTAGACGGACGCCGCTCTCCTCGAGGTACTCGACGAAATCGAGAAGGTCGCTTGCGAGCATGCCGTACTGGCTTACGCTGTGGCGCCGGATCAGATCCGACGCCAGCTCGGGTGTCGGCTTCATCGACAGAATGACCTGGGCGCCCGCCGCCAGCGCCGGCAAAAGCTGCGTTTGCAGCCCGCCAGCGTGACTGATCGGCTTGCCGACGAGAACAACGTCGTCCGCGCCAATGTCGAGAGCTTGGCGGCTATTGTCGATGGCATACCATGCGCTCCGATGGGAATGCGTGACACCTTTCGGATGTCCTGTGCTGCCGGAAGTGAAGAGGATGAGCGCCGGCGCCGAGTCCTCCAACACCGCTCGGCGGGTGAGAGCGGAGTCGGCCATAAGAGTTGCCCAGGGCCGAACCACTTGGCCCGCCTCGGCCGAGCCGACGACCACCCGCGACAGCCTCTCCGCGGCGTCGCCCACGGAACCCACTACCTCCGTCCGGTCTTCGTGAAAAACGAGCACCCGGGGCGCTGTCGAATCGATTACGTACCGCACCTCGGGAGCGACATAGCGGTAGTTAACGGGAACCGACACCGCACCGATCCGGTAGCAGGCAAGCGTCGTGACTACCGCCTCAAGGTTGTTGGGCAAAAACCAGGCAACACGATCGCCCCGCTCCACCCCGAGCCGCGCGAATCCGGCCGCGGCGCGCCCCACTAAGGTGTCAAGGTCGGCGTAGGTAATCGCGCGGTCGCCGCAGCGGATTGCCGTTCGTGCCGAATGGGCGTTGACCGCTCCGCGCAGCAGGCTTTGAAGCAATGTTTGCGTGAGCATCTCCCGATTGACCTTTTGGAAAGATAAAGGGTAGTAAATTCAATCGCCTACTTGTTGAGTATCCCCCGTTTCGCATTCGGCGTCAAAGTCCTGCTGAACGTCCTGCAAAGCAAGAAGAGGCGCTTGTGCGGATGAACACCGAATGCCGCGCATATGCGCGGTGAAGGCTGCCATGAACCACGCAGGCCGGCCACGCCCAAGTCGTCGAGCAGCTGGAATGCCACGCAAGCGGACAACCGGCCCGACCACCCCTCGCGCGGAGAACGGCCAGGGCAAGAGTAAGTTAGATTGAGTCGAGAGCCCCCTTTATTGCACAAGAGAAACAGCCATCAATCTGATTAAGCGACCATCGTCTAGGCTCACAGGGATCAGCATTCCGCTTCGGCGGTCATCTTGTGGGCCGAAAACAGCCGCTTTCGACCCAAACCGCACGATCAGCATCAGGTTGGCGACCGTCCGCGTTGCTGTCGGTGCGGCCTCATTGGCAGAGACTGGCACCGCGCAACGACGCGTGTCGCTTGCTGTTTCGAGCCGCCGTCAGCGGCTACTCCGCATAGCCGATGCCGAAGCTCCGCCCGCCGCGCGCAAAGTAGGGCGTGCGTCCCCGGGGCACCACGACGATACCATTCGGACTCACCGTGTAATGCTTTTGGTCCTCTTTGATGTCGAAGCCGATGCGGGCATCTTTCTCGATCAGATTGTGTCGATCGACGATGGTCCGACGAAGCTTCGCTCCGCTGCCTACGCGCACGTAGTCCATGATGATGCAGTTCTCGATCTCCGCCCCTTCCTCGATGACTGCCTCTCGTCGCACGACCGAGTTGCAGACGCGGGCGCAGATGATCTCCGTGGCGGCGCCGAGGAGGGAGTTGTCGATCTCGCTGCGCAAGACGCGGGCCACCGGCCCCTGATAATTGCTGGAGAACACCGGCCAGCGGGGATTGAAGATGTCGAAACGAGGCTCTGTACCCAGAACGTCTCGGTGGGCCTTGAAGTAGGCATCGATGGTGCCGACGTCGCGCCAGTAGCCTCGCTCCTCATAAGGCTTGAGCCCGGGGATCTCGTTGCTCGCGAAGTCGTAGGCGAAAACGCGGTGGGTTTTGAGCATTCGCGGCAGCACGTGTTCGCCGAAGTCGGTCTCGCCCTGCTTGTGGGTCTCGCGCAGGGCGCGCACCAGGCAGCCGGAGCCGAACAAGTAGTTGCCCATAGAGGCATAGGCGTGGGTCGGATCACTGGCCATCGGGGTCGCACGCTCGGGCTTCTCCTGGAAACCGCGGATGCGACCGTCCGCATCCGCAGCGATGATGCCGAAGCTCGCGGATTGATCCAGCGGTACGGGCAGGGCGGCCACGGTAATGTCCGCGTCGCGCTCCACGTGGAAGGCAATCATCTGGCGCACATCCATTCGGTACACATGATCGGCGCCGAACACCAGGACCAGTTCGGGGTGCTGGTGCTCGATCAGGTCGAGGTTCTGGTAAACGGCGTCCGCGGTGCCCTGGAACCAGTTGGGGCCGCTGATCATCTGGGGCGGGACCACGGTGACGAACTGATCCGGGAACAGAGGCGAGATGGTCCAGGCTTTGCGGATGTGCTCGACGAGAGATTGGGACTTGTACTGCACCAGCAGGTAGATGGTATTGATCCCGGAGTTGACCAGGTTGCTGAGCACGAAGTCGATGATTCGGTACCGAGCACCGAAGGGCACCGCGGGCTTGGAGCGTTTGTCGGTCAGCGGGTGCAGGCGCGACCCCTGGCCGCCCGCCATCACCATCGCCATCACGCTGTTGGCGTAGCGAAAACGATACTTGAATTTCCCCATTTGAAGCTGCTCCAGCCTGCTGTGGGAGTCGGGCGGCGCCCATCCGTGCGTAGCGAGCATCGGGCGACGAATGGTTGTCAACATCGAAAGCACGCTAATGCCGGAGGTCCGAACAAAGTTGGCGAGTCAACCGGTACGAGGTTTGTTGGCAGCGGCAACGGCATGGACCGGCCGATCTCCTTCCCTCTGCAGACATTTACCCAAGGGATGTGAGTGACAGCACCTTCGTCGCGACCTGCCTGTTGGAACATCCGAGCCGACTGACCGCAAAGGAAAGAGCGGACATTCCAGAAGGGTAACCTGAGCGACTGCTCCTGGCCGACAGCGGAAGTTGCGGCTTCCGGCGAGCGCCTCCGACGGCCCACGGTCCGGTGTCGACCCAGTTCCTGTCAGACAACCACACGAACGGCCGCCGTCGGACAAGCCGCCAACATAACAGATGGCGCTGGATTTCAGGCAGCGAGTGCCTGCCGGCCACCGACATCGAGCACGAGAGGGTCATCCTTGCTCCATCCAGGTCGATGACTGGCAAAAGCGCGACCGCATCGGTCAGACGCCTCCCACGACGATTCGCCGCGGGGCGTACTGTCGCCTCCATGAGAGTTTAGTCAGGATCGATGGCAAGGCATATCGAGCGCTAACCGTGCATTCCAGCGCACGGCTTTATCGGTGAGGCTGGTGGCGCTATGGCCTTCGAGTATTGGTTCTCGTGCCTCCTCCATGTCTCGCCTGTATTTCTCCATGAATCTCTTCGACGACGCCCGTTTCCATTCCGATCTGCTGTTGGCGGTCCGCGGTGC
>JAJDOL010000292.1 GCA_022340195.1 Chromatiaceae bacterium
CGATTCGACGCTCGTAATGTCTGTTCCAAACGCCGTCTCATACAAGACGCTCCGCGAGTTTTTAACGGGCATGCCACCATGGACCTATTGGTTCTTCCATCCGGATCTAAGCCACGAATCTCGTCACTGCTTCGAATACACCCCATTGGTCTTCAAGGTGTTGCTGTTTTCATCTGGCTTTGAAGAAAATGTCTTCACGACAATCTTCGCCTATTCCGATATCGAGAACGAATCCGACATTATAAAAATCAGCGAGTCTCTTTCGCTGAACACAGAAACCTTCGGCGATACGATGATAGCACAGGCGAAAAAAACTCCTTTCGGACCGCCCATTCGCTATCCGGATGTGCTCTACAACGCAGAAGACTACTACCAATCAACCTATCCGACCCTTTACCCAATTCTCGAAACCCGAGTGAGAAGTTTCATTGAAACCCGTGGCCAATGCCTTCAGCACGCGAAACGGGTGTCCTTTCTCGAAACGGAATTGCAGAAACTCGGGGAACAGCTTGATCAGTTTCAACAAGCGATCGTCGAAAACGACACGCTTCGAGCGCAGATTGACGAGTTGCTTTTTATCTGTGATTGCTATCTGCAGAAACAAACAAAGCAAACGCAGGATCTTCGGTCCGCCCAAGAACAGGCGGCGAAGGCCGCCTTAGACCTCGATCAAGCGCAACGGGAGTCGGAAGCTCTTGTTGCGAAACTAAATGAGATACGCACCTCCACGAGCTGGATATTGACATCTCCGTTGCGGGCACTGCTAGGACACTTTCCGAAGGCGTCATTACTTGCTGGCCGGCTGCTAAGATGGGGGTGGTGGACTCTGACCTTCCAGCTCCCCAAAAAGCTACGCGAGCGGCAGGTGGTTCGTGCGGAAAAAATCGGCCACGGATTAAGGCGCTAGAATATTTCGGGCTCGTCAAGCTTACCTTTAGCTTTTGCGATTACTCGCTGCTATTCGACTGCGCAATTTGATTGATAGATCTCCGAGTTTATAAAGCTTTCGATAAAGTAGTCACCCGTCAACTTAGCCCGTATTGGAAGTGAATGTAGATATTGATGCGCGTACCTGATGCGTTCGTAATTTTCGGCCTTCTCAACCGCCTCTTCATACGTAGAGTAATAAAGAGGGTAGTCCTCTCCTAGGTACTCCATAACCGCAGGCAACCGATTCACTAGCAAAGGCGTACATCGCGCGATGCATTCGATTACAGTATTATTTGCGCTAGCATCGTATAGATCCAAAAAAACAACGTTTTCCGACAGCAGCGCATCGTAATCTTTGTTCTCTAGGTAATCTAGCACTTCCACGGTTGACAACATCGAGTCGTTGAAAATGCCTGCCTCCCGGTGTATTTCACGTTCATGTTCGATAAGATTGGATACGTACTCCTCCTTTGTTACTCTGACAAGGATTTTCTTGTATGACGAGGGGGGCGCCTCGAAAATCGCATTCAGCTTTCGCAACCACCAACCGACTTGAAGAAGCTTCTTACACTTGTTGCTTTTAAATGCATCCCAACTCCAGAGTTGATCCGTAAATTCGGTCGGATGCAATATTGAATTTACAGGTAAATCGATTACTTTCTCGAGATGTAACCTGTGATAGTCTGATAGCGTAAACAGGCCACGGCAGTAAGGTTGACTTAGTTCCCACTCTTCAGACGAAAATATTTCGCTATTCGCAAGCTCACCGTGAAACCAGCCGGGTACGTTTGGGGGTACATGGATGAACCCTATCCAGGGTCGCTGGATTGCGTTCGGTGCGCTCGGATGCCAGCGGAATGTCCTTTCAATAAAGGTATCCAAATAGATTGCACCGCTGTTCTGTAACCTGGATAACTGGGTGACAACGTAAGCCCAGCCGCTTCTGTGCATTCCGTAGAACTGACCTAGCTGTTCACCCAAGTCGACTCCGACTGACGTCGGGAGATTCGCCTCAGATGGATCAGCAGCTTTTTTCGCTTCACATACGGAATGATCATGAATAGCATGCCGGAGCAACCTAATCGGATAAGTAATACTGCGCCCGATTCTGAGGGATTTGCTATTCTTCAATTCCAATAAATCGAATTCGGACCTACCCAAAGACTCATAAACTTGCTTCAGCTCCGTAACCGTTTCTAGATGCGCCAATGTCATTCGTGCGAGCGCCTTTCTTCGATCTATTAGGGAAAGTGAATTCGAGCGTACATCTTGTAGTTGCGTCTCGCTCTTGGTATTCCCGGGTGCTCTAAGAATCATTGGATCTGAGCGGTGTTTCCGGATTGCAACCGGCAAATGCATAACCGCGCTTTCTTCGGTAACGGTTTCTCCTGCGGTCAGCCATTTAACAGTAAGCTCCGCGAGGCGGGGTTCGAGGCGACGAAAGCGAGCCGCTCGCTCTTCGGGCGGTATCGATTCGTCGATCTCTGTATAGTAACGGCCTGAGGCGGTAGACCTCTGGTTTCCGTGCCGACGGAAGCATCCAAGCGCGTAAGGAACATGAAGCAGTTCACCGCGGTGCGCAAACCGCCGCCAGAGATCCCAATCCCCCGCTAGCTGATAGCTGGCATCCAAACCACCGACCGTGTCCCAAAGCTTTTTTCGCCAGAAAGTGCCTTCTTGCTGAAGCTCGGTGAAGGTTCCGGACTCGCAAAGTCCCTGTGCAACGAGAACTTGCGCGTAGGCGCCGGGATCAAAAAGAACAACCGATCCATTCTCATCTATGACCTGACGCGCACCTGTTATCCAATCGATATCGGGATGCGCCGAAAAAAGCTTGAGGATCGTGGCGAGTGAATTGGGAAGAAGGATGTCGTCCGCATTCAACCAAGTCATTGGCCCGTCAGCCGGGATTTGAAAGGATCCAAAACCTTTGCAAATCGCATCGTACATGCCTGCGTCTTGCGAGCTTGCAAACGTAAACACTATGCTCTCGCAGAATATAGGCCAATGATTGCCGGCGAGTTTTCGATGAATCCCCTCTAGTATATCGAGCGTCCGGTCCGTCGATCCGCCGTCCTGCACGTGATAATGAATTTCAAATGGTCCACATTGCGTTAATATACTATAAGCCGCCTGCTCGAGAAATCTCTCTCCATTCAATACGGGAGTAGTAATGTAGACGTCCTTCAATTGATGCATATTCTGTGGGTGTCGATAGTCAGAAAGAAAAGCTCGCCCCTTGATTTTTTATTTTAACTGGAGCGCCAGCTAACCTTTGCAAATCTCGTTGAGCGTTTTTTCAAGACAATGCGGCGACCGGTGTTGTATGGTGGAGCTTCAGATAGCATGGCCGATGGAAAGCCGGCATGCTCGCAAGCACTATGGCTCGGAATCCAACGTCGTATCTCGAGGTAAGCGAGGGACAACTCCGGTCTAGTGCTTTCGTTCGAACAAGTGGACGGAGTCAGACCAAATGCGGGCTGCGATAATTTAGCATACTTGGCCTGGAGTCCGAGCCCTTCAAATCAACCCAAGTCTAATCATTACATTGAATCAGTCGAGACGCCCGGAGACAAGGGCGCAGGCCGCCGTGATGCCGTCAAACCCGCGGATGTATCGCAAGGCGTTAGGTGCGCTTGTTCGTTTTCTGCGGCTGGTCGACGCGGCTCGGCGATTGCGGTTTCGCTGGTACTTGCGCTTGTGGCGGACGGCTAGATTCGTTGCAAGGTCAGGCCTGTTCGACGCGTCATGGTATCTATCGGTTTACGGCGATTCGTCGCTCGACTCAGTAGCCGCGGCTGAACATTGGTTGCTTAGAGGTTGTTCAGAAGGGAGGGATCCTCACCCGCTTTTCGACACGTCCTGGTATCTCAGCAGTTATCCGGATGTAGCGGCGGCACAAGAGAATCCACTCATTCACTACCTTCGGCAGGGTGCATCAGAGGAGCGCGACCCACATCCGCTATTTGACACTTCCTGGTATCTGAGCAGCTACCCGGACGTTGCCGAAGCGGGAATCAACCCTCTACTCCACTATATGACGCAGGGTGCCGCAGAGCGGCGGAACCCCCATCCGCTTTTCGATACCTCCTGGTACCTGAGCAGTTACCCGGATGTTGCCCGCGTGGGGATCAACCCAATGGTACACTACCTCAATAAAGGCGCATCAGAGGGGCGGAACCCCCATCCTTTGTTTGACACCAGCTGGTACCTGAAGCAATACCCGGAGGTGCGTCGAGCCGGGGAAAATCCGCTGGTCGATTACGCGCTCCGAGGCTCGGAGAAGAAGCGCAATCCGGGTCCAAAATTCGATTCGCTGCTGTATCTCGCCGTGCATCCAGAGGTGGCAGAGCGAGGCGAAAATCCGCTGTCGCATCACTTGGCGGCCTGTAGAAAAGACCCGACTCTCGCGCTCGATGCCTATGTCCCCGCTACGGTCGACGCTCTCGATAAGGAGCTCGTCTTCGCATCGGAGCGGTCTGCGGCTCGCATTCGCGCGATCAGAGACGCAGAAGGCTTCCGACTGCGTCCGCTGTTCTCCCTTATCCTACCCGTGACAGATTACCAGACAGGGGCGCCGCGAGCTCTCGCCGATTCCCTTGTCGACCAGAGCTATAGTAACTGGGAGCTGCACCTGGTCCTATTGGGACGAACCGAGGAGAGGGCGGATGATCGCATCTGTGATCTGCAGGCAAGCGATCGACGAATACGGCTCCACCGGGTGAGCCCTTTCTGCTCTGTTCCCGGGGCGATGAACCAGGTGGTTCGCGCTGTCGCGGGAGACTTTATGTCTGTGCTGGACAGCGGCGGCTCGCTCGAGTCCGATGCATTGATGGAGTTGGTGAACGCGCTCAATTTAGAACCGAATCTCGACGTCCTTTACTCGGACGAGGCCGAGGGCAAAACACAGATTGAAAAACCGGATTGGTCACCTTTCCTTTTGTGCAAGGCCATGTATCTTGGCAGGCTACTTGTCATGCGCACTGATCTCGTCAGACAGATCGGTGATTTCGATCCGTCTTTGGGCGGTGCTTGGGAGCATGAGCATTTGCTGCGCTTGATCGAGCAGGCCCGACGGGTCGCACACCTGCGGCGATGCTTGTACCGGAAGAGCGGATCGGCCCCTGGCGCAACCAGTCAAGCCGCTGCGCCTGGAGAAACCACAATGGTATCTGTCTCGGCGGTTGCCGCTCGTCTTCGCGCTTCCGGGAGCGCCCGAATCTCAGGGCCTGCGGGCGCCCTCGCGAATCACGTCGAGCTCATGCCCCAGCCGGTGCGGCCGGGCACGCGCGTGGGAATCCTGGTGAACGCCGATGGTTCGCATAGCGGGGCGGAAACCTTGACGGCAATGCTCCAAACCGCACTGCACAACAGAGCGCTGCTCAAGCCAATCTGGAACCCCGTTGCAGGTGGAGACGGCCTAGCACCCAGGATCGAGCCTTGCGGTTCAGACCTCGCCCGCTTGGCCAAGGACTCGGACTGTGATTACCTTGCTGTCGTTGACCCGGGGATTCGGCTTGAAACACCCAGGTGGGCGGACCGCCTTTGTGCCTTTGCCGGCCTGGAGGGCATAGGTCTTGTTACCGGTATGCTGCTCGATCGCCAGGGGTTGATCGCCGAGGCAGGACTCTACTTGGACCTCGAAGCTGTCGTTTGCCCGGCGTTTAAGGGATGCGACCCGAATTCGGACGATTGCCCGCGCCAGGTCTTTTTCACTCGGGAGGTAGCGGCGGTCTCGGGGGCGTTTGCGGTCTTGTCCAAGACTGTCTTTGATGAGCTCGGCGGCATTTCCGGTTGCTTTTCGAGCGGCTGGCTCGCGTGGGCGGACTTGTCGCTTCGCGCTCGGCAAAGCGGACTACGTAACCTGGTTTGTTCCCAAACTGTCGCACGGCAGACCGAGCAGCTTCCGTCCAGGGGAGCAAGCTTCGCGCTCGATCGTGCGGTGTTCAATGATCGCTGGAAAGCGCCTGTGGCCAATGATGTCAGCTGCCGCGTTGTTGTTTCGAGCGTCGAGAAGGCCAGCCTGCGGCTTCAAGCGCGCAAGCGCGCAGCCATGTGACTCGACGACGACTCGGCCAACGTCAACGCCTACCGGTTGTCTCGATCGCAGCGGCGATCCCGGATCCCAGTTGTTCCGGAGTGATGCGCCATGAACATCGTCTTGGTGAGTCATTGCAGTTTTCAGGGCAATAGTGCTCTGCACGTGTACAGCATTTCCAAAGAGCTGTACCGACGCGGGCACCGTCCACTCATCTGCGTTCCCGCGGAGCCGGAAACCGTCTTTGCATTGGGCGACCCACCGTTCCCGGTTCTTAGCTATTGCGACGCGAGAGACCAGGGGGTTCGTTTTCCGGACGGGAAGGGTCCCGCGCTGATCCATGCCTTTTCGCCGCGCGAACAGGTCCGAAAACTGGTTCTATCGTTGTGCGAGCGATACCAATGTCCTTACCTGGTTCACCTCGAGGATAATGAGGAAGCAATCGTCGACGACGAGCTAGTCGGGTTGAGTTTTCGTGACCTGGCTGGTATGCCGGCGACCGCGGTGGAGCGCTGGATCAAGCCCTGGCGGACCCATCCGCAACGGGCGCGGAGCTTCCTGTCCGGAGCGGCCGGCGTAACCGCGCTCATCGATCGACTCCTCGAGCTCAAACCACCAGGCGTTCCCGGCACGGTCTTCTGGCCCGGTTTCGATCCTCGATTTGCAGAAAATTCCGCAACGCCGATTGATTTCCGGCGCCGCCTCGGTCTTTCGGACCGGGACCTTATCCTCGTATATACAGGTGATGTACACCATTCGAACCTCGCGGAGGTCCGCAGTCTGTTCCTTGCGGTCGGACTCCTTCGCCGGGCCGGGTTTCCGGCCCTACTGTTGAAAACGGGCTGGAATCGCGTCGACATGGATTGGGTAAGGGAATGCGGACTTCAAGATTGGGCCATCGACTTGGGATACCTACCGCGCGCGGACGTTCCGGCGCTGCTCCGGGCGGCTGATATCCTCGTGCAACCCGGCGGACCCAACCGATTCAACGACTACCGCTTTCCTTCAAAACTGCCGGAGTTTCTCGTGTCGGGGAAACCCGTCATCCTGCCGCACAGCAACATTGGCCGTTTTTTGCGTGACGGTGAGGAGGCTTTTTTGCTGGACCGGGGAGATGCTGTTGAAATTTTCGAGAAAGTGTCCTTACTCGCGGCGAACGAAGAGACACGCACGCGCTTGGGTGACGGCGGTCGGCATTTTGCTTTACGCCGATTGACCTGGACGGATAACGTCGAGCGTATCCTCGCGCTTTACGCTCAGGCGCGATCGGAAGACACCAGAGCTTCCGCGACGCGCTATTGTCGAGCCGTTTCCGATGAGCGCCGAGCTGTTCCCCGACCCAAGCTCATTGTATTCTGCGCGCGAACTCCCAACCGGCCCGCCTCAAGTACCGCCTCTGAAGCGGACGAGTCTGTGACAGCATCGCCCGCCTCCGGACCGTCGTTGCCGTCTCACCAACGGCGACGGGAGGATGTCGCCCGCTGCAGCTCGACTAACGGCAAGCCGGGCGCGCGTGTAGCGGAAGTCGCAACGGCTTGTGGAGTCTACGGTTTCTGCTATTTCTATTCTCCGGTTCACAGGCAGGAGAAACAGGCACCGTCGCCCCCCCCTATTGCAGCGATTGCGCACCCGGGAATTCCATTCTGCCTCTGCCTGGCGAACGCTGAGCGTGCCGCTGCCGGAGGAGACCGCCTAAAAGCAAGAGACCCGTCAAGCGCGCGCGTTGAACGATTGATCCGTGACCTTTTGCCGGTACTTGGCCAGGAGAACTACATTCGCGTCGGTGGTGCTCCCTTGCTCTTGATCTCCCAGGTAGAGTGGACACGAGAGGCAGCGGGTATCGCTGAGCGTTGGCGGGAAATAGCCCGGGAGGAAGCAGCACTCGATCTTCACCTTGCCGCGGCAGCGAGTAACCGCTTCGACAATCCAATCGCCTTCGGGATGGATGCTGTGGTCGAGCTGCCGCCGTTAACGAAGGCAGTTACCCGATCTGTGCCTCGAGAACCCGATACGCACCGCGCGGTCGAGGACAACTTTAGGGACTATCTCGAGCAGCGGAACCAACTGCTGGGGAAGCGGTTGCCGGATCATCCTTTCTATCGTTGTGCAATGCCATATTGGGGCGATACCGAAACACCAGGTTTGGATACGCCCAGTCAACCGGAATCTTGGCGGGACGCGTATCGAGAATGGTTGCGGCGCCTAACCGCCCAAACACTCGGTCGCGCCAGGGTTCAGGAGCCTTTTGTCTTTGCCCACGAATGGTGTAACCGTTCGATCGGGATTCGCTCCTACCGGGACGGCAACCTCGAAGCGGCGTGGCTTGAGACCACCCGGGATGCTGTGTGCGAAGGAATCAGGACCTACTGGGCGATCAAAGGCATACGGATCACGCAGGCGGAAGCACTCGATGAGTTGCGCCTCGCTGGTTCCTTCAGCATGAAGGATCGCTGACACGGATACACTCAACATATCGCTGAGCACGCTGCCCATGGGACTTCTACTTCAGATATCGCACGATTGCGCGCGCCGTTTCT
>JAJDOL010000031.1 GCA_022340195.1 Chromatiaceae bacterium
GGACCGTCCATCGGGTTGCGGGCGGAAATGGACGCACTGGAGCTGCGAGAAGGCACCGCATTGCCATATGCCTCTCGATACCCCATGCGCATGCACGCCTGCGGTCACGACGGCCATGCCGTTATGCTGCTGGGGGCCGCCCAGTATCTGGCCGAACGGGTTGGCTTCCGCGGAACGGTTCATTTCATCTTTCAGCCCGCGGAAGAGAACCTGGCCGGCGGCAAGCTGATGGTCGACGAGGGCCTGTTCGGACGTTTTCCCATGATGGCGGTTTTCGGGCTGCACAATCGGCCCGGGCTGGAGGCAGGCCTGATGGGTGTGCGAACGGGTCCGGTCATGGCCTGTGCGGACTTTTTCGAGCTGCGTCTTACCGGCGTCGGAGGCCACGCCGCCTATCCGCACACGGCGAAGGACCCCATCGTCGTCGCCGCTCAGATCATAAGCGCCTGGCAGTCCCTGGTCAGTCGGGGGACGGACCCGCTGCAATCGGGCGTTGTCAGTGTCACGCGTATCCAGGGTGGTCATACGACCAATGTCATTCCCGCCGAGGTCAGCCTGGCCGGTACCGTCCGCGCATTCCGTGAAGATGTGCGCCTGGGACTGGAGACTGGTCTGCGCCGGCTGGCGGAGTCGATCGCCGCCGCCCAGGATGTGAGGGCCGAGCTGGCTTACGAGCGCCGCTATCGGGCCACTGTCAACTCCGAGACGGAGGTCCAGTACGTTCTGGAAGCCATGGAACGAACCGTGGGGGCGCAGCGGTTATGCCGAGACCTGGCCCTCAGCATGGGGGCAGAGGACTTCGGCTGGCTGCTCGAGCGCTGTCCAGGCGCCTACGGAGTGATCGGAAACGGGACCGAGGGATCCCACGGCAGGCCATTGCACAATCCGGAGTACGACTTCAACGACGCCGTCATCCCGATCGGCGTGCGCTATTGGGTGAATCTGGTGCGGCAGCTCTTGCCAGATTGTTGAGCCGTCGAGGCTCAACGTGGATAGCGATCATCCAGGTTCGCCGGGCAGAGCACCTCGCGCATGATCCCGATCAGGTCGAGCAACTGTGGGTTGCGGATGCGGTAGTAGATTCGGTTCGCCTCCTTGCGTGCGACCACGATGTTCTTGTTCCGCAACTGCTCGAGGTGCTGGGAGATGTTGCTCTGGGAGGTCCCGGTGCGCTCAACGATCTCCCCCACCGAAAGCTCCCGGTTTCCCAGGGAGCACAGAATCTTCCAGCGCAGGGGGTGAGCCATGGCCTTGAGCGCGTTGGCGGTCAATGCGGTGTCTTCGTTCTGCGGTACGTCGGCCTTGATGAAATCGCTCATCGGCTGCTCCTAATTTGTCTCCTCTGCCGCGCTGCGCGGCATCTCGAAGGATTCCTCCTCTACGGCCCCCTCCTCGTCGATGCGCACATAACCCGTCATGTCCTTGGCGATGCAGATGATGTCGGTGATTTGCCCGCCGAGGTCTTTCACGGCGGTACGGGAAAAGAGTATGGGAACCCGGCGCTCGTCCTTGGCGATGAAGCGTGCCTCGATCTTACTCAACGCGCCGGTGCGGATCAGCGCCTCCAACCATGTCCCCATGAAGGCACCGGCCTGCTCGTCGCCCTCCTCCTCGAACACGTCGCCGATGGACATTCCGAGGAGGTCCTGCTCGCTGTAATCGAGCATCCGGCAGGCGGTCGGATTGACCATCTTGATCTCACCCTGGGGATTCAGAACCAGCAGGGCCTCGCCCATGTAGGTGATTATGTTCTCGAGGTACTGGTTGGCCTGTGCCAGTTCCGCCGTGCGCTCGGCAACCTTCTGCTCCAAGATACGGTTGAGGCCGCGCTCCTTCTCGATCAGCCTGAAGTAGGTGCTGATCTTGTTGATGAGCTGGTTGTCCTCGATGGGCTTGAGCAGGTAGTCCACCGCACCCACGGCATAGCCCCGCTGCTGGAACTCCTCGGATTTGAAGGCAGCGGTGAGAAAGATGATGGGTATGTCGCGGGTTCGCTTGCGCAGCTTGAGCAGGGAGGCGGTCTGGAAGCCGTCCATCTCGGGCATTTGCACGTCGAGGATGATCAGGTCGATATTCGGCTGCTGCAGGGTGATGTCGATGGCCTGCCGTCCGGATGTGGCCTCAAGGATTGCCACCTCCATGTGCTGCTCGATCAGCGTCCGGAGGGTGAACAGATTGTGGGCGTGATCGTCGACGATCAGGAGCTTAAATCCGGAATAGCGATTCATGCCATCTGTCGCTGTCTCTGCTCGGGGGGTGGAGTAAGCTGCGCGCTCAACAGCGCATCGATCTCGCTCCGGCTCACGGGTTTGATCAGGAAACTGTCTGCGCCGGCACTACGGAAACGCGCAACTTCCGGCACGTCCGCCTGGGTCCCCATCACGACGATCTGGAGCTGTCGATATCGCTCGTTACCACGAATTGCCCTGATCGTATCACAGGTATTGTTCGCGGACATCTGGGTAGCCAGAAGCACCAGGGCGCACTCGCGCTCCTCCTGCAGTGTCTCCAGCGCTTCGTCTGCGTCGGCTGCCGTCCGTACTCCGAGGCCCAGGGATTCGAGCAGAGCCGTTTCGGCTACCAATCCCTGCACGTCTCGCTCCACGAGCAGGACCCAGTACCCGGGGAAGAGTCGCTCGCCCGGCGGCTCGCTTCGCGGTCGCTCTGTTGTCGTGGTGTCCGGTGGCGGAATCAGCGGCTCCGCGGTGTGGATGATCTGCTCGGCGCCGAGGTGGCTTGGCTCGAGCTCTACGGGTATCGCCAAGGCGAAACGTGCTCCCTGCCCCTCTTCGCTTTGGACGCTGATGCTGCCTTCTAGGAGCTCCGCCAGCTCGCGGCTGATGGACAGCCCCAGGCCGGTCCCGCCATAGCGGCGCCTGGTAGAGCCGTCCGCCTGCTGGAAGGCCTCGAAGATGACCTCCTGCTTGTCGGCGGGGATGCCGATGCCGGTATCGGTGACGCTCAGCACGAGGGGACAGCCGCCGCGGGCGTTCCATTCCGCCTCGAGGGTAACCTGTCCCCGGTCGGTAAACTTGGCGGCATTGGACAGGAAGTTCTTCAGGATCTGACGCAGCTTGTCCCGGTCGCTGTAAACCCGATTCGGGACCTGCTCGTCGACATCGAGGATCAGTGCCAGCCCCTTGTCCTCGAACTGAGGCAAGACGAGCTGAACCAGCTCTTGCAACAGGGGCCGCAGATCGATCCACTCCAGATTGACTGCGACCTGACCGGCGTCGATGCGGGAGATGTCCAGGATGTTGTCGATCATGGTGCGCAAGTCGCGGCCTGCCTCATGAATCACCCGCGCCTGATGCCGCTGATTCGAGCTAAGGCCGGCATTCTGATCCGCGAGCATCTTGGACAGCAGCAGGATGGAATTCAGGGGCGTCCGCAGCTCGTGGCTGACATTGGCGAGAAACTCGGATTTGTACCGGTTGGATTGCTCCAGCTCGCGCGTGTGCTTGCGCGCCGCCTGCAAGTGCTCTACGTGAGTCTCGGCGAGCGCGGTCAGCTGCTCGCCCAGCTCCTTGACCTCATGGGGGCCCCGCCAGTCGAAGCGCATCGATTCGCCGTCCCGGAGGACACGGCCGAGCCCCTGGGCCAGGGCCTGACCGAATTGCTCCGCCCGAGCCGCAATCCAGCGGGCCATGATCATCACCAGGAAGATCATGGGCAGGATGACTGTGAGCACGCGTACGATCAGCGCGTTGCGGAAGCTCTCGATCGGGGAGAGGTCGACTGAGCGGCCGACCCACAAGGGCAACCCAGCCTCGGTGAGGAACATGGGGACCCAGATCAGCTGACGGCCCCTGTTGTCCTTCCATAGCGCCAAGGTACCGTCTTCGAAGATTTCCGCCAAACCTGGAAAGTCGGTGAAGGCTTCCGGCTGTTCGCTTATGGGCTGCCCGGGGCGGACATAGCTTCCGTTGTTGTTTACCCACAGGGTGTCGCGGTAGAACTGGGCCAAGCCCCCCACGTCGATAGTCATCACTACCAGACCCATGGCCCCGTCCTGGGGCTCACCGCCGATGGCGCTGACCAGGCTCAGGGTCATGAACTTGCGCGGATCCTCCACCCCGGCGATGGGATCGATGCGGATGCGGCTGACCATCACGCTCCCTGGTGTCATCCGCAGGCCCGCCTCGACGAGCTGCTCGCTCGGCTGCTCCGGGAGCTTTGCCGTCGGATGCCAAACGAGGGTCTTTTCGTCCCGTTCCAGCCAGAAGCGCTCCTGGGCGTCCGCACCGAGAAACAGGATCTGGATGATGTCACGTTGATCGCCGAGGATCTGGTTTACCCAACCCGTGTAACGCGCCCGGGCGAGGTCGATTTCGTCGTCGTCTCCATGGTTACCGAGAATCAGGCCCGGCTCCGGTAGCTTAGCGAGAAGGCGAATCATCTCGTGGCGGCTGGCAAGGTGCTGGTCCAGGTCACGAAAGTCCGCACGCAGATTCTGTAGGTACGCCTTTTGGTAGATGAGGGTCGTGCGTTTCAGCACCAGCGGCAGATTGAGGAAGACGGAGATCAGCAACGGCACCAAGCCGAAAACCAGGAGCAGAACAAGTATTTGACTTCGTAGCTTCACGCTGACCGCGAATCGATGCCCGGAAAACTATAGGTTACGCACGAGCTCTAGAATCTCGGCGGCGTGTCCCTTGGGCTTGATGTCGTAAAGCGCGTGGCGGATCTTGCCGCCCTTATCGACGACGAAGGTGGAGCGAACTATGCCCATGCGTTTCTCGCCGTGGGCCTCTTTCTCGCGCCAGACGTGGTAGGCATTGCAGACCTCGCCTTCGGGATCTGCGAGCAGGCGCACGTTGATGCCGTGCTTATCGCGAAAGGAGCCGTGACTGCTGCAGTTGTCCTTGCTGATACCCAGAACTTGCGTATGCAGGGCCTCGAATTCGGGCTGAAGGTCCGTGAATTCAAGGGCCTCGATGGTGCACCCTGGTGTATCGTCCTTGGGGTAGAAATAGAGCACGAGGTGGCTGTTGTCTCTGTATTGCTCCAGATTGACGCGTTCCAAGTCGGCGTCCGGAAGGGAGAACTCGGGGGCCTGGTCTCCGGGCTGCAGCATTTGGGGTCGCTCCGGTTGTAATGATTGTCGTCGATGGCGAAATTTAGGATTGCCTCGGCGGTACGTCAACCGTAATCGATTTGCGGTTCCGTGATGAGCCGCGAACCGAAGAGCTGGAACAGCAGCATGAAAGGTCGCAGGTGCCGCTATCGCTGCCTGCGGCATTGATTGTTTTCTTGTTTTGGGCACGACGACGGCGGGGAGAGGCGAGCCAGCCGGGCAGCGATTGTATCGGATCGCACTTGGCGCAAGCACCCGGCGCTGCAGCGCCATTTCTTTGCTTAGCTGCTTGGACCGGGAACAGCCCCGGAGGAGATCCGACGCCGGTGCGTCACCCTTTGCGAAGCGGGGGGCGAGCTTGCGGGCTGGAATTTCCGGTCAGAGCGTCGTTCAGGAGCGAGAGCGTAACCTCCAAACCCTGGCGTACCTCTTCAAGGGTTCGTGACAGAATAGGGTCAGCTTCCGCCAAGAGGCTGCGAGCATGTGCGCTCTCGACATCCTCCGTTCCGCGCAACGCGTTGTCGGGAACACCTATCGCGTCCAAGTCGGCCGACCGGAGTTGTTTGAGATGTATTCCACGTGCCATGGGGTTGGGTAATGCTTCGAAGGTCGTATGGGAACCGTTACGATACCTGAAAAACCGGTTTGGATGGAGGGTCGGCGGGCAGCGGCTGCCCGCCATCAGGGCTCAGGAGCTCGGTCAAGCGCCGGTGTGCTCCCGTATGGAAGCAACGACGGCTTCGCTGGAAGTGGCGTTCACGTCCATCAATATCCCCTGGCCCTTGTAGAAATCCACCAGGGGCGCAGTCTTTTCGTTGTAGACATCCAAGCGGTTGGAGATGGCCTCTTCGGTTTCGTCATCGCGTTGAACGACCTTGCCGCCACACTTGTCGCACACGCCCTCGACCTTGGTCGGCGCCGATTTGACATTATAAATGGCGCCGCAGTCGACGCAGGTCCGCCGCGTCGTGAGGCGATCCAGGATCACTTCCCGCGGTACGTCCAGATTGACGGCGGCGTCCAGCTCGATGCCGATGTCTGCGAGCAGGACCGTGAGTTGCTCCGCCTGGGGGATGGTGCGTGGGAATCCGTCGAGCAGGAATCCGGCTTGGCAGTCGTCTTCCTTTAGGCGCTCCTTCATGATACCCATGATAAGCTCGTCCGGAACCAGATCGCCGGCGTCCATGAAGGCTTTTGCCTGCTTTCCGAGCTCGGTACCTTCCTTGACCGCGGCACGCAGAATGTCACCGGTGGATATCTGAACCGACCCGTCGACGGCGGTAAGCAGCTTGGCGACGGTACCTTTGCCCGCGCCCGGGGCACCCAAAAGGATAAGCCTCATTGTTCATTCCTCTAAGTCTAAAGTTTGCGAGATGTCGATTACCTGTCGCGGCGCGGACAGGCTCGTGTCGGCAACCGTACAGTAATTAAGCATTTTCGCCTTTTCCGATGATTGGAATCAAGACTAAGGTGATTTCTGTCAAACGACATACCAGTCTGCTTGTCTTTTTGTCCGTCTTTTCCGGCAATCACCGAAGCCATGCATGAGCTGTCTGTCTGCCTCGCCCTGCTCGATCAAGTCGAGTCCGTTGCCCGGAAACATGGCGCCACCGAGGTCGAGCGCATCTTGCTACGCGTCGGTCCGCTTTCGGGCGTCGAGCCGCCACTTCTGAAAAGTGCTTTCCCCCTCGCGGCGGCCGGAACCATCGCCGAATCGGCGGTACTTGATATCGAGGCCGCTCCGGTGCGCGTGCAGTGCGATGCCTGCGGAGCCGAAACCTCGGCTGAACCGAATCGGCTACTCTGCGGACGCTGTGGGGGCTTTCAGACCCGGCTAGTCAGCGGCGAAGAGATGTTGCTGGCGAGCTTGGAGCTCAAGGTTCCCGACACGAAGGAGGACGGATGAAGACTCGTCCCTGCTATAGTAGGCACAATACGCCCTGAATTTTCGGAGATCGCGGCATGTGCGAAACCTGCGGCTGCAACATTACCCCGGGCAACGAGCACCTGGTCAAGGCGGGCGGTAAGCACGCGCAGACCGAAGACGGTCGCGCCGCGGTCACCGTACTCGAAAGCCTGCTTTCCGAGAACGACCACCAAGCGGCGCACAACCGGGAGCACTTCGAGCGCCACGGCGTTCTCGCGCTCAATCTCATGTCCTCTCCGGGTTCAGGCAAGACCAGCCTCTTGGAGGCCACAATCAGGGCCCTCGGCGACGAGCTGCGGATCGCGGTAATCGAGGGCGATTTGGAAACCGAGAACGACGCGGAGCGCATTCGCGCCCAGGGCGTCCCTGCCGTACAGGTCGCCACGGGCAGCGCCTGCCATCTGGACGCCCACATGGTTCACGATGCGCTGAATCGGCTTGATCTCGATCAGGTCGATCTGCTTTTTATAGAAAACGTGGGGAATCTGGTGTGCCCGGCGAGCTTCGATCTCGGCCAGCACCGAAACATCACCCTGCTGTCCGTCCCGGAGGGAGACGACAAACCGGCGAAATACCCGGTCATGTTCCGGGCCGCCGATCTGGTGTTGCTCACAAAGTCGGATTTGCTGGCATTTCTCGCGGAGTTCAGCCCGGTACGCGCGGAACAGTATCTGCGCCAACTGGCGACGCAGGCGCCCTTCCTGTCGATCACGACCCGAGAGCAGGTTGGCATCGAACCCTGGATCGATTGGCTGCGCGCGTTGGTTCAGGATCTGCGGGCGCAACCGGATGGACGCGAGTCGCAACGTCCGGCGCCGCATTCCGAAGGCACCCGCCTTCGTGGCTTGGACGCCGGGCAAGGCCACCCCCACCATCACCAATTTCGAAACGGCAAAGACACCTGGAGGACTAGCCGCCGTGTCACGTAACACACCCAAGCTACTAGCGGTTATGGCCGCCACCGGCATCGCGAGCGCATCGTTCGTGTACATCCCGGACGGTCAGGCATTTGATTTCGGCAATATGATGAACCCGAGCAAATGGATGGGAGGCGGTCGAGACCGCTACGACGATTTCGAGGACGGACCCTACGGGGGCCCTTGGGGTGGCCCCTATGGTGGTGGCCCCTGGGGCGGCTATGGACCAGGTCCTTACGGCGGTGCTCCCTACGGCGTTCCTGGACCCTATGGCCCACACGGATATCCTGGTGCCGCGCCGACCGCTCGAGCCGCCCCCGCCATCCCTGCAGCGCCGGCCGCCAAGGCCCCGTCTGCACCAGCGGTCGAGAGCAGCGAAATCGACGAGCTCAAACGGCGTATCGAGGAGCTCGAGTCTCAGCAACAGACGCCGCCGCCTCCCAGCGACTGGGGATCGAGTCCGCCGTCGAGCGACTGGGGCTCAGCACCGGCCTTCCGGCCGATGGATAAAAACTAGCGGTCGAAGCAAAACATTCGCGACGACGTGCCTTCTGTGCTCACATAGCTAACAAGGCACGCCTTGTTGTTTGCGCCGTCCGTGATTTTTCGGACCACGAGATCGCCCTCCTTGAGCTTATTCTCCTGGCGTAACGGGCCGATGCCTTGAGGAATACTCGGATAACAGAAGGTCGAGGGGGCGGTTCCCTTGGTTCTTACGAAGGCCACCAGACAGGTTGTGCTCGCGCTTGCGTCGGCGATGCGATGCACGTCCAGATCACCTTCGCGAAGATGGCTGTCTATTTGCAGCCCCTCCTTGAAGCGGTGGGCGCTTGTATAGCAGTGCACAGCAGGCGATGTGCCGGGCGTGCTTACGTAAGCGACCAGACAGGCACGGTTGTTCTTGGTGTCCTCTACCTTGCGGATTATCAGCTCGCCCTCTTTCAAGTGGGCTGCCTGCCGGACATTGGCGCCAAACTCGCCAATTACGTCGTAGCAATCGGTTATAGGACTGGTTCCCGCGGTGCGTATGTAGAAGGTCAGGCAGGTCTTCTTACTCACCAAATCGGTGATGTTGCGGACAATCAGGTCCCCTTCGCGCAGGAAACCGGTCTGGACGACCAGGGTTGAGCTGAATTCCCCGGCGGCGGCGAAAAATGGTACGAGACAAGCAAGTAGACCTGTGAGCCGCTTCATTCCAAAAAACCTCTTTGTCGTTTAGTCCGGAGTCCGCGACGCGGACCGCAACTGTCGAATACAGTTAGGGATTATTCCGCATCTGGACCTAAGCAGGCAATGCCGAAGGAGAGCGAAAATCCTGTTGTCACACCGGAAACATTCCTGTATCTTTGGCCGTCTTTATTTTTACCTAATTTGGCAAACGAGGTCTTGGAGCACCGGATATGACGACTGTGAGTACCAAGCCTGCGGAGGTTCGCCGCGAGTGGTACCTGGTTGATGCACAAGGCAAGACGCTCGGCAGGCTCGCCTCCGAGATCGCTCGGCGCCTGCGCGGCAAGCACAAGGTAGCCTACACGCCCCATGTGGATACCGGCGACTACATCGTGGTCGTCAATGCCGAGAAGGTGCACGTGACCGGTAACAAGCTTAAGGACAAGATGTATCACCACCACACGGGCTACATCGGCAACCTCAAGTCCATCAATCTGGAAAAGTTGCTTCGCAAGGCGCCCGACCGCGTCATTAGCCATGCCGTAAAAGGCATGCTCCCACGCAATCCGCTTGGTCGGGCCATGCTGAGAAAGTTGCGCGTTTACGCGGGACCGGAGCATCACCACCAGGCCCAGCAGCCTCAGCCACTCGATATCTGAGCGTAGGAAGCAAGTTCATGGCGGAATCCAACTATGCAACCGGGCGTCGAAAGAGCTCCGCGGCGCGCGTCTACCTGACCACGGGTTCGGGCAGCATCACCGTCAATGGTCGGCCCTTGGACAAGTTCTTTGGTCGCGAGACCGCACGCATGATTGTCCGGCAACCCTTGGAAGCCGTCTCGATGTTGGATCGCGTCGATCTCAAGGTGTCGGTAACCGGGGGCGGAACATCCGGTCAGGCGGGTGCAATACGTCACGGTATCGCCCGCGCCTTGCTCGGTTACGACGAGGAGCTGCGTCGACCGCTGCGCCAGGCGGGTTTCCTCACCCGTGATGCCCGTGAGGTCGAGCGCAAGAAGGTGGGGTTGCACAAGGCGCGCAAGCGGCCGCAATACTCGAAGAGGTAACCAGGGAACCGGGGTTAGGCCACAGGAGGGCGTGCTCGATGGGGGATCGTCTAGCGGCAGGACTACGGACTCTGACTCCGTCAACCTAGGTTCGAATCCTAGTCCCCCAGCCAAAAAAGAGGGGAGAAGACCGGTAGAGATGCCGACCTTCTCCCCTCTTTTTTTGGCCTGGATATATTGGTTTGTTAGCGGGCATGTGTCCTACGATCTGACCTTGCGCGAAGTGGCGTATTTTTGCCACCGCCAGATTTGGCGGACCGATGTAGTGGCCATCGAGTCCATGTCCTACCGTAATAGTTAGCTAAGGTATTCGGTCGCTTGGTCCGAGCGGCAAGCTTTTCTTGCACGAGTGTGCAACGTCGTGAACTTGTCCGATCTATCCAATCTCGCGGTGGAGCCTCCGGGGAGATGTGGCGGCGGAGACCGGGCTCGCCTTAGTGGCGTTTTCCGCCTCCATGTCCTTCTCGCGGCGTGGGACGCTCAGCCGCGAATATCTTTCCGGCCGACGCGCTGACACGGTCCAACTGTTTCGTTCCCACAACAAGCACCGCTTGCGGCGACGTCAAAGACGGCAAGGCTTCGTCGAAAATGCGTGAAGGTCCACCATGCCCGCCACTGCATGCGTCGCTCGGGTAATCAGCCGCTGGCTGGCGGGAAACGCTTGCGAGCCTTTCGCTGCGATGCGCTTGTACCCAAAAAGCAACAAAGCGGCTTTGTGTATCTTTTTTCAAAAAAAGTGTTGCGTGATGTTGTGTGGTGGTCTATTATTCAGATCGCAAGACGCAACTGCGTTTGGTTTTTGCAGATTTTTTTTGGCAAATCAACAACAGCGGAGAACTTGATGAACAAAAAGCTCCTCTCTCTGGCGGTCGCAGCCGCCATGACCGCTCCGGCGGCCGTGCTTGCCGATGCTACCATCTACGGCAGGCTGGACAACTCCATCGACTATGTGGACGTCGACCAGAACGCCTTCACGTACGGTCCATCCACCAAGCCGATTTCGAACGTGCCGGTGAACTCGTCTCAACTCCTGCCGGATACAATCGGACTCACTGTCCGTTTTGCCGACGGCGTCACCGGAACCTTCCCGACGGCAACCCTTTTTCAGGCGGCCGGCGTCGCTCAGAGCCCGTTTAATTTCTGGCAGGTGGCGCAAGACCTTGCCGATAACGACATTCAGATCATCGGCGGTCAGGCCTTGGCCCCCGGCGAGATCACGCAGGTTCGACTTTCGGACGGCACCTATGTAGATCTAGAGACGCCAGTTAGTGTTGCCGCGTCTCAGAGCTTCACCGGCTGGAATCTGAACGCCAACGCCCGCTCCAACCGCATCGGCATCAAGGGCTCCGAGGATCTGGGCGGCGGCCTCAAGGCCATCTATCAGGTGGAGCTCGGTGTGCGCCTGACCAACGCCGACGGCGACATCGACGACGGCGACCCGGGCACGATCAGCATGCGTAACACCTTCGTCGGCCTGGCCGGCAACTGGGGTACCTTCCTGGTGGGTCGTCACGACACGCCGTTCAAGATTTCCACCGGCAAGCTGGACCTGTTCTCCGACACCCTGGCCGACTACAACCACACCATCGGCTTTACCGACGTGCGTGCGGATAACGCCATCGCCTACATCAGCCCGAGCTTCAGCGGCTTCCAGTTCGCCGGTGCCATTATTCCCTCCGGCGGTGCCACCCCCTTGGGCTATGGTGCGGCAGGTGAGTCCCCGGACGGTATCGCCGACGCTTGGTCGGTGGCCGGTATCTACAGTAACGGCCCCTTCTACGCCGGCATCGGCTACGAGGTCCTGGGCAAGGATCACTGGTCGTCCACCCTGGATGGCGAGTACGTGGATGTGAACGGCGTTACCCAGACATCCTACCTGGGTATCCCGAATTACGGCAATGCCGACGACTGGACCAAGTGGCGTGTCGGTCTCGGACTGCTGGATTGGAACGGCTTCACCCTCACGGGTATCTATGAGTCGAACTCCAACGTGGCCGGTGCGCCCGCGGACTCCGACATGGATATGTGGCAGTTCCAGGCCGCCTATGCCTTTGGCAACAACACCGTCAAGGCCATGTACGGCCAGAACGATACCGAGGGCTGTGTGATGAGCGGTGTCGGCGGCACCTACCCCTACGCCGCGACCTGTAGCGCCGCCATCTCCTCCGCGACCGGTCTGCCGGCAACGGACGTGGCCTACCTGAACAACCGGGATCACAACTCCTGGGCCATCGGCTTCGATCACAACTTCAGCAAGCGGACCCGGGCCTACATGCTGTACACCGCGACCGAATCCGATCAGGTCAGCTCCGACTGGAGCGGCTTCTCGCTCGGGTTGGTCCACAAGTTCTAAGTCTCGCTTAGTCCTTTCTGGATTAGAACGGGGCCTTCGGGCCCCGTTTTTTATGGTTTTCTACCCCGCGCGCAGGCTATTCACATAAGGGACGAACGTTCGCGTGCTTCGCTATGTTTTGCGCGTTGCGCGGCAAACCAAGGTCCGTTGTGCCGCGCCGGCGACTGGTTGCGACGACGTACCGAGCGCCGGTCCTAGTGGCCTGCGATGCGCGGCCGTTCAACCGTTTTGGTGCGTGCCGCGATGCGCTCGCTTCCGCGCCAAACCTCCAACTCGATGTCGGAGCCAGGCCCCGCCGCAGAAATGGCCGCTAGTAACTCATGAGTCGTGGCGACCGCTCGGTCGCCGACACGGGTGACCACGTCACCCGGGCGCAGGCCCGCCCGCTCGGCAGGACTGTTTTCCAAGGTCGAGGAGACCAGGACTCCACTGTGTGCCCGCAGCCCGAACGATTCGGCCAGCTGAGGCGTGACGCTGCGCCCCACGATGCCTATCCAGCCGCGCACGACCCGGCCCTTGGACAGGACCTGTTGCATCACGTCGGTGGCCAGGTCTACGGGAATCGCGAAACCGACTCCCTCGGAGCCACCGCTTTTGGAGAAGATGGCGGTGTTGATTCCGATGAGCTCGCCGCGGGCGTTGATCAAGGCACCTCCCGAGTTGCCCGGATTGATGGCGGCGTCGGTCTGAATGAAGTTTTCGATGCGGCTGATACCGAGTCGGGTGCGCCCCGTTGCGCCGACGATCCCCATGGTCACGGTCTGGCCGATGCCGAAAGGATTGCCGATGGCGAGGACCACGTCGCCCACCCGCAGCTCCTCGGGACGGCCGATGGGGATGACCGACAGATTCGTGGCACTCGCCTCGAGTACGGCCAGGTCGGTCTCGGGGTCGAAACCGACGACCGTTACATCCAGGTCCGTGCCGTCGGCGAGCACGGCGCGGATCTCGTCCGCGTCCATGACGATGTGGCGGTTGGTGAGCATTAGCCCGTTCCGGGAAAGAACAACCCCGGAGCCGAGACTGGTAGCCGACTTGCGTTGCAGACGCTCCGGCAACAGCGCGCCGAAGCGGCGTTGCAGATAGGGGTCGGTGAACGCCAGAGGTTGGCGCTCGGTTCGTAACTTCGTGGAAAAGATGTTTACAACAGCCGGCCCGGCCCGGGCGATGGCGTCCGCGTACGAGGTGGGGACTGAGCCGGCGGTGCCCTGGGATGAGTTGCCCGGTGGCCGCATCCTTCCGCTTTGCAGAAGCTGCGGCTCGCTCCAAATCGTGATAAGAGTTGCACCGGCACCCAGCGCAAAAGCGGTTAGTGCCCAGGACCATGCGGAGCCCGTCTTCATGAAGTTACGGCGATTTCTGTCAATTTTCGGCGATCTCCCACGCTACCATCCCGCAAGACCCAGTGCATGGCGGCACCGCCTGACGTCGGCCGCAAAGGTGTTACGCCGGTCGCCACGCGTCAACCTCCCGTGGATGTGCGCCAGTGTTTCGCTGGGCGTCGTTGATACCAATCGTAAGCTCGCTCGGGGTAGCGTCCATGTTAGAGATCAATACGCTGCGTGACTACTGCGAGGGTCTGTTGGCCTGCGCCGAGTTTGAAGATTATTGCCCGAACGGGTTGCAGTTGGAGGGGGACCGGCCAGTCAGGCTCTTGGTCAGCGGCGTGACTGCGAGCCTGGCATTGATCGATGCGGCGATCACCCAGGGTGCCGATGCGATCCTTGTCCATCATGGTTTGTTTTGGAAGGGTGAGCCCTCCTGCCTTGTCGGCATGAGAGGGCGTCGCGTCCGAGCCCTGATGCGGTCCGGGCTGAGCCTTTACGCTTATCATCTACCCTTGGATGCCCACCCGGAGCTCGGCAACAACCGGCAGTTGGCACACGTGCTCGGAATTGTCGACGCCGGTCCGGCGCGGACACGGGGGCTCGTGTGGCGAGGACGGCTGCGTTGTCACATGGATGCGGTAGAGCTCGCGTCTGAAGTGGCGCGGGTCCTCAAACGCCAGCCGCTCTGCGTGGCGGCGCATGAGCGTCCAATCGAATCCCTCGCCTGGAGCACGGGGGCGGCTCAAGGGTTCATCGAAGAGGCGGCGGGGCTGGGTGTCGATGCCTATCTCAGCGGAGAAATCTCGGAGCAGACAACTCACCAGGCGCGTGAGCTCGGACTGAGTTATTTCGCTGCGGGACACCACGCGACAGAGCGTTACGGTGTGCGGGCCCTGGGGGCGCACCTTGCCGAACGCTTCGGAATCGAGCATCGCTTCCTGGACATCGACAACCCGGTTTGA
>JAJDOL010000315.1 GCA_022340195.1 Chromatiaceae bacterium
AAATCCAAATTCTTTCTTTATCGCAATCTTGGCGTTTTCGAGGGCAAATACACAGATGGAATCCGTTAGAGCAGGATTTATTTCATACTGCTTCTTTAATCCTGCCTCGATATTCTGGCATACATCCAAGAGATCATCATCACTGAAATCCATACAAACCTCGACCTCTCTAGTTTGCTGCGAAACCTTATTCTATACGGCGACCCAAGCGGCACTGCACCGTACTTGGGGATTTTCCTCAAGCTCGACGTGAAGTTTGGGCTCTGCTATGGATCACATGCAAGGCGTTTCCATTCGCTCGAAAATTAAGCTTGGTCTGCCACTGTTATCCCAGCCCAGTCATCGCTCTGGAGTATCAACACGAAAAGGGATCTGATCCCTTTCCCTTTAGCTGCGTTTTTGATTAAGAGTATCCAAAAGCGAATGAGACTCCTCTAATAGGCGCGTCCTCTCGTCAATTTCTTTAGTATTTTTGAGCTTACCGTATATGTCGATATAACGGTTCCGAATGCGGCGAAACTCGAGTGAATCATATTGCTGACGCAGCCATTGCGTTTCCGCGTCTGTTATGGATGAAATTACTTCTTTTGGTATATAATCAGCGTATCCAATATGCCCGTCGCTCGATAGTTGCCAAATGTCATACTCCGCGATTTGTTGATCTAGGAGTTTCGGTATGAGGTAAAGGTTTGATAACATTGTCTCCGCTAACATCTTCCTTGCTCCTGCTTCATTATCCATTCTCCTCAAGCTTAATGCCCAGCACAATTTTTGAATTGGTTCCCCCATATCGTCGGAAAACTCTTTTTCATACCATTCAATATATTCTTTTGTTTCTTCAATATCATTCAATACAAAATAGAAAGTAAAAAGCAAATATCTCTTTCCCTGTCCATCGTCAACAAAGCCGAATTTCTTTTTCTCCTTCAACAAGGAGGATCTATAGCTCGAGATCTGGCTCTTTAGTTTCTTTTCTGTTTTCGGGAAGTTGTACATACTGCGGATTTTCCTAATGGCAGCTAACAGCTGTATTACACAGAATCTAGGTTGGATGTACTAGACAGAATCTGTCTCGCACCGAACCAAAACCTGTTCGACACATCCGTCATAAAATACTCACCCCTCTGCGCCCTCCGCGTCTCTGCGGTTCAAATTCTTCTCTTCTTTGCGTCCTTGGCACCTTGGCGATTCACTCAGACAACAAAAAACCCCCGCCCCGCGAAGTGGGGCAGGGGCCTTCATCATCGTCCCGACAACATGGATTTTTGCCTGAGCAAAAATCTATACGGGCTTACCGCGGAAGACGACCATCTCGGCACCCTTGGATTGGGCGTAGTTGTCGAAACCGACCAAGCGCACGTGGTTGTTCGGATGGGCCTTGTGGCAGGCCTCGGCCTCGGCCAGGACGACGTCCACATCGGTCTCGCCGAACATGGGCAGCTTCCACATGTACCAGTAATGACCGAAGGCGTTCTCCGGCTCGGTATGCTCGATGGCCGGGTTCCAGCCCTTGGCGATGATGTACTCCACCTGCTTGTGGATTGCCGCGGCGTCCATCTCCGGCAGGTAAGAGAAGGTCTCGAACTTGCGGCTGTTCACGTCAGCCAGGCTGGACGCGTAGTCTTGCATGTCGCTCATTGGTGTTTCCTCTGCGAATTCTCGAATCTGGTTGTTGAGCTGTTGGCTCTTAGCAGTCAGCCTTTAGCTCAGTGTCGTGTCCGGCGGCGAAACCGCCGGACGGCTAGTCGCTAAGAGCTAATCGCTTACTTATGCGCCACGTCCAGCTTGTCGACTGTATCGAACTCGAACTTGATCTCTTTCCAGGTCTCCATGGCGGCCTTGAGCTCGGGGCTGTTGGCGGCGGCCTTGGTGAGGACCTCTTTGCCTTCCTTCTCGATGGGAATACCTTGATTGCGCGCTTCGACGCAGGCCTCGAGGGCCACGCGATTGGCCGCTGCGCCGGCCGCGTTGCCCCACGGATGACCGAGGGTGCCACCGCCGAACTGCAGGACGGCGTCGTCGCCGAAGATGGTCACCAGGGCCGGCATGTGCCAGACGTGGATACCGCCGGAGGCGACGGCGAAGGCACCCGGCATAGCGCCCCAGTCCTGGTCGAAGAAGATGCCGCGGCTGCGATCCTCCTTGACGTAGGACTCGCGGAGCAGGTCGATCCAACCCAGGGTGGACTCGCGGTCGCCTTCCAACTTGCCCACGACGGTGCCGGTGTGCAGGTGATCGCCGCCGGACAGACGCAGGATCTTGGTCAGCACGCGGAAGTGGATTCCGTGGTTGGGGTTGCGGTCCAGAACGGCGTGCATGGCGCGGTGGATGTGCAACAGAAGACCGTTGTCCCGGCACCACTGGGCAAGACCCGTGTTGGCGCAGAAGCCGCCGGTGATGTAGTCGTGCATGATGATGGGGGCGCCGAGCTCCTTGGCGTACTCGGCACGCTTGAACATTTCGTCCGGAGTCGGAGCTGTAACGTTCAGGTAGTGGCCCTTGCGCTCGCCGGTCTCCGCCTCGGCCTTGTGGATGGCCTCCATAACGAAATCGAAGCGCTGACGCCAGCGCATAAAGGGCTGGGAGTTGACGTTCTCGTCGTCCTTGGTGAAATCCAAGCCGCCGCGCAGACCTTCGTAGCAGGCACGGCCGTAGTTCTTGGCGGACAGGCCGAGCTTGGGCTTGATGGTGCAACCCAGGAGCGGACGACCGTACTTGTTCATGATGTCGCGCTCGACCTGGATGCCGTGGGGCGGGCCGTTGCAGGTCATGACGTAGGCGATGGGGAAGCGCACGTCCTCCAGGCGCAGGGCACGCACGGCTTTGAAGCCGAACACGTTGCCGACCAGGGAAGTGAAGACGTTGACGACCGACCCCTCTTCGAACAGGTCGATGGGATAGGCGATGAAGGCGAAAAAGGCATCGTCGTTACCGGGCACGTCCTCGATGGCGTAGGCGCGTCCCTTGTAGTAATCGAGGTCGGTCAGCAGGTCGGTCCAGACCGTGGTCCAAGTACCGGTGGAGGACTCGGCAGCGACGGCGGCGGCCGCCTCCTCACGGGGCACGCCCGCCTGTGGGGTGATCTTGAAGCACGCCAGGATATCGGTGTCCTTGGGCGTGTAGTCGGGCATCCAGTATGTCTCGCGGTACTCTTTGACGCCCGCGCTGTAAGTTTTTGCCATTGGTGCTGATCCTCCAGAATCGGATGGGGAGTGAAGCCGGCGCTACCGCGCCAACGTTGAACCGGGGTGCCGTCCGCTGGGTGTCCCGCGACGAAACCTGGCGGAATTATATGAGATAACCATATAATTACTAGTCAATATTTCTAATAGCAGATATAAGCTAAAGCTTATGGATAAGGGCGCGGATGTTATGGGGCGGCAGCGTGATTCGTCAGCGTTCAACGCTCGGCCGTCAGAATATCCTTCGGTGTCGATCCGGTGGGCGACCGTCGGCTGCCGGTCGAATGCCGGGAGCTGAGCTCGCTTCCACATGAACGTCTCCTTGCGCCAGCTCCGAGTCTTCGAAGCGGTAGCACGTCTGTCGAGCTACACGCGAGCGGCCGAGGAACTGCATCTGACACAGCCGGCGGTCTCGATGCAAGTTCGACAGCTCGAGGACGAGGTAGGATTGCCGCTGTTCGAGAAGCTCGGCAAGCAGATAAGCCTCACCGAGGCCGGACGGGAGCTCTTCCACTATAGCCGCAGCATCAACCGCTCCCTGCAGGAGATGGAAGAGGTGATCGAGTCCCTCAAAGGCGTGAGCCGGGGGCGTCTGAGCGTCGCGGTGGCCAGCACCGTGAACTATTTCGCGCCGCGCCTGCTGGCGGCCTTTCATCAACGCTACCCGGGCATCGGCTTGCGGCTGGATGTCACCAACCGTGAGCGCCTCGTGCAGCAGCTCCAGGCGAACACGGTGGACATGGTGCTGATGGGGCAGCCGCCGGAGGGCGTGGACGTGGAGTCCGAGGCGTTCATGGAGAATCCCCTCGTCGTGGTGGCCCCGCCGGAGCATCCCCTCGCCGGAAAGGAATCTGTCAGCATTCGGCGTCTCGCCGAAGAGGTGTTTGTGATGCGCGAGTCGGGGTCCGGCACACGCCAAGCCATGGAGCGTTTCTTTGCCGAGCACGGCGTCGCCATTCGCCACGGCATGCAGATGACCCGCAACGAGGCCATCAAGCAGGCGGTCCGGGCGAAACTGGGCTTGAGCGTCGTTTCCGTCCACACGGTGGAGCTGGAGCTCGAGACCAAGCGGCTGGTAATTCTCGATGCGGAAGGCTTTCCGATCCAGCGCCAGTGGCACTTGGTCTACCGCCGTGGCAGGCGCCTATCGCCCGCCGCCCAGGCATTTCGGCAATTCGTGCTGGATGAGGCCCGTGGCCTGGCGGGTACCCTCCCCTCAGCCAACCCGGTTAGCCAAGAAGCTCCCATAGAAGAAGGATGATCTGGTTGCTTCCCGCCGAATCCTTGCGACCTGGCGACCGGCAAACCCCCGGGAAAGTTTGCGGGCATTATTTAACCCGCGCCAGCGCCTGGTTTTTTTGCTCTGCATGATGGGGGGGCAATTGGTTTAGACTATTTTATCGACCTTTGATCGCTATCGGTTCAATGCATGCCCAACCGCAAGTACCGTGACCCGGGTCCGGGAACAGGACACTACCCGCTGCTCTCGTCCGTCGACCTCCCCGTCAATTTGCGCCGGCTACCCGAGGAAAAGCTTCTCGACCTGGCCGATGAGCTGCGCAGCTTTCTCATCGACAGCGTTTCCCGTACCGGCGGACATCTGGCGGCGGGCCTCGGCGTGGTGGAGCTCACAATTGCGCTTCACTATGTCTTCGACACCCCGGAGGACCGACTGATCTGGGACGTCGGCCATCAAGCCTACCCACACAAGATTCTCACCGGCCGGCGCACCCGCATGGCCGGTATGCGCCAGAAAGGCGGACTGTCGGGATTCCCGAAACGTAGCGAGAGCCCCTACGACACCTTCGGCGTGGGGCACTCGAGCACCTCCATCAGCGCCGCGCTCGGCATGGCTATGGCCGCAAAGGCCAAGGGC
>JAJDOL010000331.1 GCA_022340195.1 Chromatiaceae bacterium
TACCCGGACAAGGCCCAGGATGAAATCCGGCCACAGGGCGATACCCTGATGGCGCAGAAAATCATCAAAAGCGCCCTGGTCCCATCGCAAGCCGGTAAGCTGACCCTACCGGAAGTAAGACTCGCCTGGTGGGACACCAAGACGAACAAGCCCCAAGTGGCAAGCCTGCCCGAGCGATCCGTGGATGTGTTACCGGCGGTGGCTGGCGTGTCCGCTACTTCTTTTGCAGCGGGTTCGGCGTCCGCCGAGCCTATCGCAGAGCCGGCCCTGCCGGCGGCCGAGGTTGGTCCGGTCGCACCGGTATCGGCCGACACCGGTGGCGGTACCGACTTGTCGAATCTGGGTGAGGCGCTGACTGGAGAGTCCCGCGTCACTGCCGGCTATTGGCCGTGGGTGGCCGCGGCCTTCGCCCTGGCCTGGTTGGCGACTGCGGTCTTATGGCTGCGCGCCCGTAGGGGAGGCCGGGTGCCAGCGGCCGCTGCGCCGCCCGCGCCGCCGGACCTTTCCAAGGCCCGCGCGCAGCTGAAAACGGCGTGCAGTGCCGGCGACGCCCGGGTTGCTCGCCAAGCGCTGCTCTACTGGGCCGCCGCGCGCTGGCCCCTGGACCCGCCGCGACGCCTCGAAACTCTGGCATGGCGTCTAAACGGGGATGCCGCCGAAGTCTTGCGCGAGCTCGACCGCGGCCTTTATGCCGGGGCGGAGCCGCCCTGGGATGGGGCGTCCGCCTGGCGTCGGCTCGCGCCGTCGCTCGGGAAGGAGCCGCGGGAACAGGCCGGCAGCGGGCAGCACTCTCCCTTGCCGCCACTCTATCCGCAGCACGCCTGAGGCGGGGGTGATCCGACATTGGGCAGCGAAGCTCGAGGCCCGGCATCGCCTCCAACCGTGATTCGTCACGAGCTTCTCCCTCGTTCCCGGAATCCTCTGCCCTGCACAGGCGGACTTCGATAAGATCCTTGACTATCGGCTCGAACGGTTGGGATAGTTCGATGTGGCCGGAAAGATAGTCTAGCCTCGAGCCGCGGTGAGGTATTTGCGCTTGGTTTCGTCCCATCGGGGCCGAGGCCGATGCCCGGCTTGATTTCCCCGTTGCCACCATATGAAGCCACTTTCTCTCTAACCTGTTTCCGGACATCGACGAAATGCCACTGCACCGCGAGGTGCCTCGCCATCAGAGCAAAGGTAGCGACTCATGCCAAAGAAGACGAATGACAAAAAGTACTGGGTAGGTGTCGATCTGGGGGGCACCAAGATGTTGGTTACTCTGCTCGATCAGAGTTTCCGGCCGTGCGGACGCAAGCGAAGGAAGACGAGGGCCCAAAGTGGAAAGGATGCGGGCCTCGCTCGGATGACCGATACCATTCAGGCGGCGCTCGACGATGCGGGGGTTGCATCAAATCAGCTTGCAGGCATCGGAGTCGGGTGCCCCGGCCCGCTCGATCTGGACGCCGGGATCGTATTGGAGATGCCGAATCTCGGTTGGAAGAGAACGCCCGTGCGCAGCGAGCTGGAGGACGTATTCGATTGCCCGGCGGTCGTCATGAACGACGTGGATGCGGGCGTTTACGGTGAATATCGTTTTGGCGCGGCGCGTGACGTACGCTCTGTTGTTGGTGTTTTTCCGGGCACCGGTATCGGTGGAGGTTGCGTCTATGAAGGAAGCGTTCTACGCGGGCGGAAAGGCTCCTGTATGGAGATCGGCCATGTGCCGGTCGACCCGCAGGGATCATTGTGCGGTTGCGGTCAGCGCGGATGCCTGGAGGCGATGGCGGGCCGACTCGCCATTTCGGCCGCAGCGGCCGCCGCCGCGTATCGTGGTGAGGCGCCGAATCTGCTTGCAGCGGCGGGTACTGATCTGTCGAACATCCGAAGCGGTGTGCTGGCTGCCTCGGTCGAGGCCGGTGACGAGGTGGTCGAAAGGATACTGCGCGACGCAGCGCGTCTCATCGGCTGGACGTGCGCCGGCGTCGTGAACCTGCTTGCACCCGACCGCCTGGTGCTGGGCGGCGGACTGGTGGAGGCTCTTCCGGATCTCTTTCGCGAGGAGGTGGATCGGTCCTTGAGGGCGAGAGTGATGCCGGCGTATCGGGATACCTTTACGGTCGTTGTCGCGAAGCTCGGCGACGATGCCACCGCCATCGGGGCCGCCGCCTGGGCGGAGCACTCACAGCAGTAACAGGAGCGGGAAAGGCGGATCTTCGTCGTCGGCGTCCTATCCGTCTCATGTCCAGACACCTGAGGCAAAGCGCGAATAGCTGTGCTTCAAGGTAGCTTCTTGCAGCGCATTTCCGGTGCTCCATAACCCCAGGTCACCCGGGCTACCCCTTGGTGCTCCCAGAAGGTCTCGTTGCGACCCTGATACCTGGCGCCACTACCGCTAGGCTGGAGATACATCAGCGAGACACTGTCGCCACGCTCGGCATACAGCGTGGGTGGATCCGTGGGGAAGAACATGGCGACGACTTCGTTTCTGGGGTTGCCGTCGCAGGCATAGGTCACGGGGCCCGTGCCGGGGACTAGACGATAGAGCGCTTGCAACTCGGCGATGCGCCGCCGGTACTCGCTTGCGACGCACGCGCGCATGTCGTCGCTCTTCCAGCACTCGTCGCGACCCTTGATCCAACCTCGCTGCTCCGCCTTCAGCACCGGCGGATGCTCGTTGGTCGCCTTCTTTTGCGCCGCTGCGTAGACCTCTGCCAACCTGTGGTCCAATTCGGACAATTCGCTGTCCCCGCAGATCATTTGCTCGACGCTGCCCGTATTTGCCTTGACGCAAGAAAAAGAGGGAGTTTGCGCCGCAGCAGCGCGGATGACAGGTCCACAACCCAACGCCAGGATCAACAGCTCCGAATAGATGAACGAGTTTTTGAGAATGGTGAGCATCTTGGTGTCCCGAAGCGATTACCGGAAAATTCGATTGTCCGTGATTGTCGCCAAATCGCAATGGTGAGCCGCTTCGCGTTCCACCCTGCATGATCGGGTTTTTTTGAATCGTCGCCAAGCCAATGTATGCTGCCGAAGC
>JAJDOL010000343.1 GCA_022340195.1 Chromatiaceae bacterium
TTCGTCTGAGCGACCTTGCGGAGATGGTTGTCGAAGACTGGTCGTACCAGGATCCCAGGGGCCAGACTTTGGGTCGCGGGAAACAGGTCCTCGAGGATATCTTCACCGCCGAGCGGGGATTCGGAGGGATCGAACGCATCAACGTCCAGGACGGCATCCGTTGTTTCTTCCGCAACGGCGATATCGCCCACATCCGTCCGTCGGGAAACGCACCCCAGCTACGCATCTACGCTCACGCGCGCACCCAGGAGCGGGCGGACCAGATCACTGCTATGGCCGTGGCGGAGCCGAACGGCATGCTTCGTGATTTGCAGAGGTTCATCGAATCGGAAATCGCCTAGGCAACCATTAGTGAGGACATCCGCATGTTGGGAGAGTCGACGCGCGCGGCCATCGAAGCACTGTTGATCAAGCACGACAAGAACCGGTACAGGCGTGGCTTGTTTTCCCGTGATCAGGTCGCGGCGATTCTGGACGCACTCGATGATCTGGCCCTTTGGTTATCGGAGCACAAGCCGGAACGCCTCCGGGCCAAGGAAGCCGGGTTTTCCCCACATCGGCGTTTTACTCACCAAGATGCCCTCTGCATCGCCTACGTGGATCATGTAAAGGCTGGCGACGAGCCGCCTGCCGTGACGCTTCAGCGCTTCTTCAACAGCCACCTTGCAGGTCTTTACTCCCACCTTCATGTTCTGCCGCACTTTCCCTGTCCGCTCGTTCACCCGGAGCTGTCGGGGCCGGCGAGTCGCGCCGATGGCGGCTTCGAGCCCATGAGCTACAGAATGGATCCGAAGTACGGCGATCCCCAGGACCTGCAGGCCGTGGACGCCGAGCTGATGTTCGACTTCGTGTTGAATCACCTCTCGACCAAAGGTGACTGGTTTAACGGATTTATCGAGGACGATCCGAAGTACGCGGATTTCTTTTTCACGATTCCTGAACAGAAGTTGGCCGCGCTCGATCTATCGCTTGTGTTTCGCCCGCGCGCCCATCATCCGGTCTTCGAGCTCAAAACCAATACAGGCTACACCAAGCACGTCTGGTGCACCTTCAGCGCCAGCCAGGCGGATATCAACATCAAGAACCCCCGGGTCTTCGTCAAGGTCATGGAGGCCCTGGTCCGGGACTTCGTGGGCTCGGGCGCCACCTGGATCCGCTTGGACGCGGTCGGTTACCTGGTCAAGATGCTGGGACTGGAGCCCGGAGAACCGCAGACGGATTGTTTCGGGATCGAAGAGACGCACAATGTGCTCAAGGCCATGAATCGCTATCTGGGGGAGGTCGCGCCGGCGGTCACCATGGTCGCGGAGGTCAATGCCACAAAGGACGTCATCGCCACCTACTACGGCAACGACGGCGACGAGTCCCACATGGTCTACGAGTTCCCGGTCGCCCCTTTATCCCTTTTCGCGATCTACAGGGGTGATGCGGGCCCCATTCTGGCCTGGGCGAAGGAGCGCCTGGCACATCCTGAACGGATCGGTCTCGCATTTACAGCCTCGCACGACGGTATCGGCGTGCTGCCGATGCGAGACGTGCCGCCTTTGACCGACGGAACGCCAGCGCTGGATTTTCTGATCGGAGAGCTCCGGAAGCGTGGCGCGGGCATCAATTACAAGAGTCAGGTCGTCGATGGGGTCCAGGTCCAGGTGCCCTACGAGGCTTGTATTGCCTGGACCCAGGCTATTCTGACGCCGCAGGAGCTCGAGGCGCTACGCAAGGACAATCTCGCCGATGAGCAGGTTGCGCTGATCGCGGATCGGATAATCGTGTCCCAGTCCTTCGCCTTCACGGCTCCCCACTGTGTCCCCGCGGATTACCTGGGCGCAATCGCAGCCTTGCTCAACGACGAAGAAACTTTCGAGGCAACAAAGCACAATCGCAACAAGAACCGTGGTCTGGTATCCGCAGACGTCTTTGCCAAGGCCCTCGAAGTCCCCGAGACCAACAGGGAGAAGCTTGTTCAGGCACTGTTTCTGCGCAAGCGCCGGCTAATCGAGGCGCGTCGTCGCAGTCCGGCGTTCAGTCCCTACGCCTTATGCACGGTGGATGTCGTAGCGACTGTTGGAAGTGAAGGCGGGGTCAAGCCCGTCTACTCGGTTCTCAGGCGAGCGCCCGATAGTGGCGAAATCGTCCTCGCCCTTACCAACAGCAGCCCTGAGCCCCAGTCCGTGATTCTTGATTTCGAAAAGCTCGGGTTGTCGCCCCGCTTTGTTTTTCAGCAACTGCTATCGGACTGCATCCATTCCACCGACGAAGGTCGGCTCAGGATCGAGATGCCGCCGTGGAACCTTTGCTGGCTTCGAATCCGCTAGGGCCCCCTCCGCCGCAAGCCGTAACGAGCCGGCTTCCTCAGCGCGCGCGCTCGAGCAAGTTGCTACTGAATTCGGCTTCGGAAAGTCCGGTCCTGAATTGAAAATTGTCCCAGGTCAATATTGTGCTCTTTCCCGTTTGATGGTTGATCATCGACATCGTATGTGCACGCCAGAATTTGCCCAAATGCTTTTTGTGATCGGAAAGCGTCAGGGTTTTGAGCAACGCGTTCTTTCGGTCGAAATACTCGACCTTGTAGGCGAAATATTCGACTTTGTCGATCCACACCACTTGCCGTGTGTAACCTGATCCCGGTGTACGGGGATAACGCTCGACGACAAAGACCCGGTTGCCGAGCAACTCGTCGTCGCGAAGATACAGGTAGGTGTATTCGTCCACCTCCGATGATGTCATATCCTCGTAGGAAAACTCACTACCCATAAAGGGGCTCGAACGGTTGCTTGACGAGATCCGTTTCACACGTCGAACGGCAGGGAGGTAGAGCCATTGGTCATCCGACCCCGAAGCATGGGAATGCGTTAGAAGCGCAGAGCCTTTGACGTCGCGCGGCGTGTCGAAAACAATAAGCGAGCGTTCGCCATCTTGTGGCATCTCGAGTACTTTGATGTGCATGTCGCGCCGACCTGTCTCCGCATTCCGATTGCGCAAGATCATTACCATGTCGGCACGATAATCCTGAAACCCGGATGCGCGTCGGTCCGCTTCCTCCGCTATCGCACGACCTTTACTTTCGTTGGTTTCGGCCAGCGCGACCATGCTCAAGATGAAAGCGCAGATCAGAAAAGCAAGCTGTTTCATCGAGATCCACCAAAGCGTAATAAGAGAGGAGGCAGAAAGAACAGATCCGCGATCAAGGCGAACAGAATCGTCAAGGCTGTTACGAATCCCATGTCACCAT
>JAJDOL010000376.1 GCA_022340195.1 Chromatiaceae bacterium
CGTGTACCTGCGACTCTGTAACGGTCGGCTCATGCGGCATGTCCGCCCGGCTCGATAGTGGGGGCTGTTGCGCGTATTGGTCCGCGTTGGCGGGTTGCGGTGGAGAAAGCCAGGGATCGCCCGCGTGCGCCGCTGAGACCACCAGATCGCGGGCCGGCAGCTTGGCGGTCTCCCAGCGCTCGGTTTTCGTGCTCCACCATTCCAGGCTTATGGGCGGCAACCGGTAATGTCCCGGCTCCCGGGCCGTAAGGACGACCACTTGGAGCCGGTTACCGATCACGCCTTGGGGACGGCGCTCGTCCCACAACCCGGGTTGTCGCTGTTGCTCGGTGAGCTGGTGGGGTGCCGGCACTGCGAGGACGGGCAGGTCCCGGGCCATGACTCCGTCGGCACGCAGACTGATTCTTCGTTCGATCGGCTGACCGGTTTGGGCCCTGTAGGTTTCCGGCCCGGACTCGGTCAGGCTCAGCTCGCGCGCCGGCAGCCATTCAGCGCGGCCCGCTGTATCCGGTGCCGGCAGCACCTTGCCGATGAGGCGCTCGGAGTCTTCGGCTATTTGCTTTCCAGATGACGCATAATCCGCCGTCCCACTCATGGCACCCGCTCCAGGTACCCATCCCTCGAAGCGCTGGGGTCCGATCTCCAGGCGGCCGGGATGTTGGGGAAACAGGGCGTACCGGCGCTGGTAAACGCGATAGCTCTTCCCCTCGCGCACCACCTGTTTGTGGTCCTCGCCCAAGGGCAGGACTCGGGTGTTTGGGACCTGCGGGTCGTGAAGTCGCGCGCCCTGGATGGGGCCGTCCATGAATACCTCCACGGTCAGGATCAGCTCCTGTCCAACATACCCCTCGTTCGGCTCCAGGTCGGCCTCGACGAAGGCGTTGGGCGCGGATACGGATTCGCCGCCGCCGGCGGGCGCCGGACTCATGGCAACCGGCTCGCCAGAGCCCGTTTCGGCCGGCGCGACGGACAGCTGCAAGGGTTCGGTGATGCCATCGCCGAAGGGGATGGCGGGAATCCCGAGCTCGCCGATGTGCCTTGGTCGTATCCTGAGCATCAGCAGATGCCGCTCGGAGCGCTGGCCGTTGATGACCGATACCCTGTGGCTCGAACGGCGGTCGAGGATCTCGAAGTCCTCTGCCAGCACCGACAGGTCGGGACGGGTGTCCGGATCCCCGTCGGATTCGAGCACCAGCTGTACGGTCTCGTTCAGGGATATCGCCGACCTGTCCAGACTGGCGCTGACGCCCGCCGCCGACATTGTCGGAACAAGCAGGGACAGCAGATAGACAAGCGTGACCAGATCAAGGCGGCGATGTCGCGTTTTTGATTCTCCTGGCATAGGGCGAAGCGGACTTCTCATTGCGGGGACTTCAACGGACCTGTCTTTCGGTCGCTAACATAACAGACAAAAACCATACGGTCGGGGTTCAAATTCTCGGGCTCACACCAATGTCGGAGGACGCCTCTCCGCCTTCCGCGTGGACCGATAAGGGCGAAGCATAGCGGTAGCCGTGTGTTAGTCTGTCCCCGCAAAGATACCAAGAAGCTGGAACAGGAACCTTTTGACCGAGCAGAGATCTCCCGCGGCCCCTGTAGCCATCAAGCGGCGACCGCAGCCGCCGGCGTCGGAGCTCCTGTCGGCGGGGCTGCATCCCCTGTTGAGTCGCCTCTACCGGGCACGGGGTGTCACCTCGGAAAGCGGCTGCTCCCTGCCGTTGAGCGCACTTCATCCGTACGATTGCTTCATGGATATCGAGCTTGCGGCGGATCTTCTCGCCGGCTGCGTCCGTGCGGATGGCTCCATCCTGGTCGTCGGCGACTATGATGCGGATGGGGCAACGGGCAGCGCCTTGGCGGTGCGCGGCCTGCGTTCGATGGGCGTGTCCAAGGTCTCCTATCTGGTGCCGAGCCGTTTCGCCTTCGGCTATGGCCTGAGCCCGGCGGTTGTGGACGCCGCTGCTCCGTTGCGCCCCGACCTGATCGTCACTGTCGACAATGGTATTGCCAGTCTTGCCGGAGTCCGAAGGGCCAATGAGCTCGGTATCCCCGTCATCGTCACCGATCACCACCTCTCCTCCGGTGAGCTGCCGACCGCCGCCGCTATCGTCAACCCGAATCGACCCGGGGATGCCTTTCCCAGCAAGTCGATCGCCGGCGTCGGCGTCGTTTTCTATCTCCTCGCCGCCTTGCGGGCCCGCCTTCGGGAGCTGAGCTGGTTCGGTACCAGGCGTCCCGTTCCAAATCTGGCAGAGTTGCTGGATCTGGTCGCCCTGGGCACAGTGGCGGACGTGGTGACGCTGGATCAGAACAATCGCATCCTGGTGGAGCAGGGTCTTAGACGCATCCGCGCCGGACGCTGCAGCCCGGGAATCCGGGCCTTGTTGAAGGTGGCGGGACGCGACCCCGGGTCAGCGACATCCAGAGATCTGGGTTTCGCCGCAGGACCGCGTTTGAATGCCGCCGGGCGTCTGACCGAGATGTCCCTCGGGGTCGAGTGCCTGTTGGCGGATGATCCCGACAGGGCCATGTCCATGGCCCGGGAGCTGGACAGCCTCAATCGGCGCCGGCGCGAGATCGAGGGCGAGATGAAGGATCAGGCGCAGGCGGTGCTCGAGGATCTGAGCATGGAGTCCTCGGGGCTGCCGCCCGCCCTTTGCCTGTTCGATGCGGCCTGGCACCAAGGGGTGATCGGCATCCTCGCGGCGCGCATTCGCGAGCGCTACCACCGCCCCGTGGTTGCCTTTGCCCTCGCGGAAGACGGCATACTGCGGGGGTCCGCCCGCTCGATCGAGGGTCTTCACATCCGCGATCTGATCGATGCCGTGGATAAACGTCGGCCGGGCCTGATCCAGCGCTTCGGCGGCCATGCCATGGCTGCGGGGCTCAGCCTGCGGCTCGATGCGCTGGATGCGTTTCGGGATGTCCTGGTCGAGGAAGCGCGTCGGCAACTCGGCGATGCCCCGCCGGTGCGGGAGCTCGCCTCCGATGGAGAGCTTCCGGCCCATGCGATGGATCTGGGCACGGCGGAGCTGCTGCGCGGCGCCGGTCCCTGGGGCAAGGGGTTTCCCGAGCCCCTGTTCGACGGGCGGTTCCGGGTCTTGGAGCGGCGGATCCTGGGCGAGCGGCACTTGAAGCTGCGGCTGCGCTCCCAGGACGGCGCGTCCATCGATGCCATCGGATTTCGCCTTGCGGAGCTGGCCGCATCCGCCGGCGACCAGGCCCATGTAGCCTACCGTCTCGACGTCAACGACTACCGCGGCGTCAAGTCGCCGCAGCTGATCCTAGAGCACCTGGAATGGCATCTTTAGGGGTGCGCAAGCGGCTCTGGTTCTAGCGCGAGCCGATCGAGGTCGCGGATCTGTCACAAAACCGCTTTGCTCCTGGGCTAAAAATCCCTATACTATGCTGCACTGCACAAAGGTGTGGGTTCGAGCTGCACCTGGTGCATTACCACAAGAAAAGAAGGATGGTTCGCGTCTGTAGCGGCCGCACGCATATTCGGCTCCCTTTGGTTCGAGCGACGACGTCCGCGACTTCCCGCCGACCCGATGGGCTCCGGACAGAATACCGAAGAGCGGAGCAACGTATGAACAGCTCAAACAAATCCGGGAGCGACAAGGAAGCTTCGGCGACGGTGCCCGACACTGAAGGTGACGAGCAGAAGGAAGCGCAGCCGCAAGGTCACCGAGAGGTTGGAGGCCCTCCGGGGCCCGAGCCCACCCGCTACGGGGACTGGGAAAAAGGGGGCCGATGTATCGATTTTTGACGGACCTCCGGGACATTTCTGCTAGATCCTTTCCAGTATTCATCAATGTGACAGGCATGAGGTAAGGCGCATGGGTAACTCCGACCGACCGCTCTCTCCCCATCTGCAAATATACAAACCGCAGCTCACATCATTTCTTTCGATCGCCCACCGAGCAACGGGGGTGTTTCTGGTGATCGGAACGCTGCTGCTCGTCTACTGGCTCACCGCCTTGGCGCAGGGGCCGGATAGCTATGCCCAGGCGCAGGCGTTTTTCGGCTCCATTCTTGGACGCTTGATTCTGTTTCCCTGGGTTTTTGCCCTCTTTTATCACCTGTGTAACGGTATTCGCCATCTGTTCTGGGATATGGGAGTGGGATTCGAGATCGAGACCGTCTACGCATCCGGCAAGCTGGTCGTTGTTGCGGCGGCCGCCTTGACCCTGATCGCTTTCGGCATGGCCTATGCGATGCAAGGAGGTTCGGTATGAGCATGCGTGCACCTCTGGCAAGAGTTCGTGGGCATGGGTCTGCAAAGGAGGGTGCACATCACTGGTGGGCGCAGCGTCTGTCGGCCATCGCCCTGGTCCCGCTCTTTCTCTGGTTCGTCGCGTCCGTGGCTTCCGTTGGATCGGCCGACTATGCGACAGCCGTCGCGTGGATAGGCTCGCCATGGAACAGCGCGTTGCTGGTCCTGTTGATCGGCGCCATCTTCTACCATGCACAACTCGGGATGCAGGTCGTTTTCGAAGACTACATCTCCACACATTGGCTGCAGGTGACCGGCATTATTCTGGTCAGATTCCTTGCGTTACTGTTGGCCGCCGTCTCCATAATCGCTGTTCTGCGCACTGCCTGGGGGAGTTAAGGGATCATGTCCGATGCTTATCAGATAGTTGATCACGCCTATGATGTCGTCGTGGTCGGTGCAGGTGGTGCAGGGCTGCGTGCAACCTTCGGTGCGGCGGCCAAAGGACTTTCCACCGCATGCATCACCAAGGTGTTTCCTACGCGGAGCCACACGGTGGCCGCCCAGGGCGGCATGAGTGCTGCGCTCGGCAACATGGGAGAGGACAACTGGCGCTGGCATATGTACGACACGGTCAAGGGCTCGGACTGGCTCGGAGACCAGGACGCAATCGAGTACATGTGCCGGGCGGCCATCCCTGCCGTCATCGAGCTGGAGCACTATGGCGTGCCCTTCTCGCGTACCGACGAAGGCAAGATCTACCAACGTCCCTTCGGTGGTATGACGACCAACTACGGGCAGGGTACTGCTCATCGCACTTGCGCGGCCGCCGACCGCACGGGTCATGCCATTCTCCACACCCTTTACCAGCAGAGCCTGCAGTTCAAGGCGGAGTACTTCATCGAGTATTTCGCGCTGGACCTGATCATGGATGACGAAGGGGTATGCCGCGGTGTGATGGCCTGGAATCTGGATGACGGAACGCTCCATCGGTTCCGTGCCCACGAGGTGATTCTGGCCTCCGGTGGTTACGGAAGGGCCTACTTCTCGGCCACGTCCGCCCATACCTGCACGGGCGACGGAAACGCCATGGTCTTGCGGGCCGGCTTACCTGTTCAGGACCACGAGTTCGTCCAATTTCACCCGACCGGTATCTACGGCTCCGGCTGCCTGATCACCGAAGGGTCCCGCGGCGAAGGCGGCTATCTCACCAACTCCAAGGGTGAGCGCTTCATGGAGCGCTATGCCCCGAACGCCAAGGACCTTGCCTCCCGCGACGTGGTGAGCCGGTCCATGACCATCGAGATTCGGGAAGGGCGTGGCGTAGGTCCGGAAGGCGATCACATACATCTGCACCTGGAGCATCTGGGCCCCGAGGTCCTCAACGAGCGTCTCCCCGGAATTTCCGAGTCCGCCAGGATTTTCGCCGGAGTGGACGTGACCAAGGAGCCGATTCCGGTCCTGCCGACCGTGCACTACAACATGGGTGGAATACCCACCAATCTGCACGGAGAGGTGGTGACACTTCGGGACGGGGATCCGGACGCGGTGGTGCCGGGTTTGATGGCCATTGGCGAGTGCGCCTGCGTCTCTGTCCATGGTGCCAACCGCCTTGGCTCGAACTCACTGCTGGATATCGTCGTCTTCGGACGCGCCGCCGCCGAACGCTGTGCCGATCTGATCAAGCCCGGCGAGAAGCACAAGTCCTTACCCGCGGACGCAGACGAGAAAATCGTGCAACGCTTCGACAAGCTGCGCCATGCCAAGGGATCTTTGCCGACGGCGTCCATTCGCATGAATATGCAGAAGACCATGCAGAATTACGCAGCGGTCTTCCGGACGGGAGAAACGCTGGACGAGGGCGCAAAGCTGATCGGAGAGGTGCGCGCATCCTTTGCCGATGTGGGTGTAACGGACAGAAACCTGATCTGGAACTCGGACTTGGTGGAAACCTTGGAGCTGGAGAATCTGCTGGCGCTATCGGTGGTTACCATGCACAGCGCCCGGAACAGGACCGAGAGCCGCGGAGCCCACGCCCGAGAGGATTATCCGGACCGAGACGACGAGAACTGGACGAAGCATACCCTCGCCTGGCTCGGCGAAGACGGGGAGCCGACCATCGATTACCGGCCGGTCCACTACTACACCCTCACGGACGAAATGGAG
>JAJDOL010000378.1 GCA_022340195.1 Chromatiaceae bacterium
GCGTAAATGAATCATGAGTATAAATGTTGCTTATTAGCTCCAGGAAGTCTCTAACCTACTGAACGAGATAATGTATTCCTGTTGTAAATAAGATAGCTCCAATCCGTAGAGAAGACTAGGTAAAAAAGTTTATGTTGTCAATAAAAAACTATTGGTGAAAAAAGCCACGGTTTGACGTGCCCATGCGACGGCGGACGATGCCCGCAGTTGGACCCCCGTAGTTGAGGTCCGAGGATGCCCTTCCGCACCAAGAAGCGCGGGGAGTCCAGATCCGGTATGCTGATTCCGCGGAATGGGGCAATCAGCGTCCGAAGAGCGGCGTCTCGAACGCGCCGCCCGGGCTGGTGTTTTTTGGCTTGCGCCCAACTCGCGGGAGTAGAACAGATGATGAGACCGCTTTCCGCGTTGCTCTGGCTTGGCCTGTTGCTCGCCCCCGGGCCTCTCACCGCCACGGAAGCCCCCGGCGTAATGACCATTGCTACTCGTGATGTACCGCCCTTCGCCATGAAGGACGACAGAGGCGATTGGCACGGTATCAGCATTGAGCTGTGGCGCACCCTGGCTACCAAGCTTGGGCTCGAGTACCGTTTCCGCGAGATGGGGCTCAAGGCGATGCTGGCTGCCGTGGAACGCAACCAGGTGGATGCCGCCGTTGCTGGGCTGACCATCACCAGCGACCGTGAAAGGCGGATGGACTTCACTCACCCCTTCCTGATCTCCGGCCTCGGGATCGCCGTGCGGATCGATAGCGGCGGTGGTTGGCTGGCGGTCAGCCAGCGCTTTTTCTCCGCCAGATTTCTCAAGGTCGTCACCGGTTTGCTTGGGCTCCTGCTATTGGTCGGGATACTGGTCTGGCTGTCCGAGCGGCGTCGCAACGTCCAGTTTAGTGGCACACCCATGGAGGGAATTGGTGCCGGCCTGTGGTGGTCCGCGGTCACGATGACGACCGTCGGCTACGGCGACAAGGCCCCGCAGACCCTTGCAGGAAGAATAGTGGCCATGATCTGGATGTTCGCCGGCATCATCATCATCTCCTCGTTTACCGCCGCCATCGCCACCGCGCTCACCGTGGGTGAGCTTGGGGGCAAGGTGCGGGGCAAGGACGACCTGCCGCGCGCCCGGATCGCCACCGTTTCCGACACCACCAGCACGCAGTACCTCACGGGTGCGCGTATCAACTTCCGCGGCAAGCCTAGCCTGCAGCATGCCTTGGATGCCCTGGCAGGGGGTGCAGTGGATGCTGTGGTTTACGACGCACCCATGCTGAGCTACCAGATCCATCGGGGGCTCGATGACCGGCTCAGCGTCCTGTCCGCTCGCTTCGAGCGCCAGGACTACGGTATCGCCCTTCCTCCCGGAAGCGCCCTTCGCGAGGCAATCAACCAGGCTCTCCTAGAGAGTCTGCGTGATCCGGCGTGGGAGGAAATGCTGTTTCGCTACCTCGGAACGAGGGAATGAGGGAATTGGTTTGACCTCGCGCTGGATAGCGCTTGATCCGAGCGGATAGCGGTCTTGGAAGCCAAAGGGGTTCGTAGACCAGGATTCGGATTGAGCTCACAGGCTCCAAAGCACCTACGGGTTCTCAGTGATTCTGTCCAGCCGTTGGCGAAGGTCCCGCAGGGCGTCCAAAGTAAGGGTCATCAGGACCTCCTGGTCACGATAGCCCATTTCCTCGCCCATCGGCGAGAAGACCGACAGCGATTGGCGCCGGCACCTTTCCATATGGCGCTGGTAAGCCTCGATGAGCTTGTCGAGCTCCTCCAGATCGATGTGGCGCCGTGAACTCTGCGGCTCAAAATGGTGAATCTCCTCGTTACTGACGGAGCGACCGAATAGGACGGTAACTTGGTGCTCCAGTGCGACCCGGTTGAGGTCGATCAGGGCGAGACGCAGATTGTTCAGGAAACCGGCCAGATTAAAAAACAGGCTTACCGCCATGATCGTGTAAACCCAGTTGCTTGGCGGCATGATATCGACTAGCCAGGGTGCATACTCGTCCGTTAATTCCGCTCCTTGGTTCTCGTAGAAGCCCCGTGCCGATTCCGCTAGAGTCAGACCCGTTGGTGCTTGTGCTCCCCGATTTCGGTCGATGAAATCGGGGTAGGCGCGCGCCAGCAAGGTCATTACTCCAACGATGTCGGAATGCGCAGCGCAGCCATTGCCGAGCAGCAACGTATCCAATCGCAGTATCGGCTTTTCCTCGGGCGGAATCACCCGGATCGGGTCAAACAGGCCCGCAACAAGGGTGTCGTAATGAAGATAGGGAAGACGCCGCGCCAATGCCTTGGCATGCTCCAGGCCAACGATTTGCAAACCCTGCTCGCGCACCGCCTCGCGGATCAGGTCGGCGTTCTCGTCGATGACGAAGAGCGCCAGATCGAGCTCTCCGCCCGCTGTCAGCTCGATCTGCTGCTTGAGTGGGTGGTAACTCAAGACGATCTCGAGAGAGCCTAAATCAGCAGTACCGAGTAGGCGCTTGGCCAGAAAGGCCGTGCCGCTGCGCTCGGGTCCAGTACCGATTTTCAATCCTTGCAGATCCGCCAAGCGGTGTATGTTGTCTCCGTTGCGGCTCAAGAGTACCAACGCCTCTGCGCGGCCGACTCGGCCGATCAGTTCCAGGTCCTCGAACGCGGACCAGTCGAAACCATCCTGCACTAGTCCCAATTGCACCTCGCAGTCTTCCTTCGCGGCGACCAGTCGCTCCAAATTCTCGCGCGAGCCCTGCGTGGCGACGTTGCGAATTCTCCCTTTTTGCCGAGTCGCCGCACCGGCCAGACGCTCCACGATGGAGTGGTAATGACCCTCACGAGAGCCGGATAGTATGTCTACGTTCAAGTAGGATAGGTTGGGAGACAAGTCGAGGTTGCGGAAGAACAAGGCTCCCGCGGCGATGGCAATCGATACCACCATGGCCCGCAAAGCGAACTTGCTCCAGAGGAGATGCTTGTGTCGAGCGACTACAGCCGAGGCCTTGTCGGAGGCTTTTCCAGCCTGGTTGTTAGATCTAGACATGCAAGGACAGCCAGTCGTTCAACCGAGCCCCGGACTTTTCGAAGCTTCGACCCAGCCTAAAGTCCGAAGAGCGGCGTCTCGAACTCGCCGCCCGGGCTGGTGTTTTTTGGCTTAACCCGGCGTTCGCTCTGCCAGAACATCCAGCCGACGGTTACGCCGACGCTGAAGTCGTGCTCGGAGTCCAACAGCGGACTGTCCTCGAATGGCGTGCCGGCGAAGTTCAGGTAGGCTCCATAAACCGACCATCGCCATTTTCCGTACACCCCGCTGAATCCCAGGCCGAGACGGGCCCCTGCATAACCGGATCCGGTACTGAACGCAGGGCGCTCTATCGTGGCAAACTCGGACGGTACATCGTAGAAGTATCCGAGATAGTCCTTGTCGGCGAACGAGGCGCCGATTTCGGTGCTCAGCTTGAGCGTCTCACCGATCAGGGGCCGTTGGTAGCGCAGCCTGGTGTCGAGAATCCACCCTTGTTGCTTGAAGTCCCAGTCCCCCGTGTCGACACTGACGGCGGTGCGCACCGCGAGACGACCCCAAATGCTGTCCGGACGAGCGGGATTGGTCAGCAGCAGGCTCAGCGCAGGGCCAACCTCGAATGTCGGGTCCAGGTCCGGCATGCCCTCGCGGGCGTCGCTCTCGTTGCTGTCGACCACGGACGTGCCTCCTGCGCTGACGTCGAGTTTGACCCTCTGGGTCTCATAGATTATCCCCTGCAGGCTGCGGTCGATACGGAGCCAATCTCCGCGGTAGATCACGTAGGGGAATGGGAACCCCGTGGTCGAGCGTACATCGGAGCCGGGGTAATTTGCCTGATTGTAGGCGGCTGCGCCGATGCCGAGCTCCCACAAGGGTAGACCTGCGCCTGCTGTCTCGTCGGCCGCAGGCGCAGGGAGCGAGGCTAGGCCGAGAAGAGCCGTGACGGCTCCGAAAATCAATTTGTGGCTGCGTAGTTTCATCCCACATAAGCCCCCATAGTGGTGCTTTCGTCTTGCGCATTCTACGCGGTTCCAACCCGAATCGGTCGCGCAGCCCGTTGCAGCGTTCACACGGTAGACTGGCCTTTGCCGGGAAAGTCACATGATCTGCGCACGGACTCCGCCACCACGACGAACCAGGCTTCAGTAATAACCGAACCTATGGATCAGAAGACTGAACAGGCAATGACGGGTGAGCTGATCGAGCTTGCCCTGCGCGATCTGGCCGAAGAACGCGGCGAGCAGTTGCGCGACGCGCTGGCCGACCTGCATCCGGCCGAGATCGCGAGTCTGTTGGAGGGCATGCCCCCCGAGAAGCGGCGCATTATGTGGGACTTGGTTCCCGATGAGGCGCGGGGTGAAGTGCTGACCTATGTCGGCGACGAGGCCCGCGTTTCCCTGATCGGCGAAATGGACCACGCGGAGCTGATCACCGCCGCCGAGCAGATGGAGGAGCAGGACCTCGCGGAGGTTCTCGACGAGTTGCCCGTCGACCTGACGGAGACCATCCTTGCTGCATTGGACGAGGATTACCGTCAGCGCGTGGAGGCGGTGC
>JAJDOL010000058.1 GCA_022340195.1 Chromatiaceae bacterium
ACCATCCAGGTCGGAGACACCTTTACCGAGGGCGAGGAGCTCAAGTACGGTGGAATTCCCTTCTTCGCCCCCGAGCTTTTCCGGCGCCTGGTGCTCAAGGACCCCCTGCGGATGAAGGCGTTGCGCAAGGGTGTGATCCAGCTCAGCGAGGAGGGTGCTACCCAGGTGTTCCGGCCGCTCAAGAACAACGAAATGATCTTGGGGGCCGTGGGGGTGCTTCAGTTCGACGTCGCCGCCTATCGGCTCAAGGACGAGTACGGTGTCGAGGCGGTGGTCGAGCCGGTGGCGGTCCAGACCGCACGATGGGTAGATTGCGGGGACGAAACCATGCTGTCGCGTTTTCGGGACAAGGCCTACGAGAACCTGGCCGAGGACGGGGACGGGAAGCTCGTCTATCTGGCGCCAAGCAGGGTCAATCTGAATCTCACCGAGGAGCGCTGGCCGGACATCCGGTTTCTGGCGACCCGCGAGCTTTGAATTCGAAATCGAGTTGTTATAGAAACGTCATCACAAGCGCTTGCGACGAAATCGCCGCGGCGCGAAGCTAAATCTACGTCAGGTTGGAGACGATGGAAACAGAAATAGTAGCGAAGCTGATTCGTGACGGCATGCCCGGAGCCCAGGTCGAGGTAAGCGGCGACGGCAGCCATTTCGAGGCGGTTGTCGTCAGTGATCTCTTCGCCGGCAAGAGCCTCATCCAGCGGCAACGTCTGGTGATGGCCACCGTCAAGCCCCAAATCGAGAGTGGCGAGCTTCATGCGCTGTCGATCAAGACCTTCACGCCGGAGCAGCGGGCGGAGGGGGCTGAATGAGCCGGATCATCCTCCCCGGCTACGAGATTGAATTTACCCCATACCCGGCCATACTCGTTAGTAGGAATACAATCGCCAACCAACGAGGAGATCAAACATGTTTCTCAAGAAAAGAGCGACTGGAAAGCTGGTCGAAGTCCTGAGCATGCGGGATCTGTTCAATCCCATGCACCCTACTCTGGTGGGGCGTTTTCATGCCGGGGAGGAGGCACAGGATCCGGAGAAATTCGAAAAGGTGGACCTGGTCTTCTGCTCCGGTGAGGATCTGCCCAAGTGCTGGACCGACGTCCATTACCGGGATGAGGAGGCCCATCATCGTTACAGGCTACATCCGTAAACGAGGGGAAAGGGGGCTCGCGTCGGATGTGGTGAGAGACGCGAACCGCATTCTTCGCGGGTGATGCGGCTCCTCCCTCACCGCACCCTACGGACTTTCTGACTATTTTCAACGCGCGAATTCTTTTTGTTTCGATTCATAGCGCTCCGCCCGTGCTATGTTGCCTCGCTTGCGGGCCCCGGAAGCAAGGATTTCCGCCTTGCGGACAAGCGTCTCACAAGCGGCCGCCCGATTCGCGGCATCCAGCCGACCAGAGCTGATTATTTTCTCCAGCGCTCGGATGCGGAAGCGGTCCATCCCCCAGTGCTTGCGTGAGAGCTGGTCGGCGTGGCCGCCGTATTTGCGGATCTGGGGCGTCGGTACGAAGGCGACCGGCTCGGTCGCGCATACGCGCAGCCACAAGTCATAGTCCTCGCACGCCGGCAGGTCCTCGTCGAAGGTTCCGATCTCGTTGAAAAGAGATCGATGAAGAAGCGATGCCGAGGGGGATATGACGCAACGGGGGAGGCAGTGGTGGAAGATGTATCCACCGAATTTCGTGTGCTTTTGCATCTGGTTTACCGGACGCCCGTGGCGGATCCAAATCTCGTGAGTATGGCAGAGCCGCGTATTCGGATGGTCCCGAAGGGCCGCGCATTGGGCCGCGAGCTTGTCGGGTAGCCAGACGTCATCGGAGTCGAGCAGGGCGATCCAATCGCCGCCCGCTTCCGCGATGCCCATGTTGCGCGCGCGGCTTACGCCGCGGTTGTCTTGGCGAAGGTAGCGAACCCGTGGGTATTGACGCCGGATCAGCGTCTCCGTGCCGTCGTGTGAGCCGTCGTCCACGACGATGATCTCCTCTACCGGTCGGCTTTGGCAGAGAATCGAGTCCAGCGCTCGGGGGAGGGTGTGGATCCGATTGAAGGTGGGCACGACGACGGAGATGCGCATCAGGCGTGTCCGATCAGCTCGTCCACATGGGTGCTGACGCAGCGTCCGAGGGCGGAGAGGTCATATCCGCCTTCCAGACAGGAAACGATCCGCTCCCGGGCGTGTTTGACCGCGAGATCGTGGAGCTGGCGCGTAATCCAGGCGTAATCTGGCTCGCGCAGATTGAAATGGGCCATGTCGTCCTCGACATGACCGTCGAACCCGGCGGAGATCATGATGAGCTGCGGCGCGAAGGCATCGATACGAGGTAGCCAGCCGTCTTCTACCGCGGCCTTGAATTCCTTGCCGGCGGTTCGCTCGGGCAGGGGTATGTTGACCACGTTCGGAGCATCGCAGTCGGCGCCGGTGCCGGGGTAGAAGGGGTGTTGGAAGCTGGAGCAAAAGAGTACCTGCTCGTTTCCTTTGAAGATGTCTTCGGTGCCGTTTCCATGGTGGACATCGAAGTCGACGATGGCTACCCGTTCCAGCCCGTGCATTGCCAGGGCGTGGGCCGCTCCCACCGCGACATTGTTGAAAAAGCAGAAGCCCATCGAACGGGCGCGCTCGGCGTGATGGCCCGGCGGGCGGACGCAGCAGAAGGCCGCGTGGTGTTTGTCACCCATGACCAGGTCCACGGCGAGGATTGCGGCGCCTGCAGAGCGCCGAGCCGCCTGCAGCGTCCCTCTGCACATGGCGGTGTCGCCGTCGATCCAGGTTATCTCATCGTCGGCTTTTGGCGCCGCCTCCTCGATCATGCGCACATAATCCGGATCGTGGACCCGGGTCAATTGCTCGAAGGTAGCGATCGGTGCGTCATAGTGGGTGACCAGCATCTCCATGCCGGAGGCAATGAGCCGGTCATTGATCGCATGCAGGCGGTCCGGCGTCTCCGGGTGATGAACACCCATTTGGTGGTTTTGGCACTCGTGGTGGCTGATAAAGGCGAGGTTCATTGTCGTTTTTTCTCCGAGCAATTCGCGCGAAAATACCGAGAATTGGCTCCCTGGTGCTCATCGTCCTTCGGTGAGAGTTTATTCCAGCGCCGTTGGATACGCGATAACCGGCTACCCTAGGCTTCCATGCCGACGGTAATTCGCGCTCCGGCGTCTGGATCGAGCGTTTGTCGTCCCTGGAGTGGGTTTCCCATGCGATTGTCAGATGTCGAGCAGCTTTTTACCCCGAGTGTCGTTGCGGTATTCGGCGCGAGCGACGCCGAGGGCTCCATCGGCGGCAAGGTATACCGCAACCTGGTGGCGGGTGGCTGCAAGGGGCAGTGCTATGCGATCAACCCGAAGCACGACCAAGTCGCGGGCAAGCCCTGTTACAAGAGCCTGTACGAGCTCGACAAGCACGTGGACCTGGCGCTGATCGCCACCCCAGCGGAAAAGGTACCCGGGATTCTGGACCAATGCGGCGAGCACGGAGTGAAGGCGGCAGTCGTCCACTCGGCGGGCTTCGGCGAGCAGGGCGAAAAGGGCATTGCCCTGCAAGAGAAGCTGGTGGAAGCGGCGCGGGGCAATCGTATTCGCGTGCTCGGCCCCAACACCCTCGGGGTGATGCGCCCTCAACACGGACTCAACGCCAGCTTTGGCGATAAGCAGGCACGGCGAGGAAATGTCGCCCTGGTCTCCCAGTCGGGGGCGATATGCACCGCCATGCTGGACTGGTCGGGGCCGCGCCAGCTCGGGTTCTCTGCCGTGGTCTCCCTCGGCGCGGCCGCCGACGTGGATTTCGGCGATATCCTCGACTATCTCGCCATGGATAGCCACACCCAGAGCATCCTGCTGTATGTCGAGGGTATACGCGATGCCCGTCGGTTCATGAGCGGTCTGCGGGCAGCGGCGCGGCTGAAGCCAGTTATCGTAATCAAGACCGGGCGCCATGGCGCAGGCTCCCGTGCCGCCAAGTCGCACACCGGGGCCTGGGTCGGGTCGGCGGAGGTCTTCCGTGCCGTACTGGAACGTGCGGGGGCGGTTCAGGTGGACGCCATCGACCAGCTGTTTGCGGCGGCTCAGGTATTCGGGTCCCGCAAGCGCATGGCGGGAGATCGGGTTGCCATTGTCACCAACGGGGGTGGCCCCGGCGTGTTGGCCGCGGATTGCGCGGTGGATCGCGGTCTCAGTCTGCCGCAGTTTTCCAGCTCGACCAGGCAGAAGCTGGAAGCGGCATTACCGGACGAGTGGTCCCACGGCAACCCGGTGGACGTGATTGGTGATACCACGCCGGAGCGCTATCAAGCGGCGGTGGAGGCCTGTCTCGCCGATCCCGATGTGGACGGCGTGCTGGCCATACTCGCCCCCCTGGCGTTGACCGATTCCACCAGTGTCGCCAAGAAAGTGATCGAAGCGGCAAAAAAGTCCCGCAAGCCGGTGCTCTCCTGCTGGATGGGTGAGGAGAGCGTCGCCGAGGCGGAGACTTTGTTCGCGGAGAATGGAGTTCCCAACTTCACCTTCCCGGGCGTATCGGTCGAGGCCATGTCGTACCTCGCGGCTTATCACCGCAACCAGAAGCTCCTGGTGCAATCGCCAGGGCCCCTGTCCGAGAGACGCAGTCCGGACGTCGAGGGTGCTCGGCTCATCATCGAAGGCGTCATGGCGGAGGGACGCAAGACCCTGGGGGCGATCGAGGCCAAGGCGGTGCTTGCCGCCTTCCACATTCCGACCATGCAGGCAGTGCTCGCACGTACGCCGAACGAGGCACTGGTGGCAGCCCAGATCCTGGATTTCCCTGTGGTCATGAAGATCAACTCTCATCAGATCAGGCACAAGTCGGAGGTGGACGGAGTGAGGCTCAACATCACCGATGCCCAGTCGGTTCGGCGGTCCTTCAGCGAGATCGTGGAGAGGTCGAGGAAGCTCAGGCCGGACGCGGAAATCGAGGGTGTCACCGTAGAGCATATGGTGTCCGCCCGCGCCGCCCGCGAGCTCATGATCGGTGTCGTGCGCGATCGGATCTTCGGTCCCATCATCAGCTTCGGTGCCGGGGGTATCGAGGTCGAGGTTCTGGAGGATCACGCGGTCGGTCTCCCGCCGCTGAATGATTACATCATAGAAACCATGATCGACAGCACCCGGGTAGCGCGCCTCATGGGGGCCTTTCGTCATATGCCGCCCATGAACCGCCATGCCTTGGCCAGGATACTGCAACGCGTTTCCGAGATGGTTTGCGAGCTACCGGAGATCGTGAGCATGGACATCAATCCCTTGATCGGCAACGACAAGGACGTGGTGGTGGTTGATGCCCGCATCCAAGTCAACTACCGGCCGCCTCAGATGCCTCTCTATGGCCATATGGCCATTCACCCCTATCCGATCCAGCTGATCGAGCGAGTTCAGCTTCCGGAAGGGACGGACCTGGTGATTCGGCCTATCCGCCCGGAGGACGCGGAAATGGAGCAGAACTTCGTGCGTGGTCTATCGGAACAGACCAAGTACTTTCGTTTCATGCAGGCCATCAAGGAGCTTACGCCGGAGATGTTGGTGCGTTTCACCCAGATCGACTACGACCGCGAGATGGCCCTGATTGCGGTCGTGACGCAGGATGACGGGGACGCGGAGGTGGGTGTGGCTCGGTACGTGTCGCGACCCGGGGGCGAGGTCTGCGAGTTCGCCATTGTTGTTTCCGATGAGTGGCGAGGTCGGGGCATCGGGGCGCGGCTCATGCGCTCGTTGATACAAAACGCACGCGAGCGCGGGTTCCGGATAATGGACGGCGAGGTACTGACGGCCAATGCGCGCATGCTGGCATTGATGCAGTCGTTGGGGTTCCGCATGGAGCGGGATCGGCAGGATCCCGGGATCAGGCTGGTTACGAAGGTTTTGTGAACCGGCCACACATTCGGATCATTTCCCGGAAGGACGCATACGCGGATCGCCCTAACTCGGCGATGACAAGAGTCGAGAGACCATAGGCCTGCTGCCGATCGTAAGATTGTAGTCGCGACACTCGCGTGTGCTGGGAATATCCAGGTCACGTCGCAAGGATCCGACCGCGGTCACGGCTCCCTGGCCATCGTCGTCGATGATCAGTATCTCCGGGGGCTCGGTCGCCGACAGAATTCCCGCGGCCTGGATATCGGCGCGAAAGGAAGATCGGACGAGGGAGCCACTGACGACCTGCTCAAAACCAATGTGCTTGCCGTAGGCGCGCAATCCCTCGAATTCCTCCGGGCGCACATGACGTTCCACCGGCAGGTGGCCATCGTATGGCGTCAGGTACTGGCGGATGGTCAACAAGCGGCAATCGTGAGCTCTGAGGTCGCGCATGAGTGCGCGAATCTCGTCCAGCTCCTCCCCCAGACCGACCATGACGCCGGACGTGGTCTTGACTTTGGGAAAGCGCCGGGCGAACCGTTTCAGGAGATCCAGCGCCCCGTTGTAATCTGCACCTGGTCGGACCTCGGGATACAGTCTCGGAACCGTTCGCAAATTGCAATTGAAGACGTCAGGCGGGCTTTTGGCCAAGACATCGAGCGCCCGATCCGCAGGGCCGTGAAAATCCGGCGAAAGGATCTCCACCTTGACGTCCGCTTGCGCCTTTCGGATGGCCGCGATGCAGTCGCGGAGATGGGTCGCGCCACCGTCCGGCTCCTCCTCTCTACCCGCGGCGGTTATGACGACATACTTGACGCCCATGGTGCGTATCCTGTCGGCGAGGTTTTCCGATGTGGCCGGGTCCGACAGCGTGGGGCCGCTAGGATTGACTGTGCACAGGGGACAACGACGGGGCGGGATCTTGTCTGTGTCCCTCGAGGCGTTATCAGTTTGGCCCAGGCATTCCGGAAGATTAGGGCAGGCGATCTCCTCGCAAAAGACGTCAAGTCGCCTGTCGCGAATCAGGGCGCGAGCGCGTTTTGATTCGTCGGCGCTCAGGATGCGTAGCTTGAGCCAGGGAACCTTGGGCAAAGTGGTCTTCCTCGGTACCTTCTTGATATGGATGCCCGCTGTCTGGGCGACACCGAGAATCTGCGCGCTCAGGGCCATGTTCTGTTTGCGCTTTTGCATATCTCTGTTGAAATCCGATGCGTTGCAGCTGGATAAGCCTTAATTAAGCAATTTGCGTACCTTTTCGAGCCACGCCCGTGTCTGCAGTGAAGTGGTGCCGACCAGCTTGTGCTTGCGCGGTCGTCCGTGATCTTCGGCGGAAACCCGCCGGTTGACCGGCGAGATGATGGTGGAATCGGTAAATCCGACGGGGAGCCAGCACTGAGCGAGAAATTTCATGGGCCGGATGCACCTGCAGCGGCTCGAGGAAGCAGATCGGCGTTCGGCCTCGTGAGACATCCGATAGCCGCTAACGCTGCTATCCTTGATTGGGTTAGGTGTCGGGCAGGGGCGTACGGGATTGGTCAAATTGGCCGGGATTGGGTTTTATCGATGGGCGGCCATCGTCGCACTTGCATTGTGCTACCTACTCGTCGCCTGGCAAACCGCGGATCGTGTATGGGACCTCGGCATCGCTTCGCTTGCCAAGAGCGGCCAGCGCCGGCTCAATCTCTATGTGACACATCTCCGCGGCCAGCTGGGGAAGTACGAATACCTGCCCGAGCTCATTTCCACCGACGAGCGCCTGATCGCCCGCTTGCGCGGTTCCCCGGATTCGGATCGGATTGTTGCGCTCAACCGTTATCTCGAAGAGGTCAATCTCGTATCGGATGCGGCAGATATCTATTTGATGAATAGGGATGGACTGACCATTGCGGCCAGCAACTGGGCCTCGGAGCCTACCTTCGTTGGACAGAACTTCAGCTTCCGCCCCTATTTCCGGGAGGCGATGCGCGGAAAGCCGAGCCGGTATTTCGCCCTCGGAACGACCTCGCTAAAGCGCGGCTATTACTTTGCCTATCCCGTTCGGGATCGGGACGAGATTCTCGGCGCTATCGTCGTCAAAGTCGACCTGAGCGAGATCGAAACCAATTGGAGTGGGCTGCGCGAGGAGGTGGTCATTGCCGATCCGGACGGTGTCATCTTCGTGACCACTCGGCCGGAGTGGCGGTACAGGACCTTGTCTCCTCTTCGCGGGCAGCTCAGGGAACGTATTTTAGCCAGCCGCCGTTATCCTCCCGGCAGCTTGAAGGCGCTTCCCGTGCGCTCATCCGTGGATAGGGGCGACGGCTCCCGGGTAATCGCGCTTGAACTCGGCACGACGGAGGGCCGTCGGTCGGAATCCCGGTACTACCTGTTGCAGAAGCAGGCGATGCCTGAAGCGGGGTGGACGGTCTATCTGCTCGCACCACTCGAGCAGCTGCAGCAACAAGTGCTGCAGGCCGTAACCATCGTTACGGCAATCGCCCTGGCGCTTCTGTTTTTGGGTCTGGGGTTGCGCCAAAGGTACAAGCGCCGGATGGAGCGGGCCAGATTCGAAGCGCGCACGAGGGACAATCTGCGCCGTGCCCGCGATGAGTTGGAGCAGCGCGTCGAGGAGCGAACAGCGGATCTCAGCGCCAGCAACAAGCGCCTGAGCGAAGAGATCGAGGAACGAATGCGTACGGAAGCGGAGCTGCGCAACACCCAGGACGAGCTGATTCAAGCCGCGAAGCTGGCCACGTTGGGACAGATGGCGGCGGGCATCAGTCACGAGTTGAACCAGCCGCTGGCGGCTATCCGTTCCTATGCAGACAACGGACAGGCACTGTTGGAACGGAATCGTCTTCAGGAGGCACGCTGGAACCTGGAGCAGATCTCCGAGCTGACCGGGCGCATGGCCCGAATCGGCTCCCAGCTCAAGATCTTCTCCCGCAAGCGAAGCGGTCAAATCGGCGATGTGTCGGTGAAGGGAGTTGTCGAGGCGTCGTGTGCCATCGTCACTCCCCGCTTCAAGCACATCCAAGCCGAAATCAGGGTGGAAGTTCCCGCGGAGCAGCTGTCGGTTCGGGCCGACGAGGTGCTGTTGCAGCAAGTTCTGGTCAACCTGATCGGCAACGCCCTCCAGGCGGTCGACGGCGAAGCGGCCCCGCTGGTCTGGATTCACGCGTCCATCGCCGAGGGACAGATCTCCCTGATCGTGGAGGACAGTGGATCGGGAATTGCCGACGAGCACATCGATCGGATCTTCGATCCTTTTTTTACCACTAAGGACGCAAGCGAAGGGCTCGGCCTGGGCCTCACGATATCCAATCGCATCGTTCAGGAAATGAAAGGCACCTTGACCGCGGGCAACAGCGATCTCGGCGGTGCCCGTTTTGAGATTCTCTTGCCGGCTGCGGGCGCGGCGGCCCTCGGCCCATCCGGGCTCCGCCAGGTTTCCGGTTAGTCACCAATGCCCTACCGATATGAGCGAAAACAAGATCATCTTTGTCGACGACGAGGAGCACATCCGCATTGCCAATCAACAGACCTTGGAGTTGGCGGGTTTTCAGGTGCAGACCTTTTCACGTGCTGAGAAAGCGTTGCCTTTGCTGACCAAGGAATGGCCAGGTGTGGCCGTATGTGACATCAGGTTGCCCGGAATAGACGGACTTTCGCTGCTTACTCGCGTACGGGAAGTGGATCCGGATCTTCCGGTGATTCTGATCACGGGTCATGGCGATATCGCCATGGCTGTAGGTGCCATGCGTGACGGTGCTTATGACTTCATCGAGAAGCCATTCGCCGCGGAGCGGCTGGTGGACACGGTACGCCGAGCCATCGAAAAGCGCACCCTGACGCTGGAAAACCGCCGGCTGCGTACCGAGCTCATGGACCAGAGCGCTCCCGGCCCCCGCATTATCGGCCGTGCCGCTGCTATGGTCGATCTTCGGGCTACCATTGCCCAGTTGGCGGATACCGGCGCCGACGTCTTGGTACATGGAGAGACCGGAACCGGAAAAGAGCTGGTGGCCCGTGCCTTGCACGAGCAAAGCAGTCGGCGCGGGCGAAACTTTGTCGCGGTGAACTGCGGGGCCGTGCCGGAGGGGATCTTCGAAAGCGAGCTCTTTGGCCACGAGGCCGGCGCCTTCACCGGGGCAAAAGGAAAGCGCATCGGCAAGTTCGAGCATGCCGACGGGGGAACGCTGTTCCTGGACGAGATCGAGAGCGCGCCCCTGTCGGCGCAGGTGCGCCTGTTGCGTGTGCTGCAGGACCGGACGGTGGAGCGGCTGGGGTCCAACAAGGTGGTTGCGTTGGACCTGCGGGTCGTGGCCGCGACGAAAATCGACCTGCGCAAGGCGGTGGACGCAGGTAGCTTTCGTGCGGATCTCTACTACCGGCTCAACGTGCTGACACTCGAGATCCCACCCCTGCGAAGTCGTCGCGAGGACATACCGCTGTTGTTCCAGCACTTCCTTCTGTTGGCCGGCTCCCGTTACGGACGCGAAGTCCCGGTGCCGGGTCCGAAGCAGATGCACGCGTTGTTCGCGCACGATTGGCCAGGTAACGTACGCGAGCTGCGCAACGCCGCCGAGCGCTACGTGCTGCTTGGCGGGGAGCGAGCGTTCGACATCAACCAGCTCCTGACCCGCGAAACCGAAGTGAGTCCCCCGACACTGCCCAATCAGGTCGATTGTTTCGAAAAGAGCCTCATCGAGCAGGCGCTTGCTGCGAACGAAGGCAGCATCAAAGAAACCATGGCCGCACTGGGAATACCACGCAAGACCCTATACGACAAGATGCAGAAGTACGGACTGGACAAAAAGCACTTCAAGGTCGGTTGAGCTGTCCTTCCGTCCGAACGCGATTCCTTGCAGAGACTCGAAATCGTCGAAATCCGAGAAATCAGCCCACCTGGGCGCTGAACAACTCGTCGAGCGTATGATGCCCGGCCGGATTGTGAAACAATACCAATACCAAGGTTTCGGCATCATCCAATCGAAATCGCCGGGTACGCCCCCGGACACTCATCTGTTTTTCGCGATCCGAATTGGAACCTGAATCAGCGAGATAGTCGCTGGGAGGAGAGTCTTTCGTGCAAAGCCCCTTGAAGCTGCACACTGAGCGCCGTATCGACACCAACCCGGACACAAGGGTCGAGGTTAGAGAGGTTTTCGGCATTGATTGCGACCTCGAAGTACCGGCCTTCAGCCAATCCTCGGAGCATGTGCCGGAGGTGGACGAGGGTTATCGCTTCGACCCCGAGACTACGCTGGCGCTCCTCGCCGGATTCGCCCACAACCGGCGGGTACTGGTTCAAGGCTACCACGGGACTGGAAAGTCGACCCATATCGAGCAGGTAGCAGCGCGGCTCAACTGGCCCTGCGTCAGGGTGAATCTGGACAGCCATGTCAGCCGCATCGATTTGGTCGGCAAGGACGCCATCGTCATCCGCGACGGCAAGCAGGCAACCGAGTTCCAGGAGGGGATTCTGCCCTGGGCCTTTCAAAATGCGACGGCGCTGGTGTTCGACGAATACGATGCGGGGCGCCCGGACGTCATGTTCGTCATCCAGCGCGTGCTGGAAGCCGATAGCCGCATGACGCTGCTCGATCAATCCCGCGTGCTGCGGCCGCATCCCGCATTCAGGCTCTTTGCAACGGCCAATACCGTCGGTCTCGGCGATTCGACGGGCTTGTATCACGGCACGCAGCCCATCAATCAGGGCCAGATGGACCGCTGGAATATCGTCGTCTCGCTGAACTATCTGGAGCAGGACGCCGAAGTAGACATCGTGCTGTCCAAGTTACCGGACTACGACACCGACGAGGGGCGGCGGCTGGTCCGCGCCATGGTGAGGCTTGCGGAACTCTCGCGCGCGGGCTTCATGAATGGCGATATTTCCACCGTCATGAGCCCCAGAACCGTGATCACCTGGGCGGAAAACAATCTTATTTTCGATGACATGGACTTCTCCTTTCGGGTCACCTTTCTGAACAAGTGCGATGAGCTGGAGCGCCCGATCATCGCCGAATATTACCAGCGCTGTTTTGCCGCGGAGTTGTCCCAATCACGCAGGGTGGCGCTTGGATCGAAATGAGGGAGGGTGGAAAGGCGCCGCACCGGCGCCGCCTCGAGCAGAGCGAAACCAAGGCGGGAGCGTCTGGTCTGTCGTTCGCCCGCGTGACCGCAGCCGTCGCCCGGGCCGTGGCGGGTCATAGAGATTTGGAGGTCGAATTCGTTCCCGGTCCCGTGCACTTGGAAGCGGATGTGGCCTGTATTCCGCCGCCCCCGGACACGCCTGATTGGTCGGATGTGGTGCGGGTGCGGGGCCAGGCCGATGCCTTGGCCCTGCGCCACAAGCATCAGGACGCCTACATCCGGGCGGTAGCCAGAGCGTTGCCGGGACCGGCGCGGGAGATCTTTTCGGCTCTGGAGCAGGCCCGATGCGAGGCCCTCGGTACAGGGATTTTCTCCGGGGTGGATCACAACCTGGAGGCGGCCATCGACCAACGATGCCGTTCCCTGGGTTGGGAAGAGCGTGAGCGCTGGGAGATGGCGCCCTTGCCGGAGATCCTCGGCCTGCTCGCCCGCGAGGCGATGACGGGCTCTCCGCCGCCGCCGGCCGCCGCGGAGGTGCTCGCGCTCTGGAGTCCCAGACTCTGGCCTCGGATCGGCGTGCACCTGACAGAGTTGGCCGCGGCGCGCTCCGATCCGAAGGTCTTCGCGCAGACTGCCATGGCGATGCTCACGGTCTTGGATGTGCGCATCGAGCCCGACCCGGACGGCGATGAGTCGAGCCCCGTCAAGATCTATCGAGAGGTCGAGAACGGGAGCGAAGAGGACACCGGATTCGAGGCGGGCAGTGGTGGCTCGAAAGCGCCGCCGCGATCCGATGAGACCAGCGACACCCGCACGCGAAGTGCCGAGAGCCTCGCGGAGGAAGCGGACGAGACAATTGAATCCACGGCCGATGGCCTGGGCTCGCAAAGAAAGGAGCTTGCGCCCACCGCGCCGGATCCCGATCGTCCGTTAGAGACCCGCCCGAAGCTCAACGGGGAACCCTATCGGGTTTGCGACCGGCAGTTCGACCAGGTCGTCGATGCCCAGGATCTCTGCAGCGACGACGAGCTGGTGCAATTGCGTTCGGAGCTGGATCGGCAGCTCGGGCCGCTGCGCAACCTGGTCGGGCGGCTGGCAAATCGCCTGCAGCGTCAATTGCAGGCCAAGCTGGCCCATGGTTGGGTGTTCGACCAGGAAGAGGGACTGCTGGATACGGCGCGCTTGACCCGGGTCGTGATGGATCCCTTCCATCCGTTGTCATTCAAGCGTGAGCGTGAGGTTCCGTTTCGCGATACGGTCGTCACGCTTTTAATCGACAACTCGGGCTCCATGCGCGGCAATCCGATTCGGGTCGCCGCCCTGAGCACGGACATTCTGGCCCGAACCCTGGAGCGCTGTCAGGTCAAGACCGAGATCCTGGGTTTTACCACCCGGGACTGGATGGGTGGGCGCCCGGGCAAGCGATGGCGTGCGCGGGGCCGACAGCCGAATCCCGGGCGTTTGAACGAGCTGCGGCACATCGTCTACAAGTCGGCGGATACGCCCTGGCGCCGAGCGCGGAATAACCTGGGGTTGATGCTGCGCGCCGACCTGCTCAAGGAAAACATCGACGGCGAGGCCCTGCTCTGGGCGAACGATCGCCTGCTCGCGCGTCCCGAGCGGCGCCGTATTCTCATGGTAGTCAGCGACGGCGCGCCGCTGGATCATGCGACACTGGACGCCAATCCCCCGGACTATCTGGAGCGTCATCTGCATCAGGTGATCGCGCAGATCGAAGGGCGCGGCGCCATCGAGCTCCTGGCCATCGGCATCGGGCATGACGTCACCGAATACTACCGCCGGGCGGTGATGCTGGACGACGAGAAACGGCTCGGCAACGCCATGACCGAGCAGCTGTGCGACCTGTTTGCCGCGGGGCAAGCGGCTCGGTTCCGTTAGCGATTCGCGGCCGCGATCAAGAACCGAAGCGGGCGAAGAAACGCCGATCGAAGCTGCTCGCCGCCTGCAACGCGGAACTTGGCGCGGAGGCGCCACACTGGCTCGATGTGCGCGACAAGCTGATACGTTTCCTGGAGCGCGGCCAATCAGTCAACCTGGAGAAGGGTTCCACGGCGCGCCGCCGCGGACTGATCCTGGAGGCGACACCGTCCTGCGCCAGCTCATGAATCCCGACGAGCCGGTGTCCTCCGCGTGGGTCTATCTGCGCGGCTTTCGCGAGCGGGACCTGCAGCCGGCCCCTGACGACGAGGACCTGCGCCGATCCCTGCGCCGCCGGCTGCTCGTTACCGAGGAGGGGGACCGCTGGCGCCTGCGGGTACCCCTGATGCAGCGATGGCTGCGAAAACGAGGGTGAGAGCCGACGGGGAACCGGCCACTACCGGACGGGGAGTGTCCCGAGACCAACGTCCAAAACGGTCCGCACGGCGGACCCTACGGTGATCCCGCGTGCGCGGTAGGGTCCGCTTCGCGGACCGTTGGACGAGGTAGATCACCCGGGATTGTCATCAGCTCGTCACGCTACGCGCTGCATTCGTATCCTATAATTTCGGATAGCCCCATCTGGCGGAAAGGAGGTTCCGATGCCCTTCTATACCTGGCTCCGTCCTCGTTCCGGGGATGGCGAAGAAACACTCGAGACCAAGCGGCGAGCGGCGAGAAAGATTACCGACCCGTTCGGTGATCGCTTCAAGGTGGAAGGTGGAGCGCGGCACGAGCTTCCCGCCGGCAAGGTGCTCGAGTCGCCCAGCGGTCTGAAGACGGAAACCCTCGCTTCCGGTGAGACGAAGATTGAAGAGGACGTCGAGATTCCACTCCCGGACGAGACCAGGATCGTACTGCCGCCCGGCTCGTCGATCCGCTTCGCGAAAAATGCGCGTGTGCCCATTGCCGCCGACGAAGGCATCCGCATCGAAGCGACGGATCGACCCACGCTTCCCGAAGCCGCTGAGATCGTACTGCCGCCGAATTCGCTCCTGGGTGGGCCGCAGCAGTTCGCGCGCACGCCCTTTATTGCGTGCTTCCAGGCCGGGTGGCTCAAGATCAACCTGGCAACCGTGCATATCTACTACGGCACCGGCATCGCTGGAATCGAGCGGCGCATGGAGGAGATCCGACGACTCACGGCGTTCCTTGCCGAGCGCGCCAAGAGCGACAGTGATTCGGATGCGGACTCCTATCTCGTCGCGCTCGGTGACTTCAACATTGTGGATCCCGAGCATGGGACCATGGACGCCCTCAGGACGAACGATTTCGTGATCCCGTAGCCGCTGCAACGGGTTCCGGGCTCGAACGTCAAGCAGGACAAGTACTACGACCAGATTGCGCTATGGACCGGGGAATCGAGCCGTCGCAAGAGCTACACGCATATCCGGCCGTATCGCGCCGGTGTCTTCGATTTCTTCGATGTCGTTTACCGTACGGACGAGGAAGATACCTATCGACCCTTCATGGTCAAGCCGAATTCGGACGCGCTCTACGCCAACTATGGGACCTGGCGGACCCATCAGATGTCAGACCATTTGCCGATGTGGGTCGAGCTGCATATCGATTTCGCGCCCGAGTATTTGGACACGATCGAAGCGGATATCGAGGCCGAGCTTTTTGACTGATGTGAGCGAACGCCAGGGGCTGTTGACATTTGCCTGAGCGAGGGCGATTGCGAGGCATTTTTCGTGGTGACAAGGCGCGGTGAGGAGGAATAGTCGGCCTATTGCGACGAGCCGCAACGCGGTCA
>JAJDOL010000194.1 GCA_022340195.1 Chromatiaceae bacterium
CTCCGGGAAGACCGGCAGGATGCGCGGGCCGGACTGGACCAGCACCACCCGCGCACTGGCCGGATCCAGGTGCCGGAACTCCTTCTCCATACCGAAGCGAGCCAGCTCGGCGACAGCGCCGGCCAGCTCCACGCCCGTCGGTCCCGCGCCGACGATGAGAAATGTCAGCAGGGCACGGCGCTCGTCCAAATCCTCGGTCGCCTCCGCCCGCTCGAAGGCGAGCAGCAGGCGGCTGCGCACGGCGGTAGCATCCTGAATCTGCTTCAATCCCGGCGCGAAGGGCGCCCATTCGTCGCGGCCGAAATAGCTATGGGAGGCCCCAGTCGCCAGCACCAGATAGTCGTAAGGGATGCACTGGGGACCCATGAGGACCTGCGCACCCTTCGTGTCGACCCCTGTTACCTCGCCGAGCAATACCCGGGCGTTGAGCTGGTCCCGCAGCAGCGAGCGGATGGGCACTGCGATGTCGCCGGGCGCCAGCGCCGTGGTGGCAACCTGGTAGAGCAACGGCTGGAACAAATGGTAGTTGTGGCGATCGATCAAGGTGACAGCGACCGGCGTGTGGCGCAGCGCCTTTACACAGGCGAGGCCCCCGAAGCCGGCACCGACCACCAGCACCCGCGGCAGTCCCTCCAGGCCGTAGGCGGGCCGGCCGTCCAGCTCGGGAAAGCGCTGGCGCAAGCCGGCGCCGATCAGGGCGTCGAGGGATAAGCCTCCGGCCCCGTAGAGGGCGAAGCCCGCGAGAAGCAGGGCGAGAAATTGGACGTTGTCGAGCTGCGCGGGATCCATGATTTCCAGCCCGAGCGCCATCAGGATGAGCGCGAGGGCTACTGGCCGCGACGCCAAGCCCACCGCCAGCAGGAATGCGGAAACGATGCCGACAGGACCTGAAATGGGGGCCAGGGTCTTTACGATGAAGAAGGGCTCCGGCGCGTCGATGTTGCCGACGCCCGCCGAAACCAGCGCCACCGCCAGCCACAGCCGCAGGAGAAGGACATAGACCGGCTCCCCGTAACGTGTGAAGGCCGTCGCCCCACGGATCAGGGCTCCGGCCCCGGGCACGGCACTGTCCGCCAAGCCGCGGACAAACAGGCGGTCCAGGGACAAGGCCCCGGCGCCCCGCACGACGAGCCATCCCAGCAGGGCGGCCCAGAGAAGGTGGATATCCAGGGCCTGGTAGTCGAGCTGTATGACCAGCGTAAGGGCGAGCAGCGCCAAGGCGCCGGCGCGGGTAACAAGCCCGAGGGCAAGCAGCACCGGTGCCACCAGCTCGATGGTGATCCCGGTGTAGGCCGCGCTCACCGGGTCCATCCAGGCGACCGGATATTCGTATCGGGCCAGTGCCAGGGCGTTGTCCCAGTTGCCTGCCTTGAGCAGACCCGAGACCAGGAAGGTCTGTGCGAGCCACAGGCGAACCCAGAGATCCACCCAGGGTGCGATCGCCCTACTCACTACAGCGATGCCCCGGGTGTAGAGGGCCAGTGACCTCGCCAAACGGGTACGTCTTGGATGCCGCGGGTCGGAAAGCGGGATCTCCAACCGATTCGGCTTCGGATTCGAGTCCGGGTTCTGCTGCATCTGGGCTTGCCTCCACAGTGATCGTCACTGATAGATTGGCAACCCTTGTGCCAGTGTCCGGTCTCGTGACCAATTCACTGGTGGATCAACCGGATACAGCCGATAGCGCCGGGTGGGCAGCTGGTACGAACGGGCGGTCCACTCGCGACAGTTTGCGGCTTCGCGGTATTCCGTGGGCTAGAGCTCCCCTGATCCTGGAAAAGGGACGTCTCCGTCACCCTGCGTCATCCGCGGCCGTGGCGACGTTTCTAGGATTATCTTTCCCAGGTCATTACGCACGAGCCAGCGCTGCCTCCTCCCGGCTGTAGAAGCGCCCGTCAAGCAGGAATCCCGCAACGACCGTGTTCTTGACCGCCAAGACCCCACCGCTCGCGTCGCGGCGGACAACCCATTCGGCCGGCAAGCCGCCCAGCATATGGATCGGAGCCGGAACGCCACCCGGAAGACGCGAGAGCTCGGTTCGCCCCGTCTCCGCGTCGCAGAAGGCCGGTAAAAAACCGGTACCACGGTTGTTCTCGCTCACACCGCCTGTACCGCTGAAGCGCTCGTTGTCTCGACGGATGCCTTGGATCGTCATCGGGATTCTCCTTTGGTAGCCGAATCGAAGGCTTTAAAGAGAAATTCGCATGAAATATGCCAGAGCGACGATGAGGGCTCACGCGTACCAACAGACGCTCGCTCAGCGCATCCATTGCGTACCTAACACCTTTGTAGCTCGCTGTTTTCTCGAAATATATTGAAAGGCGCTAAAATTGAGAATCAATTGGGAACAACCCGAGTCGATGCCGCGCCGGACACCAAGAGCTCATTCTGGCCCTGCCTGGGTGTAAAAAAACGTGGCACGCGATGGCTGTCTACACCAACACAATGGCGGGGCAGCACCGACCTGGATGCAGTACATGACCGCCTATGGCGCCCTGGTGTACTACGGTTACATGGAATCCAACCAGCAGATCGGCAAGATTGTGGTGCTGACCTGACCGGACTCCATGGCAGGGGGAAATAGCGGCAGAGACTTGGGGAATGCGGGTCGAACCGCGGTTGTTGGGTACTCGCCGGGTAATCGGGTTCACATAGACTCCCTCGGTTTCGTGCTTCTCACTTGCTCGGCCTAGGCGTTCCCGATCATAAAGCCAGGCATGGCAGCGTTACCTCGGCACGGACCTCCCCGTTTTCGTCTTGCTGGATCGAAAATTCACCCTTCAGTGCATCCACGATTCTCTTCACGATCGGGAGACCGAGTCCGGTTCCCGAGGACTTCGTCGTATAGAAAGGCTCCAAGATGCGTTCGGTATCGGGAGGATCTCCGGTCGTGACGTTGCGCACGCACAGGCGTACCGATTCACTGTCGTCGACCGGACCAATCGCGAGATGAACAGGCTCCCGGGCGGGAGACGCCTCGCAAGCATTGCTCAAGAGGTTGATGATTACCTGGCGAAGCTTGTCCGCATTTGCACGCACCTGCAGCTGGGCTTCAGCTAATGACACCCGTATGTTGCCGAATGTCCCGTCGGAAGAGGCGCGCAGCGTCGCCAGGATCTCCTCGACGAGGGCGCGGAGGTTCACACATTCGAGATGGCCGTTCCCGGGATTGGCGTAGAGGAGGATCTCCTTCAGGAGCCCTGCCAATCGCCTGGATTCTCGGAGCGCCAGGCTCCGGCGCTTCGAGGCACGCTCGTCGAGGTCGTTTTTTTCGAAAAACTCCAACGCCATTTGCATGGTGCTCAATGGCGTGCGCACCTCGTGGACGATCATGGAGGCGAACTCTCCGATTGCCGCCAGCCTTTCTTTGTGTACCAGCTGTTCGTGAGTCCGTCGTAGCTCCTCGGTACGTTCTCGTACCTCTTGCTCGAGCCTGGCATTGAACGACTCGAGGCGCCGAAAGCTCGAGAAAAGCTCGATCGCGGTTGCAGCTCGCTCGGAAAACAGGCTGGCGACCTGAATGGTTTCGTCGTCGAACCGGCGCGGCTGCGTGTCGAATGAGCAGATGGTACCGATTGTCTTGCCTTCGGAGGTCGTCAGGGGTAAGCCGACATAGGCCAGATAACCTTCCGGCAATGTACCTGATTCGGAGGTTGAGGTCGTGTCGCCGACGCACAACGGCCGTCCTGAGTCGATAACGCGCTCGGTAACGGTTCCGTGAAGAGAATAAGTCGCGTTCATCGCATCTCCGATATCTTTGGAGCTGGCGAGAATCCGATCGTAGCCCGGGGTTTCAGAAAGGGTCACGACCGACCAGTCCGTCTCCAGTAATCTGCTTACGGCGGAGGCGATCCGAGCCAGGTACTCGCTCAGCTCGCTCGACCGATAATCCAGTGAAGCGAGCACACGAATCGCTTCGGCGATGTCCATCGGCTTGTTTGCATGCTTCATCTTCTTGTCCCCACAGAATCGAGGAGTCTATCGATCAGCAGCAATCGTTTAGCCTCCCTGTTGGATTCGCTCCCCATTGATGGGTTTCGTTCCACTACCTATCCTTTCGGCTCACGAGGCATTGGCGGCAGGGACCTCTGCCTCCGGCAGCCCGCGTCGCCGCCAGTACCCGGGTATGTCGGCGCGATAGCGGCGCATCACCAGGTTCGCGATC
>JAJDOL010000284.1 GCA_022340195.1 Chromatiaceae bacterium
GAGCCTGGGGAGCCGGAGGTCGCGACTGAAGAACCGCCAGAGCCCGATGCCGAAATCTGACGGGTTGGGGAGAACAGTTTGTTGGCTGGTCGGCACCTTACCCCGCTTCGAGGCGGGGTCTTTATTGGGGCCTGTCCAGAAAGTCGCAGAAGGCGAAACGGTTCTAGGTGGCGGATGCTTCCGGGTATCGCCGATACGACGCCGGGCGGATTCCTTGCCGCCCCGAAAAAGTAGGGCGTTTCGACGCTAGCACGTAGTTCATGAGTTTAAGACACCTGTTCGCGCAGACAATCATTGACCATCTGCGCGATCTACGAGAACGCCAACCGTGACCGACACCTTGCTCTGGTCCCTTGAAGAAGCCGCACGGCAGCTTGGCGGAATATCAACCCGCACCGTGCGTCGCCTGCTGGAGGCTGGCGAGATCGAGCCGCGCCGCGTTGGCCGGCGGTTGCTCGTCTGTGCGGCTTCCGTGCGGATTTACGTGGACCGATCCGGTCCGGCAGGGCAAAATTCAGGGCGCGCGGGGCGGGATGTGCGGGAGGAAAGCACATGCCTAGAAAGCGCAAAACGAGGGACCAGGATGGTCTCTATCGGCGGACGGATTCGCCGTACTGGTGGGCGTCGTACACGGACGCAAGCGGCCGAAGAACTCGCCAAAGTACTGGAACTGCCGACCGACAAGAAGCCGAGGCGATCCTGAGTAAGTGGAGGCTTGATGCGCATCGGGCCAAGCACTGGGGCGAACAACCGACTCGACTATTCGACGAGCTTATGCTGCCCTACATTGAGTACGTGTTTCGCGAGAAAAGGCAGGCAAGGTGCGCTATTCGGTACGCGGCGGCGAATCTCTACGAGGCATTCAGTGGAAGCGATCTGACGACGCTCACTTCGACCGAAGTTCGCACCTACGTAGCTCAAAGACGGACACAGGGGGTAGGGGCGAGCACGATTAACAAGGAAATCGGACTGTTCTCTGCTGCCATCGGATATGCACAGCGAGAATGGGGTTGGGACATCCCCAATCCGGCGCGGGGCTGCCGGCAACGCGAACCGGAAGGGCGCGTGCGCTGGATCACCCGCGCACAAGCCGAGAACTTGATCGATGAGGCGGGCAAGGAGCCGCGTGCGCCGCACCTACCGGATCTGATTCGGATTGCCGTGAACACCGGGATGCGTCGGGCGGAGCTGCTCTGGTTGGAGTGGAGTCGTGTGGACTTGGAGAGCCGACTCATCTACTTGGAGGCCCGCCATACAAAAGCGGGCAGGAGACGGTCGGTGCCGCTCAACCGGAACGCCTACCAAGCTATTGTTGGTCGTAAACAGTTTCGCGATGAGCATGCACCGGCTAGCCCGTGGGTGTTTTGCCGGCGTAGCGGAAATCGCATCGGGGACGTCAAGAACAGCTTCGCGTCTGCATGCGCCCGCGCGGGGATCGAGGATTTCCACCTGCACGATCTTCGCCACACCTGCGCCGCTTGGCTCGCGCAGGCGGGAGTGCCGCTGGCCCAGATCCGCGATCTACTCGGTCACAGCACCATCAAGGTGACTGAGCGATACGCGCACCTGGCACCGGAGAATGCTCGCGGTACGGTGGAAGTGTTGGACCACGAGTCACGTTTCGGTCACGTTGGAGGATGTACGGAAGGCAAAGATCCCGTGCCGAGTGCGCTAACGTCCTGATCAAGATATGGATTTTGGCGCCCTCGACAGGATTCGAACCTGTGACCTATCGCTTAGGAGGCGATTGCTCTATCCTGCTGAGCTACGAGGGCGGGATATTGGTTGAGCCGAGGGGGTCGAGCCCCCGACCTTCGCATTGCGAATCCAAAGCACACTTCCAGAGTCATTATTTTCAATAAGTTAGCGCATCCGGCCACGCGCTAACTCGACTCAAGATGACGCAATTGTACAACACGTGACTCGAGTGGGTCACGATCGAGTCACGCTGCTTTTTGCGCCTGGAACGAGGTGCCTGGATTTCAAGAATGATCGACCGGCAACGCGGCAGTGGCACTTTCGACGCACGCCACGCAGGAGGCCCAGGTCGTGCCTTCGACTTTCAGCTCGATCATCATTGCCACCTCACTAACACGTTCAGACATGGATTTCCTCCCAGTTTCCCTGAGTCTTGGTTCATTAGAGCCGATTCCCCGGCCTGGTTTGGGATTCTTCCCGCGCAGGAGTTTCAAGGACTCCGTCCGCAGAACAGGTTTCGGCGCTCTGGTATGGATTCTGCGTCCTTACTCAACAGCGGATGCCATGTGCAATGGCATTCCACCCGATGCGGCCGAGCAATATCGAGGTACGTTTTATGAACACTCATTCCGCGAAGATACGTTCTTGAACCGCGGTTGCCTTCTCCGTCGGGCTGCTGCTTGCCGGGCATTCCGCGATGGCCAAGGACTCTTCGTCGACGATCGAGTTTCACGACAAACTCTTGCACAAGGCTACGGCCCAGGGGCGATGGGTCCCGGCGTGATGTACAACTGGACTCCGGGGCAGCGCCGACAGCACTGGGAGCAAATGAATCAAATGATGGGTAATGGTCCCGGTGTGACGCCGGGGCCGCCTGCTGCGAGATCGAGCGCGACGAGTACGAGCAGAAGGTCAAGGACTTGCGCGACTGAGCCGGCTCGAAGCCAGTTCGACTTGGTGATCGAATTTCCCGGCGGCACTCGGAGCTAGACGCCGATAATGTCCGTGGCGTCGTGGGTGGAGGGGCAGGCGCCGTGAGGCGGCCATCGCGGCGTATGCCATGCGTCGCCAACGGTCCGGATAACCGCGCACTGTGTCGCGAGCGCGTGGATGTCCAGCGAATCGGGCGGCGATGGAGGACGAGGGTGATTTGCACCAGCACCGGTGGTTGATCTTCACCAGATGCCCCCTGCTGCAACCGGAACGCCACCTGGTAGACGCTATTGCCTTGGACCCGAGTGGTTGTCTCTGGAATTGGCACGCAGCGTGAATATGCCTCGTCAGGACGCCGCGGGTCGCGTTGTCCGCGGCGGGTCGACATCCGGATGAGGAGAGGAATCATGTTAGCGGAATCCCGTCATATCCATCGCCGCCCTGTCTTTCACCCCGGAAACCGATTCGTGGTGCCGGACCCTCCCGAGACCTGGACGGCTGAAGAGATCGAATACCTGTTGTGGCCCGACACCCCGGACCATCTGCCGATCCGCAATCGGGAGGAAGGCTGGCCGCAACTGCTCCGATCCTGCTGACCTGCGGGGGCTGGACTGGCCTTGGTCCTGATCGAGTCGGGGGCGGCATACCTGGCAAACCCGTGGAGCCGCCAGCGTGAGCCTGTGGACCGTTGTCGCCGTACTGCTGACCCTCACGGCGCTCTTTGCCTACATAAACCACCGGTTGCTGCGCCTGCCGCCGAGCATCGGCGTGATGTCCGTGGCCCTGGCCTTCTCTCTGGGGCTGCTGGTTCTGGATTCGCTCGCCGTGCCGGTCGACGGCCCTCTGCGCGCTCTGGTACGGCAGGTGCACTTCGACAGCACCCTGCTGCACGGCCTGTTGGGCTTTCTGCTGTTCGCCGGCGCCCTGACGGTGGACGTGCCGGGGCTGCGGCGCAACGGGGTCTTGGTGGCGGTGCTCGCCACCGTCGGGGTCGCCCTTTCCGCCCTTGCCGTGGGAGGCGGAGCCTGGTGGGTGCTACGCCTGCTGGGCGAGCCCCTGTCCCTGGGCTATTGCCTGCTGTTCGGCGCGCTGATTTCTCCGACCGATCCTATTGCCGTACTCGGGCTGCTGAAGCGGCTTGGGGTGCCCAAGGACCTGGAGATGACGATCGCCGGCGAATCCCTGTTCAACGACGGCGTGGGTGTGACTCTGTTCCTGCTGTTATTGCCCCTGGTCGGGGCCGCCCCGACACCCTCGGCCGGTGGAACCCTGTGGCTGCTGGCGCGCGAGGTTCTGGGCGGGATCGCCTTCGGTGCCGTCGCGGGGTGGGGCGCGCTGCGATTGCTGCGCGGTGTTGACGAATACAGGGTGGAGATCCTCATCACCTTGGCCTTGGTCAGTGGCGGCTTCGCTCTGGCCAACGGCTCGGGCCTCTCCGCTCCCCTGGCCACGGTGGTGGCGGGACTCATCGTCGGCCACCACGGGCGTCGCGCCATGTCACCCCTGACCCGGCATCATCTGGACCTGTTCTGGCACCTGGTGGACGAGATCCTCAACGCCGTGTTGTTCGTGCTTATTGGACTGGAGGTGCTGGTGACGAGCTTCCACGAGCGTTACCTGGGCGCCATGGTGGCGCTGGTGCCGCTGGTCCTGGCGGCACGCGTCCTGAGCGTGGGGCTGCCCTATGCCCTGCTGCGGCGGCGCGTTGTCCTCGCGCCGAGCTCCTTCGGCATCATGATCTGGGGCGGGCTGCGCGGAGGATTGTCGGTCGCCATGGCCCTGTCGCTACCGGCGGGGACGGAGCGTGACCTGCTGGTGGCCGTGACCTACGGTGTCGTGGTGTTCGGTCTGTTGGTGCAGGGGTCCACCCTGGCCTGGCTGTTTCGGTCGGGTGCGGAGATGCCGCCGCCGACGTTTCCCGGTACGAGGAGCCTGCGAAAACTCGATCGCATTTGCGAGTCATTGATCGGAAGGCAAGCCCAGCCGCAGAAAAAGGGATAATGAAAAGGAATTGCATCGAGGATCGGGTTTCTGTAATCGAACCAACCCTGGGGAGGAGAAAATGCGCTGGCGAGGGGTTCATCACGTGGAGCTCTCGGTGCTGGACTACGAGGCATCGGTTCGATTCTACGACCGGATGTTCGGCTGGCTCGGCTACAAGAGCTTCTGGACGCTGGATATCGGTTATCGCTCGACCCATGAACGGTATCCATTGGGAACTGGCGCACACGCCTCGCATCCCCACGCCAGCCAGCTACCTGCGGTGGATGCGCGCATTGAAGAACGTCGCGCAGCAGCACCCCGAATGGACCAAACCGGCGACCCGGCAGGCTATGCGGACATTGCCTTCGAGAGACTGATTGGCATTGCCATCGCATTCCGCGCAAAATCCGAAGCCTGTTCCATTGATTGCCCCGGTGCAGGTCCTGATACCGCACGGCGACGCAGCCCTGCAGCGGGCGCCGGCTTTGGCCGGTGAGGCTGAGTGGCAATACCTTGGATATCTTCGATATGGGCGCAGAAAACGGCATCAACGTCGTTACTCTATTCTGAGCCTACCGTAGCGGGAGGATCTCGGCGATGTCCCTGCGAGCCATGTTGGCTCGCCGATCATCTATAGTTATCCATAGAACCCTGCGGTTCGTATGGGAGGAGAGCAGGGTCATGGCGGACGCGCATTTGCGCGTTCATGTAATTGCCGCAGGAGAATATGTCATGCCAGATAGCGTCTACAAAGTGATCGAGTTGGTAGGTACCAGCACGGAATCCTGGGAGAAGGCAGCGGCGCAGGCCGTTGACAAGGCCGCGGAGCACCTGCGCGATCTCAGGGTTGCGCAGGTCTCGGAGCTCGATATGCAGTTGAACGATGGCCGCATCGAGGCGTATCGAGCCAAGGTCAAGGTCTCCTTTAAGTACGAGGGCGGTGCGTAAGAGCCCTAGACCAGGATCTGGAGCTCCTGGACGTGGGTCCGGGAGCTTGGTTTTTTCTAGCAAAAAGGGGAACCTACCCGTGATTTTTCGTTTATTACTTGCAATCGTTGTTACGGCAGCCGTTGGGTTGACCGCGTGTGAGAAGGGCGAAGAGGCCGAGCCCGAGCAAAAGGCACCTGAAACTGGTGCGGTCGAGGAGGAAAAGACCATGGTCGAACAGGCGGCCGAGGTGCTCGAGGAAGGGGCCGAGAAGGCTTCGGAGATGGCCGGCGCAGCGATGGAAAAGGGCGCCGAGATGGCCGGGTCTGCTAAGGATCAGGGTGAAGAGATGACGAC
>JAJDOL010000288.1 GCA_022340195.1 Chromatiaceae bacterium
GGGGACCGCCCATCATGCGCGGATCGCCCTGGGGACCGCCCATCATGCGCGGATCTCCCTGGGGACCGCCCATCATGCCCGGATCGCCCTTGAGGCCCCCCGTCGCCGCCCCAGCGGGGGCGGATGTTTCCTGCGCTGTTGCGATTGGCGCAGTCAGGGCGCCGGCAACGATAGTGGCAGCGAGTATGGAGGTTTTCATTGTGATCTTTCCTGTGTTGCTTGTTTCCGTTGAGGAGGAGAATTATCGGCGCAATTCCCACCGCGGAACGGATGGTGCGGAATGTATGGCGCATCAGCCTCGACTGGCGACGCCCTCCTGCGGTTGCGCCCCGTGTTCAGTGCCGACTGGCGAAGCCGACATGATCAATTTCGACAGTAATTGGTATACGCGCAACCTCTTTCACCGTCCGTACGGTACCGCACAGAACGCCTTTATAGGCTGTTGTGGCGCGAAGCTCACAACCCACGGCTGCCCGAAGAACGCACGGACATCCCCATGCAAGCTGCCGACGCCTCGATCCGGGGACCTCGTTCGGCGCCGCGAGCCGTTCCATCAAGCCGCGTCGCCGCCACAGGTCCAGCGGAATCAACTGGAAGATCCGATGAAATTATCCAGGACGGGGGCGAGACGGCCGACCGGCGATTCCGGCACTCTCTCCAAGGATCGGCTTTCGCCATTCTCGATTGAGGAAGAAAGGCGCACCGGACGCTCCCGGAACGACCCCAGGAGGCTCGAGCGCGCGCTGATCCGCCCGGCTATCGAACGATAGCCTCCGGGAGCAGGCGGTCCAAGCTCAGCAGCAGCCAGCGGCACAGCTGCTTGTCCACCGAATGGTGCCGGTTAGATACCGCGGTTTGCGCCATCTGGGTCAGCAGCGCCTGGGTGTAGCGAAGCAATAAACGCTGCATCGGTCCGGCGCGAAAAAGTGAATATGCGCTGCAACCCTGCTTGTTTCAACACCATTCAGAACGAGTGATCAATCCGCCCGGACACAGATCGCGACGGACGAACTATCCGGCGTGTGAATCATCGGCCATGTTGGAGCCAAATCACCGTCGCCGCTGCACCAGGCCTGAAACGCGATGGCGGTTATTGGGGACCGCCATCACAGGAAAAGCAAAATCGTGAAGTAGTGACTAACGCTGCCCGCGAGCACGAACAGATGCCAGATCCCATGGCACCAGGGGTACCAGTGGTCAAGGACGAAGAACAGGATGCCCGAGGTATAGAAGATCCCACCGGCCAGCAGCCAGCGAAATCCCTCCGGCGGTAGGGTAGCGAGCAATGGGTCCAGGGCGAACAGGCAGAGCCAACCCATGACCAGATAGACGATGATCGGTACCACTCTCGGCCCCTTGCGCGGCAGCGCGTCCAGGATGATCCCGAACACCGCCAATCCCCAGATCGCACCGAACATCCACCAGCCCAAGGCGCCCCTGAGCACTACCAGCGTGAACGGGGTGTAGGTCCCCGCGATCAGCAGGTAGATGGCCTGGTGGTCCAGCACCTGGAATACCCGTTTAGCTCGGCCGGCAAGAGCGTGATAGAGGGTGGAGAAGAGGTAGAGCAGGAACAGAGTGAGACCGTAGACGCTGTAGCTCAGGATCTTTCGGGTATCGCCGTCCATGGCGGCAAAAGTCACGAGGACCACGGTCCCGGCGAGCGCAAAGGCCGCGCCGACCAGGTGGCTGAGGCTGTTGAATCGTTCGCCTTTGTACATACCCGTCTATACTACCGGCATCGTTACTCGCTCCGCTCGCGAAACGGGCGCGGGCGCAATCACCGCGAGGCGCGTTGTTTACAGCCGCGTCTGCGGCGTCCAAATCGCGTACCGATCGATCTGCGTGCCGCCGACCGTCCGCGCTCTGCGCTTTGGCCAAGCCCGACCAGTCGAAAACAGCCTGCGCGTGCGGTGGCTTTCGGCCTTGCGCCGACACTGGTCTGGCCAGGTCTTTTCGCCAGCGGCGCTCGACCCACATTCCCGGTAGGGTTCAGGAGGTTCGCTCCATGCTTGTCACCCTGCGGCAGATCATGCAACAGGTCCGTGCCGCGCCGACGCTGGACGACGCCCTGGCAGTCATCATCCGGCAAGTGAAGAAGGCGGTGCGGGTCGACGCCTGTGCCGTCTACCTGGCCGATGTGGAACGGGATGACTGTGTCCTGGCAGCCGCAGAAGGACTGACCCCGGACTCGATTGGCAGCGTCCGAGTCAGATTCGGAGAAGGCCTCGTGGGTCTCGTGGCGGAGCGGAAGGAATTGATCGTCGAAACCGATGCCGGTGCCCATCCGAACCGCCATTTGTCGACTGACGCACTCCATCAGCGCGACGGCAGCTTTCTTGGCACACCGCTAATACACTACCGCAAACTATTGGGGGTATTGGTGGCCTGGAAGCCGGTACACCAGCCCTACGCCAGGGACGAGGTGACGTTCTTTCTCAGTCTCGGGGCGCAGCTGGCGAAGGCCGTGCACGACGCGGAGACCATCGATGCAGTGACCGCGCTGCTCGGCGGTCAGCATTCCAGGGATCCTTTCGTACAAGGCATCTCAGCAGCGAGAGGACTGGCCATCGGTCGGGCGGTTCTGGTCGGTGCGCAGACCAAGCTCGATTCGATACCGGATCGAGAGGTGCAAGACGTCGCCGCCGAGGTGCTTGCATTCGAAGCCGCAATCGCCGCAGCCCGCCAAGCGCTGCGGTCCGGTGGGGATGGTTTGGCCGGGGTCGTGCCCGAGGACGTGAGCTCCCTGTTCGCTGTCTACGCCATGTTGTTGGGCAACGACAGCTTGGTGCTGGACACCATCGAGCGGATCCGCTCCGGGAGTTGGGCATCCGGGGCTTGGCGCGAGACCGTCTCTCGGCATGCGGCGATATTCGAGCAGATGGAAGATCCCTACCTGCGCACCCGGGCGGATGACATTCGCGAGCTTGGCGAGTACGTCCTGACGCAGCTTCAGTCCCGGGAGACGGCATTCGCGGAGTCCCCGGGGCGCTGCATCCTGGTCGGGGATACGCTTGGCCTGACCCATATCGCCGCCATCCCCGCGGGACGCCTTGCCGGCCTGGTCAGCACGCGCGGCTCGCCCCTTTCCCATATGGCGGTGCTTGCGCGCGCCCTGGGCATCCCTGCCGTCGTCAGCCTTGTGGCCTTTCCCGGCGGTCGCTTGGCGGGGAGTGAGATGGTGGTCGATGGGGACGAGGGCCGGGTCTACATCCAACCCTCGCCCAGGCTCCTCGCGATTTTCCAGCGCCGCATCCACGAAGCGGGAATGCGCGCCGAGCGGCTCGCCGCAATGCGCGAGCTACCCGCCGAGACCCTGGACGGCACCCGTGTCCACTTGCATGCCAACATCGGACTCCCCGCCGATATCGCATCCGCTGCGGCCAGCGGGGCCGAGGGCGTCGGTCTCTACCGCACCGAGTACGGCTTCCTGCTGAGCGACACCCTTCCGGGCGAGGATGACCAGCGCGCAAGCTATCGCGAGGTGCTGGCAGCCTTCGCTCCGAGACCGGTGACCCTGCGTACCCTGGACGTGGGCGGCGATAAGATGCTGTCCTATTTCCCCGCCGTAGAGGACAACCCCTTTCTCGGCTGTCGCGGCATCCGTTTTTCGTTGGATCAACCGGAGATCTTTCTGATTCAGTTGCGGGCCATGCTGCGGGCCAATGCGGGACTGAGCAATCTTCAGGTTCTGTTTCCCATGGTCGGAACGGTCGGCGAGGTCGACGAGGCACTGGGGCTGCTGGAAAGGGCCTACCGAGAGCTGGAGGAAGAGGGGCAGGACGCGGCGCGGCCAGGGGTCGGGGTGATGATCGAGGTGCCGTCTTCGGTCCACCTGGCCGAAATCCTGATCCAGCGTGTGGACTTTCTGTCGATCGGAAGCAACGACTTGACCCAGTACATGCTAGCGGTGGACCGTAACAACGCCCAGGTCGTGACCCCTTATGACGGCCTGCACCCCGCCGTGCTCAATGCCATTCATCAGGTGATCGAAGCGGCCCACCGTCAGGGCAAGCCCGTGAGTATCTGCGGAGAAATGGCGGGGGATCCGGCGGGTGCGTTGCTGCTCCTGGGCATGGGGGCCGACACCCTCAGCATGAGTCCCGCGCTGCTCGCCGAGGTCAAGCTCGCCATCCGCTGCTTCACCCGAGCGCGGGCGCGATCGCTCGCCGATACGGCGCTCGGCATGAGCGATGGATTCTCCATCCACCGACTGATGCACGGCGCGCTCGAAGAGATTCGGGGCTGCCCGGAAACCGTCGGCGTCCAGCTGCAGTGAGACGAGTCCGACGGGGTCATCCGGCATGTCGACTGGCCTGGGCACCTTCTGAGGTCCTGGCGCGGGTGGCAACCCATCAGGCCCGGGTGTTCGGTATCGAGTTGCTCGGTATTCGCTTCAAGCGGATCAACTACAACGTAAGCGTGTGCCCGAAGATCTACGACAGAATGATCAGCGAACGGCGACGGATTTACGGATGCGCCCCCTGCCCGGCAACTGGGCGACCCCACTCCAGGCGCTCATCGCGAAGATGCAAGGAAGTCAGGCAAGGGCACCGCCGGTCGTGGTCTTCGATTGGAAAGAACGGATTAGACATTGTACCGCGTTGCGTGCGCCGGCGTACGGACGGTCTTGCGCGAGACGTCCCGGAAAGCTCCTACCTACAGATTGTTAGAGCTATCCCCCCGCATACCTGTTACTCTGGCAATAGAGAGGATAAACCGATCGATCAGATCGGGATAAGGCGCCTGCCTATTTCGACGAAATCCCACCGATTTTCCCCCGAGAACTGTAGGCCCTACCTCCCGTGCCGGTATTACGGCACAACTCTGTCGAAGAGATTTTCGTGCCCGGTGTTTCTCGATAGTGTCAAATTGCACCAATGCACGAATTTTCAGAGATAGACAGCTATGAACATCTACGTGGGCAATCTTGCGTACAGCGTTACCGATGCGGATCTACGCGAGGCCTTTTCCCGCTTCGGTGAAGTCTCCCAAGTCAACCTGATTGCTGACAAATTCAGCGGTGAATCGAAAGGCTTCGGCTTCGTCGAAATGGACAACAACTCCCAGGCCGATGCGGCGATCAAGGGCCTCAACGGTACCGACATGAAAGGTCGCGACGTCAAGGTCAACCAAGCCAAGCCCAGAGCTGAACGCCCCGCGCGCGGGCCTCGTTTCTAAAGCAGGGACGAATCGCAACGTGTCGGCCTGATCCGTAACCATGTTTCGTGATTGGCGGAAGAGCAGCCCGGTTTTAGCCGGGCTTTTCTTTCGACTGGGGCAGCCATCGGCCCGCTCCGGCAAATCCGGGCGCCTGTGATCAATGCCTTCTCGCGACCTCCATGACGTTCATTCGGCGCTAAAAGCTCGCCGAGGTGGGACTGCGCTTCTGCGATGGGAAGCTGCGCGGGAGGAATCGGCCATTGTGGGAGAGCATCCTGGCTGGCTGAACCGGCCTTAGTATCTCCGTTCTTGCTATGAATGCAAGGTCAATGAGCAGATGAAACCAATTGGTGCCAGAGGAAGCTCAACGATAAATACCCTTAAGAGAAAGGGGGCGGGAGTAAAACGATACGAGTGCGTCGACGGCGATTCGCCTGAGTGTACTGCCTAGCTCGCGCTATTTTCCGGAGCTGGCGATCTAACGTCGGCATTGCGATCCCGCCGCTGCACACTGTTTTTTTCACCACATAGCCCCAACCTTTATAAAGTCAGATGGGTTGACGTTGCCTAGCTCTTCGAATGTTCTTTTTGCGCTTTAGTCCGTTCGCCCTTCGCATTACATGATCGGCTTACTAGGGTGGTCCTTTTAGGCCTTATGCCTCCGAGAACAAACCGAATGACGGTCTGTGTGTGCGTTTCTAATCTCCCAAACGAGGCGAGCGAAGCGGATATCCAAGCGTTGTTCTCCCAATACGCGGCGGTTCAGGGCGTCAGGTTGTTTTCGGGCGAGCCTTATCGCAAATCGCGGGGCTTCGGCTATCTCGACCTGATCTCCGACGAAATCGAGCGTGTCGTTTCGGCGCTCGACGGATATGTGCTCAATGGATCGAGTCTCCAAGTCAGCCTCATGTCCTGGTCAGGGCAGGCATCTCGGGTGTCAGGAGACCCCTTTGCGGGGAAGAACCAGTGCCGAGAAGACGAAGCACCCAGCAGTCAGCTTCGACCCCGCTACGAGGTCGCCTCGGTTGAAAAAACCGATATGCCCACCGGTGGGCAAGGTATCGACTGGTATCGCTATGTGCTCGCGAGCGGGAAAGCCCGGATCACGGGTTTTCACCGCGGTACCCTGGAAGAGGTCACCGCGTATGCGGCGGGTTGCGCAGAAGATTTCAATCTACGCAGTGCGGCGGGGAAAAGCACACGGGCATCGGCATTCCTTGCCTTAAGCAAGAAGAAATAGCCCTTCTGCGACAGCTCCCACGACTTCGGGAAAAACAGCCTACCTGATCACGGAATGCGCTTCGCTGCCGCGACGACTGCCTGACCCAGTGCCAAACCTCCGTCGTTCGTTGGAACCTGCCGGTGACTGAGTATTTTCAGCCCGGAAGTCGCCAGCCGCTTTGATACCGCCTCGAAGAGGGTCTTGTTCTGGAACACGCCGCCCGAGAGAGCAATCGCATCGGCGTCATGCTTTTCTGCGAGGCGGATCGCAAGATCGGACACAATCACCGCAAGACCGGCGTGAAACCGAGCGGCGATCCGAGATTTCGCCAGATTCCGCGCCAAGTCGGCCAACAGAGCCAGCCACATCGGTTTGGGATTGATCAGCAAGGCCTTCGGTCCCGTCTCGACGGCGAAAGGATAGCTGGATTCATCCCTCGCGCCCGAGGATACCGCCAGGGTCTCCAACTCGATCGCAGCCTGGCCTTCATAGCTTACCGCTTCGCGACTCACGTCCAATGCCGCCGCAACCGCGTCGAAGAGGCGTCCGCAGGAACTGGTCGAGGGCGTGTTGAGCCCGCGCTCGATCATGGTGTCGAGCACATGTAGCGGCTGGTTTTTCAGGAAACGCGTGATGTCCAAGCTTGGAAAGCCTGTCCGCAAGGTGTCCCAACCGATGTGGGTGACCAGTTGGGCATAGGTGTTGCGCCAGGGCTCCAGGATTGCCTTGGTGCCGCCCGGCATGGGCGCGGGCTTGAGATGGGCCAGCCGCTGATAGCCGCGATAGTCCGCGAGCAGTAGCTCGCCCCCCCAGATGGTGCCGTCCTCGCCATACCCGAGCCCGTCCAGGGCGATGCCGATAACAGGCCCGGCGTCCAGGGCACGGCCGTTGTCGGCCAGTACGCCGGCGATATGTGCGAAGTGGTGCTGTATCGGAACCAACTCCAATCCTTCGCGCGCCGCGATCTCGCGACCCAGATGCGTCGAGCGATAGTCCGGGTGCAGATCCGTCGCCAACAGGTGGGGATCGTGTTGGAACAGGGCTCGGTAGAGCGATATGGCGTGGTCGTATTCTTTCGCTGCGCGGGCATCTTCCAGGTTGCCGAGGTGTTGCGACAAAATGGCTTGGCCGTCCTCGAGCAGAGAAATGGTGTTCTTGAGCTCCCCACCGAGGGCGAGCACGGGGGGCGCCCGCTCGAAACCCGGCGGCAGGGGGATCGGTGTCGGAGCGTATCCGCGCGCACGGCGCAGAAACCGTGATCTGTGGTCCATTACGTGAACCACGGAATCGTCCACACGATTGACGATCGTTCGATCGTGAAGGAGGTAATAGTCCGCTAGCGCGCCGAGCCTTCGAGCGGCATCCTCGTTGTCGATACATTGGGGCTCCTCGCTGAGGTTCCCGCTCGTCATCACGAGCGGCCGGTCCCAATCCGTGAGCAGCAGGTGGTGCAGGGGGCTGTAAGGCAACATGAAGCCGAGCGTGTGCTGACCGGGAGCAACATCCGCGGTTAGTTGCCGGGGACCCTTGGTTTCGAGCAGCACAACGGGAGCCGCTGGCGACGAGAGCAGCTTCGCCTCGGTCTCGTCAACGCTACAGTAGCGGCGAATGACCTCGAGATCCCGTGCCATGAGCGCGAAGGGCTTGCGGAAGCGGCGCTTTCGCGCTCGCAGCCTGCTCACCGCCTGCTCGTTGTGGGTGTCACAAGCGAGATGAAAGCCGCCGATACCCTTGATAGCGAGAATGTGGCCCAGCGACAGGAGCCGGCTGGCGGCTGCGATGGCGTCCGGATCGTCGAACGGAACCCGACACCCGGCCGCGTCCTCCAGCCAAACCTCGGGGCCGCATCGGGGGCAGGCGTTGGGTTGAGCGTGGAAACGCCGGTCCGCTGGATTTTCGTACTCGGATCGGCATTCCGCGCACATTGGAAATGCGGACATGCTGGTATTCGCGCGGTCGTAGGGTATGGCGCGCACGATGCTCAGACGTGGTCCGCAGTGCGTGCAGTTGGTGAAGGGGTAGCGATAGCGGCGGTTTTTTGGCTCGAAGATCTCCGCGACGCAGGCGTCGCAGGTTGCCGCGTCCGCGACAATCCCGGTGTGCACGTCGCCCTGATCGCTCGCCAGTATGCGAAAACACTCGGCGTCCAATGGCTCGCTCAGCTCCGCGCGCTCGAGCGAATCGATCCGGGCCAGCGGCGGGCACTCCTCACGAAGCCGTCGGCAGAACCGGTCGATCGACGCGCGATTGCCGATTACACGCGCCAGCACACCTTCGCCGTCGTTGCGAACATCCCCGCGCAGCTCGCACTCACGTGCGAGTCGCCAAACCGTGGGCCGGAAGCCCACGCCTTGAACCAAGCCACGTACCCGTATGAGCTCGGAGGTCAAGATGCCTTACTCACTCGGTCGATCGAGCGTTTCGCGGCGGATTTTTTGCGGTTGCCGCGTTGCCTCTGCTATTCGCGTGCAAGCCCAGGTAGCAAAGGTCCATTCACTCAGCCCCCGCCTGTATTTTTGGTCGCGGATGATGATGCAGGATCCAGTCACAATCCCGTAGCTGAAAAGGAAAGAATGCGGGCTTGTCAGCTACGACCGGAAGACCTGCCTGATGTAGTATGGACTAAGCAGTTTAAAGCAGATGTCCTCGTCGAGGTGCCCTCGTCGCCAACGCGTTTCGGACGTGGCAATGCAAGTGCGAGTCCGGCAGACGACTTTCGCCTGGGCGATAATCTCGTGTATGTCCTGGAGGCCGTCGCGTGTTGTCGGCGCTGCATCGAGGGCATGAATGAGGCTGCTTTTCTCGCGGATGCGAAAACGCATTCGTGAATCCAAAAACGCTGAGAATCCGACAAGTCGTTCTGGCGGACCGCCGCTGAGCGACGGGGTGCCAGGTGGCGAGGAATAGATTTGGGACCTGCTCGATTAATTCTCCCTATCGCATCGGGACTCGTCGCCCTGATTGCCTGCGCTGCGATTCCGGAATACGCGGTGCTGAAGGGCGATCTCATCGATCCGGGCAGCGTCGGCATGTCCGACGTCATCTCCTATCGGACTATCACGCGAGCTGACTTCAAAGGCGAAAGACCACCACCCGCCTTTGCTCCGCACGTTGATAGGCTTGGCGCTGTAACCTGCGCGCAGGTGATTACGGGAGCCGACACGCAGCTGAGCATTCAACCCGCTCGGTCACCAGATGGAAAGACGATCTACCGAGCGAGGCCGCATCATCTTCGGTTCCACGCTCGGATGGATCGCAGGTGCTCCTGGTGGAACCCCAGAGACGTTGGGTTACCTCAGGACTATATCCTCGAGCATGAGCAGATTCATTTTGCTCTGTTT
>JAJDOL010000063.1 GCA_022340195.1 Chromatiaceae bacterium
ATTGAGGGCAGCACCCGTCCGATCAGGTCCGCGGTCCTCTCACTGCAGCTCAGGCCCTGTCCGCTACCATCCTGCCGTCGTTGAAACCACTGGACCCCAGGGCCGGGTCCGGCTGCGGTATTCACCAAATCAGTTAGTCGATCCGCGGCGGGAATACCCGCGGCATTCGCATCCTCTGTGCGTGGCCGAAAAGACGACCGGGCCGCTTGGCCTGCCGTCCATCGGAAAACCTCCACGTTTTCGGACTCTACCGGGTCGCAGCTGCTCTTAAGAAGGGCCAGGGGAAGTGCATCCTTTCCTGCATCCAGGAGCCAAAGCTCGTAGTTGTCCTGCAGGGGAAGGGGTATTTGGCCCGAGGCTGTCTTTACCAGGCCCAGCAGTGTGCAGCCCAAGGCGTCGAGATGACCGTAATCGGTCACGTATCTTACGGGGGCACGGTGCAGATCTGTGTCCGAGGACCAGGTGCCGAACTTGATATCGGGCAGGCGCACCTGCGCCTCGCGGCCATCACCGAGCGACGTAGATTCCCTAGCCCCCTGGATATAGAGGGTCCAGTTGGTACCATCCCGGCAAACGGCGTCGGCGCCCTCAATCTCCGCAACGTTCACGATGCCGTGGAAGGGATTGAGCATGCGTTGACTGTAGAGTCGGGCCATCGAGGATCAACCTTAGCCGCTTGGCCCGTGATAATGTGGCCGAGTGGGAGAGCCAGACAGTACCATTCTCCGCAGAGGAATCGCCAGCCCGATCCGATGCCGGCGGCGACTTCCTGTTGACACTGAGCGAGCTCGATCATCCTGCAATTCGGCGAGGAACCAATCGACATGAAAGATCTGTGGCACCGAGATCCAGTTTACGCGGGGGCGCCGCGGCGACGCACCGGGGCGCGTGCTGGCCATCATCCGTTTCCCGCGCTCGGAGGTTCTGGAGGATGCCGAACGGCCGCGGGAGGTCGAGCGCTATCTGGGTTGAGCGATCCATGTTCCAGTCTCGTAGGGTTCGGCTCCGCAACACCGCCCCGAGCCACTTGAGGTGATTGACCGAAACAAAGTTACCGGATTGCGCAGGATTTTCGTCTGCCTGCAAGGTGCGGAAAGGGGCGCATAGTTGCGCTATGTAACCCTTTTCGCAACACAGCAGACGGGCGAAAAGACAAGCAAGCTGGTAACTTTGTCGAGGGAAAGCGTCTAAGGTGCGGTTGGGCCGCACCTACGCCGCTACGGGTCAAGCTGCAAGCGGAACCCTCACATCGATTTCGTCCCACGGAACCGATACCAGCCCGTTGGTGCCTCGCTCCACTATGCCGAATTCCATTAGGGCCATTACGTCAGAATGTACGTTCTTGTACCCACGTCCGAGTTGGCGCGCAAGATCTGCTATCCTGCAAGCTCCATCCCGCCTTAATACGGCGATCAATCGCCAGCGCGCGGGAGTGAGAACGGCAAGTAATTCGGCAACGGTCTCGAAGCCGACCCCTTCATAGAGTTCGCATTTTTCGCCGTGTATTGTCCGTTCCAACGCGTTACCGAACCGCGAAAGGGCATCTTCGAGCATGGACACCTCTACGTGTAACACACGTTTCATGCCAACCTCCTTAGGTCGTTAAGGAAATCTCGAATTAGCGTGTCCACGTCGGTAAATCGGTAGGCTTCTTCGGTGGTACCGTAATGACGATGGTCTCCTTTACCTCGTTCGTTGTCGTAGCCGACCAAGCGCTCACCATCCCGTACATAGACCAACCTGTATTTATAATCGTGCGGACGTTCGGACTCGGATTCAGGCAAACGCCAAACAACCATCTCTACGATTCCGCCGTGCCAAACCTGTTTCGTGTGGTATACGCGCTGCGCCTTGCTCACCAAGGAAAATCTAGCATATCGAGTATGGCTTGTCAGACCCTATCGGCATGGCCCAGGTAATAACATAGGGTAAGCAATGCCCACCGAATCTACACGGTCAGGCAGTGGTGGGCGCTGCCCACCCTCTCCCGCGCCGCCTTCACCATCCGCGGCTTCAGCACCCGTATAAGCTCTGATGTTTCCATGGAGACGATGTAACCACGCCGGCCGCCGTTGACATAGATCCGAGGCAATGCGGCGACACTCGCCTCGCAGTAGACGGGCATAGCGCGGCGGGTGCCGAAGGGGGAGGTGCCGCCGACCTGGTAGCCGCTGTGCCTCTCCGCCGTCTTGGGCGCGCAGGGTTGGATGGACTTTGCCCCGATCTGCCGGGCCAGCGCCTTGGTGGATACTTGGCGGTCGCCGTGCATGAGCACGATCAGGGGCTGACCCTTCTCGTCCTCCATCACCAGCGTCTTGAGTACCAGATGCTCGTCCACTCCTGTCTCGGAGGCGAATCGAGCGGTGCCGCCGCCATCTACATAGTCGTAGGGGTGCTCTGTGAAGGGCACGCCGGCCTGACGCAAGGTGCGGACGGCGGTGGTAACGGATTGCTTGTGCTTGGTCAACTGTTGAGGGGTTGCGCCGGAAACTGGAGAGGTCGAGTCTCGTAGGGTGCGGGCCCGCCGCACCGTCTCGAGTTACTTTGGAAAGTAGTTCACGCCCGGGATCGACGCGAAATCGGCGTCCTGCGACCACAACGTTGCATTGAATGCCCGTGCCGTTGCCAGAATGATGCTGTCGGCCATAGGCAGGTGTTCTTGGACGCTCGTTCTTGCCGCTGCGAGAGCCAGATCTGCGCTGAGATCGACAACTTGCCCTTGCTGCATAGATGCGACGGCTTGTAGGGCTTCTCCTTCACCGCGCTGCTGCAGAATCCGCTTGAAAACCTCGTACAGACTGATGACAGGTACGATCAGATCCTTGGTTGTCTCGATCGGAGCCACGAAATGTTCGGCACTGGAGGTGTCGGCGAAGTACTCCAGCCATGCCGACGAGTCGACAATGTTCAAAGCCGGTCATCCTCTCTGCGGACGTCTGTTTCGATGCCTTTAAGGAAACCACGCATTTTATTGAGCGGAATAACCGGAATCAGCTCGATGCGATCACCGTACCGAATTGCTCGAACCTTCTGACCGGGATGAATATCCATGGCATCACGTATTCTCTTTGGTATAACGATCTGATACTTTGGAGACACTGTCAGTACTTCGCTCATAGCGACTCTATCTATGACTATCCCGTAAAACGTACGATTAACCTTAGCGCAAAAAGCTCCTTCTCACAATTGATAGGGCTAGATCTCGTAGTCCCGAGCCGCCGAAGGTGCGGCAAGGTCGCACTCTACACCGCCTTGGCAGCTCGATCTGCTTGATCGATGCGGTTGTCCCGCCGTCTCCCGGATCGAGTCCGGGGAACATGGCTCGATGTATGCGGTGGAGACGTGTTCTGGGGTTCGGAAGCGGCGCGTTTGGCTATGCGAGATACCCTGGAGCTCTAACGGTCAGCTTTCCTGAGAAAACAATGCCCGCAGGTCGATAACGAAACCCGGAAGGCTTGCGGATACGGCTTGTCGATCAGATTCGCCGAAATGATGTTGGACGTAGCGACCTTTGTCGGTGTCGAGCACGAAGACGGTGACGGTTCGATTGCTGGGATCGATCAACCAATACTCCGGAATTCCAGCCATGGCATACTCGCTCCAACTTCCCTGGGGTGGGAAAAGCCGCGCAATGTCCCATGCGGGCTCCAGGCCATCGGGTAGCACCTGGGATGCGGTTCGGCTCATGCTCGT
>JAJDOL010000211.1 GCA_022340195.1 Chromatiaceae bacterium
GGCCGCGTAGGCGCGCGAGGTCGCGGCGCTCTGGGCCAGTATCACCACGAACATCGCAAACGCGGTCGGCACCAGCTCGCCGATGAGCTCCCAGCTCCAGTCCACCCGTGGCAGCCCGATATGTGGCAGACCGCTCGGGATCGGGCCCAGTACCTGCACATACCTTCCGAGGTCCAGGGCCCAGCTAAGCACGATAGCAATGATCACCGCAATCAGCGCCCCCGGAATCCGCTTCGAGATCTGCTTCGCTCCGACGCTGAGCGCCAGCACCGCAACCGCGATAGCGAGCGCGTGGAGATTGACCTGGTCGAGCTGCTGGAGAACGCCATAGAGCTTTCCGAGGGTGCCGTGTCCGCCACCTTCCAAGCCCAACATGCCGGAGATCTGACCCAGGGCGACGTGGACGCCGACTCCGGTCAGGAAGCCGATCAGCACCGTGCGGGAAAGGAAGTCGGCCATGAAGCCCAGGCCGATGATCCGCGCGACGATCAGGAACCCGGCCGCCATGAAGGCGAGGACGGCGGCGAGCGCCACGTACTCGTCGGAGCCGACCGAGGCGATCCCCACCAGCCCCGCGGCGAGAATGGCCGCCGTCGCCGAATCAGCCCCCACCACCAGGTGGCGCGATGAGCCGAACAGGGCGAACAGGGCCGTCGGGATCAGCATCGTATAGAGGCCCGTGACGACCGGCGTACCGGCGATCTTCGTGTAGCCCAGAACCTCTGGGATCGCCAGCGCCGCCAGCGTCAGGCCCGCGATGAGCTCGGCTGGAATCTGGTCGGATTTGACCGGTAGGATGCCTTGGAGCATTGGCAAGCTTGATTCCCTCGACTTGAGTGGTTTGTCGATATCAGGGTGACCCTGTGCCTGCGGGTGGGAAGGCCCAGACCACGGGGCCACGCTTCACCAACGGGCGGCTGGGGGTGCCAGGAAGGGTCCCGTTGCGGACGAGCTCGATGAGGTCGGCGCTGACCTCGGGTTTGCTTAGGAAGTAGGAATGTCCGAACGCATCGGTGCGCTTGCCTTCGTAGAGGATAAGATCAATCACGCCGATGCTCGCGAGATAGTCTTGCATCTGCGGCGAAATCTCATCCGGGGTCAATTGCCCGACGCGTTCGCGGCTGCCGAACAGGAACTGGGCGAGCTTCAGCGCGCGATCCTCCGGGGATGCATAAACGGTCAGACGACCGTTGAGAAAGCGCGGCAGGGTGTCGCTGCGCCAATTGTTCAGCAGATCCGGGTCCGAGGCGAAGACTTCCAGTTGCTGCGAAGCGACCTGGGCGTCGATGTCCGGGGACATCAGCACGATCTGCTCGAGCTTGAAGGTCTCGGCGGGATCGGCCCCGGATGCGACGGCCTCGATGCTGAGCTCACGGACGGCGTTCAGCATAACCGCCGCGCCACGACTGTGCGCCAAGAGCTGCACTCCCTCGACGCCGGGAGTCCGCGCGAGGACCCGAATCGTTCGCTTCAGGTGGCCGACGGCGTATTGCGCGGACTCTGTCGTGCGTGCGTAGGCAAAGAGCGCATTCCCTCGGCTCGATGCCGGCCAGGTGAAAAAACTGCAAACGTCGCGCCTTCCGAGAAAATGACACAACTCCGCCGCCGTGTAGGCTGCGGTGGCGAAGGTTTCGTTGAAGCCGTGCACGTAGAGTATGACCCTGCCTGACGGTGCCGATTGCAGCCGCCGCTCTACCTCTGCCTTCAACGCGGCGTTCGCTTCCCGATGCTGATCAAGCACCTGTGTATCCCGCACCATGCCGCGAGGCGTGCGCCGAATGCGATAGGGTCCTGGAGGATAGGAGCCGAGCTCCGTGACGCCGGCGAGGCCCAGCGTCATCTGCTGCTTGCGGGGGTTCTCCAGGCTCTGCGCCCGAAGGGTCTCCCAGTCCGTCGACGGCAGCAGAGCGACCTGCGCCTTGCCGAAGGACAATGCACTCGAACGCCGCTCGCCATAGCCGGATGCGTAACGCGCATGCGGATCCACGACGGGGGCGCGATCGGTGATGTAGAGCAGATCGACGACATCCCGGCGTCGATCGAGCGGCACCTCGCCCAAGAGCGCCGCTTCCGCGTGCGGCGATATCCGGGCAGGAGCCGGCATCAGCTCGTGGACCTTGCTCGGTCCAGCGCAGCCCGAAATGACGAGGATTGTCAAAAGAAGCGCGGCTCGCGCGAGACCACGAACCCGGTTACGGCAGTCGGTAGGTGATGGATTTCGCATGCGCCGCCTCGAAGCAAAGAATTGCAGTCATTGCTTGCCCGATGTGAACCCGGTCGCAACGACACCGGCATGTCCGGGACGGCCCACAACTCCCGCGCAGGCCCCCTTCCGGCCTGTGTGATTGACGATTTACTTCGTTTTCCAACAGGATAGAAAGGAGCTGTGAATCATCTGCTGCGGGCGGGTTTCGGGCCTCGGGCTGCGGCGCCAAGCGCTGCTCGCGAAGACATGATATCCCACACGACTGAAAGGCCCCAGGGGGTTGACTGAGGCGTCAGCTCGGTTCGCGTGAAAATGGCTTTACCGCATTCCACTCGCCGTCGAGCCAAGTCTTGTATCGACGTCTGCTGTGACGATAGCGACCGACATCTCTCACGCCGGGCAGGTGCTTCGGGATCGGAGATGCGGCGACTTCGGTGCCGCTGTGTCGTAGGTCTGTTCCCGACGTTCACCTGCCGCTGAGCCGCCACTGGACGACTGGCAGCAACTGGGACTCAACTGCCGGTCGAGGAGAGAGGCTGACGGTCTGAAGTACGCTGAAGCGGCCACCGTTCTCAGGCAGGGAGCGGGCGATGCATCGATCCAGATCCGCGAACGACCCCAGAATGAGCAGCGGCCGCACCCGGGCGCGGATCGGAAATTAGATAAGCGTGCACCAAAGCGCCGTTTGCAAGGCACCGGGATTCGAGCTCCCCAACGCGTGCCACCGAGTGCCCGCCAGCTTGAGAAGATGCTGCCGCAATAGCGACAGGCGATTCGGGAGAAACGATGGTTCCTGCGCGCAAGTGTCGGGGCACAAACAAGCGGCGGCGATGCAGCATCTTGTGCGGTCTCCAGCGGCGGATGCAATTTATTAAGGAGAGCCATGCAACGGATCATTTGTGAGGGAGCGCTGGGAAAACGAGAGGTCGCGACCCCATAGTCTCGTAGTGGATAGGTTGATAAATCGTTGTGGTGACGGTGGTGAACGGGATATGAAAGCCGACATTGGCATCAAGCTCCGCCCGCTGTCAGCGGTGGATCTCGATGCGGCGAATGCCGTCATCGAGGCGGCGATCATGACCTGGCATCTGCCCGATCGCGTCAAGCGCCTGTCCCTGCCGAGTTATCGCTACGACGCACACGACCTCGAGCACCTGAAGCTCATGGGTGCCGTGGACGAGGCGGACGCCATAGTGGGTGTTGCCTCCTGGGAGCCGGCGAGCGTTGCCGATACGCCCAGCGGGGCCAATGGCCTGTTGCTGCACGGTATCTATGTCATACCGACTCTGCATAAATCCGGTATCGGCAGCCGGTTGCTCGATGCGGCGATAAAGGCCGCTCACCAAGGCGGATTCGATGGCTTGCTGGTAAAGGCAAATCCTGACGCGCAGGGGTTCTTCTCGGCGAAGGGCTTGCAGCCGCTTTCAACTCAGGACGCCGGGCGCGACTACCCGTACCGGTTTTGGCGGGATCTCAGGGCCGACTGAGCGGCGCAACTCTTTCGTGCAGGCGGAGACGCAAGATGACCGAACCCTGTTCTCTGGTGATCTTTGGCTCGACGGGCAACCTGGCTCGCAACAAGTTGCTCCCGGCCCTCTACCACCTGGAGCTGGCGGACAAGCTGCCGCCTGCCACCCGCATCTTGGGCTTCGGTCGCCGTGAGTGGTCGGATGGGGATTGGCGCACGGAGGTCGCAAGCTCTCTCGAAAATCGGGCGCGCGGTGCGATCGATCAGGCCCATTCCTCGCCAAGCCGTTCATGCCCACGCCTTCCGTGCACAGTACCGCGGCGGCGATGTGAAAGGCGAAAAGGCATCAGGTTATCTGGATGAGCTTGGTGTCGCGCCAAACAGCGCCACAGAGACCTTTGCGGCCCTGAAGCTCTACATCGACAACTGGCGCTGGCGTAATGTCCCCTTCTATCTGCGCACCGGAAAGCGCATGGCGCAGTCCAACTCGCTGATCAGCATCCGATTCAAGCATCCGCCCCAGCAGCTATTCCGCCAAACGGCCATCGAGCAGCTCGAGCCCAACTGGATTCTGCTCAACATCCAGCCCAGCGAATGTCTGCGCGTCGAGTTACAGGTCAAACAAGCCGGGTTGGAGATGCTCACACAGACCGAGCGCTTGGACGCCAGCACGTGTGCGATCGGATCCAGCCGAATCGACGCCTACGAAGCCCTGATCCTGGATGTCATCGCAGGAGACCACTCGTTGTTTCTGCGCTCCGACGAGGTGAGCTGGGCGTGGAAAGTAGTCGACCCGGTACTCAAACTCTGGTCCACGGAACGCGACTTCATCCAAACCTATCCGGCTGGAAGCTGGGGCCCCAGTGAGGCCACGCGCCTGTTCGACCGCGATCACTGTGCGATTCTCGCGGATCACTCGTTACCACTCCTGAGTTGAGTGTTGGGCTATCCAAAAATAGAACAAATCGTTTGTATCTAATCGATCGATTGGGAACAACTAAAAGAATTGTCCTAGGCGTGAGAGCGATTAAGTATGGGCAAAATCGTTTCATTCTCGCGTCGGCATTTGTGAGCAGCAGGTCCAAATATCTTGCTTGCGGTTCGCCACCAGCTCCAGGGACAAACTCGATCTAACGTTTTTTACAGCGACCTTGGAGTCGTCGGTGGATCTCTTCCTCCGACCCACCGATTGAAATCGGCCCGGCCTGCCCCGAATTCTTCCGAGAGCCTTTCATAGACAGAACATGGACGCCTTGGCGTCCTGGAGACGTACGAGTGAACACACGTTTCATGCAAATTGCGCTGGCTGCTCTCGCTGTCACCTTCTTTTTCTCCGTCATCAATGGCGCAAACGACGCGCGAACGGCGGTTGACTCCACGAGCTACAGCCAGTTCCTCGAAGACGTCGAGAGCAGCCAAGTTCGCGAGGTGACGATCGCCGGTCAGGAGATCCAGGGGGTGCGTGTCGACGGCACTCGCTTTAGCACCTTCAATCCCGACGACCCGGGTTTGGTCGGCGATCTGGTCAACAATGGCGTCAACATCCGAGCCATTCCGCCGCCCGAGCCGAGCTTCCTGGGCCAACTCTTCTTGTCACTGCTGCCGATCATCCTGCTTCTCGGCGTGTGGATCTTCTTTATGCGACGCATGCAAGGCGGTGCCGGTGGGTCCGGGATCATGTCCGTGGGTAAGAGCCGAGCGCGTCAGTTCGAAGCAGACGAGGTCAAGGTTACGCTCGCCGACGTGGCCGGAGTCGAGGAGGCACGCGACGAGGTCGGCGAGATCGTCGACTTTCTCAAGGACCCGGGCAAGTTCCGCGGCCTCGGCGGAGTCGTCCCGCGCGGTGTGCTGATGGTCGGTTCGCCGGGCACCGGCAAGACCCTGCTCGCTCGGGCGATCGCCGGTGAGGCATCGGTGCCCTTCTTCACGGCGTCCGGATCGGATTTCGTCGAGATGTTCGTCGGTGTGGGGGCCTCGCGGGTGCGCGATCTGTTCAAGCAGGCCAAAGAGAAGGCACCCTGCATCGTCTTCGTCGACGAGATAGACGCCGTCGGTCGGCGGCGTGGTGCCGGACTCGGCGGCGGTCACGACGAGCGCGAGCAGACCCTGAACCAGCTCTTGGTGGAAATGGATGGCTTCGAGGGCAACGAAGGCGTCATCGTCATCGCCGCGACCAATCGGCCGGACGTCCTCGACCCGGCGTTGCTGCGCCCCGGGCGCTTCGATCGTCAGGTCGTGGTGCCACTGCCGGATGTGCTCGGCCGCGAGAAGATCCTGAACCTTCATATGCGCAAGGTACCCATCGGTGACGATGTAGACGCGCGCACCATTGCCCGCGGTACGCCGGGATTCTCGGGCGCGGACCTGGCCAACCTGGTCAACGAGGCGGCGCTTTTTGCCGCGCGAGCGAGCCGGCGCATGGTCGGCATGGAAGAATTCGAGCGCGCCAAGGACAAGATCACCATGGGCGCGGAGCGCCGTTCGATGGTCATGAGTGACGAAGACAAGCGTCTGACCGCCTACCACGAAGCAGGACACACCATTGTCGGGCGCCTGGTGCCCGAGCAGGACCCGGTGCATAAGGTGAGCATCATTCCGCGCGGGCAAGCGCTCGGCGTTACGCTGTTTCTGCCGGAGCAGGACCGTTTCAGCGCCAGCAAGCGCCGGCTCGAAAGCCAGATCGCGACCCTCTTTGGCGGGCGTCTGGCCGAAGAGATCATATTCGGGCACGAATCTGTAACTACCGGGGCGCAGAACGACATCGAGCGTGCCACCGCGATTGCCCGGGACATGGTGACCAAGTGGGGTTTTGCGGAAAGCCTCGGACCGCTCGCCTATCAGGAGTCCGAGGGCGAGGTTTTCCTCGGTCAGGCCGTCACCCAGCGCAAGCAGATCGCCGAGGAGACGGCGCGCCAAATCGACGAGGAGGTGCGCGCGGTCGTGGCGCGCAACTATGAGCGGGCCCGATGCCTGCTCACCGAGCACCTCGACACACTGCATGGGATGGCCGATGCCCTGATGCAATACGAGACGCTCGATGCGGGCCAGATCGACGACCTAATGGCGGGTCGCGAGCCCCGACCGCCGTCGGATTCCGACCATAACCGCGGGAGTCGTCGCCGAACCGGGAAGGGTACAGGGGCGCGCCCTCAGGCCACCGGCATACCCGCTGCCCAGTCATTCGCTCGAGAATCTGTTTCGAGGCAAAGCCATTTTTGATGCCCGGAGTGAGGTCCGCGGTCACGCACCAGGAACCAACTCCCGACTCTGGTCGATTGATGCCCGCACAAAGAGATTCTCTACTGTTGCTGGCGCGATCAAGTCAACTTCTCGATCCAACAGCATCTCCAATGCCCGCTGCAACCCGAAACAGGCAGCGATCAAGGTCGAGCGCGTGGCGGTCCGAGGGTCGCGTGGAGGTTTGGGAGGCACTTGCGAGAGTCCGACGATGCGGAACGAGGGTGAACGGTAACGCAGGTGGCGCGTGCGGCACGAGTGGTCTTGCGACACACCGACTCAGGCGACGACAGCATGGCTTACCAGGCGATGCGCTGGTCGGGCTCGAGCTCTGCCTCAGAAGGTGTATTCTCGGGCGCAAAGGAAAAAGGAAAGACCAGACCCCGTTCGCACTGACTGATCCGGTAGAGCACATCGCGCAGGGTCGCGGACGGCGCCACCTGCACGTACTCACTGCCCTGGAGGGAGCGCAGCGAGGGGGAGTCAGCCGCGCAAGACGTAGCGGCA
>JAJDOL010000221.1 GCA_022340195.1 Chromatiaceae bacterium
GACTCCACGCCGCTCCACCGGACCGGGCTCGTCCAACAAAAAGGACAAGTCGTGGTTCGCTGCGCTCACACGACTTGTCCTTTACGTTAGTCAGGTCTTACGAATTTCAAATAGTCGACTTGTCGCCTTTGGGAGGCCGATCCGCTCGAGCCGCTGAGTAGGACTGCGCTAATCGCATCATCGGGTTTAAGCACCGGCATTTAATCTTGGCTTAAGCACCGGCATTTAATCTTGGCTTAAGGTTGGGACATTTAGAATAACCGTCGGCGGTCCGGCGTTCCGAAACGCCAGCTGCAGGATATCGGCGACGACTACAGCGGCGGGGACATCAACACGCTCGACCGGGTCGTGGGCAGCAAGGCCGGCACCAATCCCTACCGGGCCAGCCCGCGTCCCGAAAACCCGGCGATCTACGATTCCAGCGCCCACGGCCAGAAATGGCAGGTGCTGGATGTGGCGAAGGTCTATCCCCGTGGCACCCGGCAGGGCGTCTACGCCAACCTCTATTACCTCTCCGGGATCAACGACGCCGGCTACGCGGTGGGTCGCAAGAGCCGCTACGGCCTGGTCGGATCGGCGGCCTTCCTGACCACGCCGTCCTTCCAGGACGTGACTTTCCTGCCCATCCCTTCCGGAGGCTCGGCGGTGGCTATCAACAATTTCAACCAGGTGGTCGGCACCAACGGGGAATCCCACGCCTATCTTTACAATCAGGTTACGGGCGTTTACACCAAGCTCGATACCCTGAACGAGTTCCTGCGTAGCAGCGCCGCCGACGTCAACGACTTTGGCCAAGTGGTCGGCAACGTCTGGTTGTCGCCGGTCGACACCAGCCTTTACGATCCGACCCTGTACCATGCCTTCATCTGGGAAGACCCGACGTCCGGCATAGTCGATCTGAATGACCTGTCGGGAGCGCCGAACTGGTTGCTGACTGCGGCTACCGCCATCAACGACAAGGGCGACATCGTCGGTACCGGGATCATGGGCGGCGAGGTCCACGGCTTCCTGCTGAGCAACGACCCGTCCCAACTACCGGGGAGCAATCAGCGGCCGGTCGCCGCGGCCGAGGCGGACGTCACCTCCGGCCGGGCACCGCTGACGGTAACCTTCAGTGCCGCGGGGTCCGCCGATCCGGATGGTGACGCACTGAGCTTTGAATGGGATTTCGGCGATGGGACAACCGGCTCCGGGACCGCCCCGACACACACCTACACTGACCCCGGCACCTACCTTGCCATTGTGACCGCCAGCGATGGACGCGTGACCGACACCGCCTCGGTTGAGATCAAGGTGCGTAAGGGTCGGCGCAGCAAGTAAGCCGCAAACGGGGGGCGGCCGGCGAGCCGTCTCCCGCCGAGCTTCGACACCCGGCCGCGGAGGGAATCCGCGGACAAGCGGAAAAGGGGCGGCAGAAAGGAGCCACGCAGAAAGGGGCGAGGTTCAATCCTCCGAGAGCGATCGGGGTCGGACGACACTAACTGGTGGATTGATGAAATCATTAGTCCAAATAAAACCCGTTTCAACCCAGGAACGACCAATTGCAGGGGTGGAAAAGGCGTTGTAATCAGCTCCCGGTTCTCTCGGTTCGTATCGATCATTACCCCCCCCGCACTTTTCGCCCCGTTGCTTGCATCTGGGGGTTCGGAAGTAAGTCTGGAACGAATCTCTCACTCCAACAGGTCTCGCGGAGCGGGAAAATCCTGTATTTTCCCTGTCATGAGCATATCGTTCTCCGAATTCCTTCTCCACGAAGCGCTGCAACGTGCCCTCGACAAGCTGGGCTTTACGCAGCCTACCCCCGTGCAACAACAGGTGCTTCCACGGGCCATCGAGCGCAAGGACCTCCTGGTCTCGGCGGCGACCGGCTCGGGAAAGACGGCTGCCTTCCTGCTGCCGGCGATGCAGCGGTTTCTCGACCGCCCGTCGGCCCGCACCGGCACGCGCGGGTTGATCCTGGTGCCGACGCGGGAGCTGGCACGGCAGATCCTCGACCACTTTCTGCGGCTCGGCAGCTACACCAGGCTGAGTGCCGGCGTGATCGCCGGCGGCGCGCCCATGGGCCACCAAGTTGCAACTCTGCGCAAGAACCCGGAATTCCTGATCGCCACGCCCGGGCGCCTGTTGGACCACTTGGAACGCGGCTCCGCAACCCTCGGGGACCTGGAAGTGCTTGTCCTCGACGAGGCGGACCGGATGCTGGACATGGGATTCGCGGACGCCGTGTTGACGATTCTCGGACACTGCAATCCGGACCGCCAGTCGCTGCTCTTCTCGGCAACCCTCAACCACCATGGCCTGGAACCGATCACCAAGCGCCTGCTGCGCGATCCGCAAGTGGTCATCGCCAACCCGAAGCGCGAGCGCCACCCGGACATCCACCACCAAGTCCTGCTCGCGGACGACCCCGGTCACAAGCAGGCGTTGCTGCTCTGGCTGTTGAAGCACGAGGGCTTCGACAAGGCCCTCGTGTTCACCAATACCCGGGAGCGGGCGAGCGCGCTCGGCGCATTCCTGCAGACCGAGGGCCAGCGCGCAGGCGTACTGCACGGCGAACTCGATCAACGCGAGCGCAACCGCGTGATGGGGCTGCTGCGCAACGGCCAGATCCGCGTGCTGGTAGGAACGGATGTGGCCGCCCGGGGACTGGACGTGCCGGGCATCGATCTGGTCGTCAACGTCGACATGCCACGCAGCGGCGACGACTACCTGCACCGGACCGGTCGTACGGGCCGCGCAGGGGAACAGGGGCTCGCTATCTCCCTGGTCGATGCGCACGAGTGGAACCGCATGGAGAGCATCGAGCGCTACCTGCGACTCAGCTTCGAGCCCCGGTCTATCGAAGGTCTTACCGCAAGCTTCCAGGGACCGAAGAAAAGGAAGAAGACCTCCGGCAAGGCGGCGATCGGTAAGGGCAAGAAAGAAGTATGGGGCGGCAAGGCACAGGCCGCGAAGACCAAGGACCGCCACCGGGACCGCAAGAACATCGGCAAGCGCCGCAAGCCCTCGGCCGGCACCGCCGTCGACGCCGGATTCGCCCCGTTACGCAAAAAGCGCTAGAAACACCGCAAGCCTTTGATGATGAGCTCAGTCGATGTCTGATCCGAATTCGATTGGGCGGCGTCGTTTATTTCGGGCCTGAGCCAGTGATCCCCAGCATCGCCAGCTCATCGGTGATCTGTCGCTCGGTCAGGGCCTCGAAATCGTCGTAGCTGAACGTCGTGGCGCAGCCCGCCATCTCGTGCCAGGCATATCCCCCGGTCCAGGCGGCTGGGCTATAGGTGCCCTGCTGCTTTCTCGGCAGGCAGTACAGATGACCCGGCAGATAGACGAGGTTATAGCTGGTTTCCGACTCGTGGAGCTCATCCAGTTGATGCCAGGCCGCCTGCATGGAATCAAAGCGCAGGCAGGGCAGTGGATAGTCGCTCCCCCCGCCATTGTGCCGCCAGTTATCGCTCTCCACCGGCAATTCCGCTTCGCGCACGAACATTTGGAAATGCAGGTGATTCACCGAGGCGAGCGCACCGTAACTGTTATAGCCGAAACCGACATGCTCGATGGTCCTGCCCAGTTTCTCGGTCAGCTCCCAAATATAGCAGTGGTCCATCTGTTCCAGAAACTGGGGTTTGTGGGATCTCGGCTCGGGCACCAGCAGGCAATGCAGCTCCGCAAACGGAAACTTGTTATAAAAAAGACTCACGTCCCGGTCGTCTAACAGGCCTTGCCAGAGGATTTCCTTTTTCAAAAAAGGCTTGCTGAAGTTAAACCCGTCCGGGTCAAAGTTCTTATAAATCCCTCGCACCGTCTGGCTGGTCATGCGTGCCGGCCGGAAAGAGCGTACATGGTTGAACTGGATCTCCCACGGACCCGCGCGACGAAATTCCGTGGTTCTTATGTTCTCGAATCCCACCGCCATCAGCTTGAGAAACACCAGCAGGTCATCGGCCGTATCGGCAAGGGATTGTCCCTTGCGCAGCGCGGTACGGTAGTGCGCTTCTAGCTGGTCAAACCGCTCATGCAGGGTCTGCTCGAGGAGTCGATGAATATTCCGATCAAAGTTGGCGTTCGCCAACACCAGAATGAAGATCCCGAGACCCTTCTGCTCCAGCAGTCGTATCAGGCCCTGCTCAAAGCAGTTCCTAAAGGCGTCGCCGGAAGAAAAAAGGGCGTCATCCGCGGTGGTCATGAGAGGCATTCCTGAAATAAAACCCCTTACCCGATTATGGCATTGCTTCGCCGTGCAACCACAACTCATGCTCGCTAATATCTATTTCATTTCTCCAGGATACAGCGTAACCGCCCTGCTCAACTTTTACCGGCTTGAACAGGGCTGGGTTTCTCAATGGAGCAAACATCGCGTTGCTAACCAACGGAGTGACGTCGTATTTTTTTCCGTATCAGCGGTGTCCCGTTGTCGGGCGCGTATCGCTCAATGTAACGACGGTCGATGTGACCGATGTGTCAGTGGAGGTTCGATGGGGCGAAAAGGCGGTACTGGTTGGGCGCCAGGGTGGCGAGGAGATGACCTTCGAAGAAGTCGCCGACCTGTTCGACACGGTGCACACCGAGATCAAACAAATGGCCGGCCAATTCAACGAGCTTCATCACGTGGATTGAGCGCTCAGGCTCAGTCCCGGGGCTGACGGTGAAAAGCGTCTTCCGACGGTTCGCTATCAGAGCGGAGCAAAAGAATAGGGTCAAGAAATCAAGGATATGTTGTGGAGCAAGACTTGGTCCCATTCCTCTGCTCTGAAATCTTCTAAGCTTGTAACTCAGTGCCGGGCGAAAGCCAAACAAGGGAAATTCCGGGGACGGAACTTCCGGAAGAGCTCCGGGGAGCTCCGGGCGGAACTTCGGAACTCCGTCACATATCTTTCAAATCGCTTTTGTAGGTGTGTGTTCACTCCAGCACCGATTTTTCAGCTGCTTGGCCGATCTCCACGGCGAGATGAGTATACTATCCCCCGAACTGCTCCGGAACCGCTGGGACTACGCTGT
>JAJDOL010000231.1 GCA_022340195.1 Chromatiaceae bacterium
TTAGGCATCGGGTGCGGCTCTTTTGTAACGACGCCGCGTGATCAAAAATCGGAGGGTTAGAACCGGTTATTTGGGCGCCTTGTACACTTGCCGCGCAGTTCATTTCACGCGGCCTCGAGCGCTGCCAGGGGAATCGGCGGCTCAGGGCAATTGCGTTTGTGCTCCTGTTCGAAGTGAAACGCCAGGTAGGTTGGCAGGTCGCTGCTGATCTTCAGTGAGCGCAGCTCGAGGATGGCTTCCACGCCACCGCCAAGGCGGATGGACCCTCTATCCGGACGCGCCAACCCGGTGAGCAGATTGATGGTCGCGCTCTTGCCGGCGCCGTTGGGGCCGGGAAAACCGAACAGCTCACCGCGCTGCACGTTGAAGGAGATCCCCGCGACGGCGTCAATCGTATCGAAATGCTTGGCGAGATCTGCAACGACAATGGCGTCGGGCATGGACGGCGGCACGCCTATTCCCACTCCATCTCCTGATAGACCTGCTGGGCGTTGCGGCCCTTGAGGATCTCGTAATCCACCAGGTAGGCGAAACGGGATTGATCCAGAGTGCCGATGTCGGTGATGTCGCCGCCCGATTCCATGAATGCTTCCACCGAATCCCGCAGGAAGGTCAGGTAGTCTCGGGTATCTTTCCTGGCTTCAGTGAGGCTGGTCGGCGGGCCATGGCCGGGGATCACCACGGCCGGCTCCAGCGCGGCCATGGTATCGAACGCCTCGATCCAACCGCGGCTGCTGGAATGGGGCAGGACCCCGAGCATGCGGCTCACGAACACCACGTCGCCGGTGAAGACGATCCGCTTCCGGGGCAGCCAGACGAGCGTGTCACCGGGCGTGTGAGCCGGCCCGACGCGACGCAGCTCGAAGGTGACGCCGCCGAGGGTGAAACCTTTGGTATTCTCGAACACCTCATCCGCGTAGACCGGCTCCGTGCCCTCCAATGCCTCGACGCCGACCAGGTTACCCAGCATGAACAGCTGATCCTGGGTGCGTGCCCGTTGGTCCTGCACCGCCGCTTCGCTGGCGATGATGCGCGCACCGCGCTCCTTGAAATAGCCGTTGCCCAGCCAGCGGTGGTCCTGCCCGCCGCTATTGATCACCACCATCACTGGCTTGTCGGTTACCTGTTTGACGAGTGCGTCGATGGCCGCCGCGCCCCGGTAGGTTCCGCCGGGGTCGACCAGCACCACGCCCTCATCCGTCACCACGAAGCCGGAGGTCGAGTTGTTGCCGAGGTTCTCCGGCGTGCGGTTGCCGAAGGGGCCGACCACAGCGTAGACACGGTCGCTCACCTTTTGCAGCCGCAGTGCCTCGCCGGCGTTGGCCGTCAGTCCGATCGCCGCCAGCAACGCGCCTGACAGCCTCATTAGCCATTTCTTCTTCAACATGATTCTCTCTCCTAGAAATCACTCTGCCCGGTATCCGAGAAGATGATCCCCCATCTTGGCCAGGGCGTGGCGGCACATCTGCTCCCGTGGGAACCACCTCTTCACCGACCTCGCCAACAATGCCGTCACAAAGCTCGATCCAACCGGTCGTTTGCAGACCCTGGTGCAGGACGATCGCCTGTTGTGGCCCGGACCGCATCCAGATTCACCATCGGTTCACCTCCCGGCATCCCGGCACTATGGGGGACGCGCGACCGCGCGCTCACAGCGAAGCGACGAAGTCGACGACCGCCTCCGCCGCCTGGTTCAGGTTCTGCTCCCAGGTGCGACCGGATTGCCTCCGCGGCCTGAAGCTGTGATCCCCGTCCTCGATCCAGGCCAGGCGGATGCAAGGGGCGAGCGCGTATCCGGCAACCTCCTCCGGTTTGCCGAAGTTGTCGCGGGTGCCCTGACAAATAAGCGTCGGCGTGCGCAGGACCCGCAGGTGCTCCGTGCGCAGCCGATCGGGCATTCCCGGCGGGTTCAAGATATCCAGCTCGTCTTCGGGGTTGTCAGACATCGAGGGGCGGCCTCATGATCATTGCGTCAGATATTCCGAAGCGTAAGTCCGCGACAGAAGGAGGCAAGACGATGAAGGCGATCGAGATCCGCGAGACTGGAGATCCGGGCGCATAGTGCGTAGCACCGGCCCCGTGATTCGAGTGGCCATTCTCGCGGACACGCACGGCAGCCTGGATGCGCGGGTGGAGGCATTGGTGGCGGAAAGCGACCTGGCGGTCCACGGCGGGGATATCGGAAACGCCGGTGTGCTGGAGCGCCTGCGGCCCCGGCAGGGAAGGGTCATCGCCGTCAGCGGAAACAACGACAGTCCCGGCAAGTGGCCGCCGGAGCAACGGTACCTCCTGGATAACCTGCGCGAGCAAGAGGGCCTGGAGCTGCCCGGCGGGAAGCTGGCAATCATCCACGGCCACCAGATCGCCGCGCGAAATCGCCACGAACGTCTGCGCCGCCGCTTCCCACATGCCCGTGCCATCGTCTACGGGCACAGCCACCGCCTGATCGCCGATCGCGATCATGAGCCCTGGGTGCTGAACCCCGGCGCCGCGGGCCGGGCGCGGACCTTCGGCGGGCCGTCCTGCATGGTACTCGACGCCGCCGAGCATCGCTGGGAGCTCCGCATCGAACGTTTCCAGTCCTTGAAGCGCCAGGGATGATAGTCCCGCGGTCGGTTTTTCATTCCGCTCTTTCTTCTTTGTTTGCCTTGGTCGAGGTCCGAACCGAATCGTTCCCATTTTTGCCGACCCGAATCCCAACGCTCGGTTTGTCCCAGTTGCGTCCAGCGAACTTGGAAAACATTGAAATCAAGCTTTCGTGATTAGGGCGAGCAAGGTCCGGCGAACCGAGTCGTCAACGGAAAGGACAGCCAACACTCCCCAATCGCTTGCGTTGCGCATACTGCTCCTGGATTCGCAAAGGCATCTCCGGGTCTCTCAGTAGAGACCCATAGGACGAGACCTGCGGAGACGATAGACATCAGCACACAACATCTGGCACTTATCGCACACAGGATTGTGTCAAACGCTACCGGTGCCATATATCGCGAGAATCTTTACTCCATAGAGAAAATTATCGCAAATGGCACCGGCGTGAAGGCGCAGGTAAATGGTGTAGCCGGCGAGTGGGATCTTAATCTTTTTGTGATCCCCATGTAGCAAAGACCCGCATTTTGCGGCCTGCCGGGCTATCCCGACCTCCGAGAGGTACCGGCCGAGATAAGGCGAAACCGCTGCCGGTAACGTGCCGGGGTCACACCGGTGATTCGCTTGAACAATCGGCGGAATGAGGCGGGGTCCTCGTAGCCGACCTCGGCGCCGATTCGGTCGGTCTGCACGTCGGTCGCTTCCAAAAGCTGTTTGGCCTCTTCGATGCGCAGCGTTTGTACGTACTCGATCGGCGTATAGCCCGTCGCGGCTTGAAAGCGCCGCTTGAAGGTGCGTGGTGTCAGCCCCGAAAACTCGGTCACGCGGGTGACCGGATTGGCGACCTCGTAGTGCTCGGCGATCCATGCCTGACATTGCTCCACGATGGCATCGGTATGCCCGCGAGGCCGGATCATGGCGGCAAAGGGCAGCTGCCCTTCGCTGCGGTCGCCGAGGAGAAACACCTTGGAGGAGCGCACGGCCTCTTCCTGCCCGCAAAAACGTGCGATCAGGTAAAGCGCCAGCTCCACCCAGGAGGCAGCCCCGCCGGCGGTAACGATCCGGTGCTCGGGCCCCGCCAGCGCTAGCACCTTTTCCGGTTTGAGCTGCACCTGGGGATAGCACTCGTGAAACAGCGGTACGACGCCCCAGTGGCTGGTCGCTTCCAGGTCGTCCAGCAGACCGGCCTCGGCCAGGAGCAATCCGCCGGTACAGACAGACCCGACGATGGCTCCACCGGCGTATTGCGACCGCAGCCATGCGGCCGCCGCGGGCCAGTTTCCGCGCGGATCCAACCCCGACTCCACCAGCATATCCGGGGCAATCACTACCTCAAAGGCGGGTGAAGAGCCAAAGGTCGCATCAGGTACGACCGGTGCTCCCAGACCGCAGCGGATCAGCCCCGACTGCTCGGCGACGATGCTCGGTTTCATCCGAACGTCGCCGGCCTCCTTGCCGGTCAGCTCCTCCCAGGCACCTCCGACCA
>JAJDOL010000277.1 GCA_022340195.1 Chromatiaceae bacterium
CGGTCTGCTGGAGCTGGCCGAAGCGCGGCGAGTAGATCAAAGAGATCGGTACCGTATAGACGGTATGGGTTTGTAGGGAGGCTAACTGCTCGCTGCGATCGATGAACAGCCGGTCGTGGGTGTTGTTGCCGTTACCCAGATCGCGCCGGACCAGCTTGTCCAAGCCGTCGATGATCAACACCAGACCGGTATGACCGGCGGTGCGGGCCGATACCTGAGCGGAGGACAGCAAATCGTTCACCGCATCGAGTAGTGACGTGCTGTGCTTCTCGACGGCGTCGCGCAGCAGCCCGCGCGAGCTGGGACGGTTGCGCAGCTCGGTTGCCAGCTTGCCGAAGCCCGCGTCAACTTCGACCTTTTCCAGCTCCACCTGAGCACCCAACAGCCCGCGAATGTCGTCCCATACACGCTTGAGGTAGGTGGTAACAGGGTCGAATCCCGGCAGCCCCTTTCTGCCGAGCTGCTCCTGCAGCTGCGCGGCGACGAAGACCAGCAGGTCGGGGAAGTCCAGGTCGTTGACGTCGAGGCGGTCGCTGACGTCGCAATACACCACGACGAAGCCCTTCCCGCCGCCGGCGGGCTCCTCCAGCAGCGCCTTTAGGCGAAAGAGCTCGCTGGTCTTGCCGACCCCGCGGTGACCGGTGAACAGCTTGAAGTCCGCCCTCCCCGGCAGCGCTCGTCGCAAGCTGCGGGCATAAAGCTGCACGACGTTCTCGTCGCCGCGGACATCGTCGAAATCTACCCACCGTGGATCCGTCGGGTGTAGGGACTCCAATGGTTCACAAACCTGGTAGAGACGAGTGATGGCAGGAAGGTCGTCGGTGTTGGGCATGATTGGTTGGGACTCCCAGGCTCAACCTATTGTAGTGGGCGCGGAAGGCACACAACAACAAGGCATACGTGGCTGGGAGGACATGAGCTGAGCACCCGAACACATTGGACGAGCAGGAACGGTGCATCCGTATACGCGTCCCCTTGCGCTTGTAGTTGTTTAAAATCAATGCAAACTCCGGTCCTCTATCTCGCTTTGCAGGCGCTTTCCCGACTAGCGTACCGGCTCATCGTCGGGCGAAATCCAGGGCACTGGCGTTTGAGGCGGAAGGTGCATGTGGGTAGAGGGGAGAAACGGGCAGAAGGGAATGTTCGAGCACAGTATTCCTTACTGCTTGTGTGGATGCTACGCTTTAAGTGTAAGGTCGTGTATGTCGAATGATTCGAAGGCCGGTCAAGATGCGAGGAAAATCCCATGTCAAAAATCAGTGAATCGGTTACCGATGTCGGTAAGTCGTTGATGAGTTTGGATATGACCAAGATGGCGGACGAGATGACCAGGATCATGGCCAAGGTGAACGTGCCGGGCATCGACATGGACTCCTTGGTCGCCATGCAGCGGGAAAACATGGAGGCGCTGACCGCCGCCAATCAGGCAGCGCTGGAGGGGTTGAAGGCGGTCGCGGAGTGGGAGGTGAAGGTGCTGAAAGCGACGATGGAAGAGGTATCAAACGCGGCTGGCGCGCTGTCCAAGGTCCGATCACCTCAGGATGTCGTCACAGAGCAAACGGAGGCTGCAAAAGAGGTTTTCAAGAGCTCGGTGTCGAACCTCCGGGAGCTCGCAGAAATCCTGAATCACGCCAACAAGAGCGCGAGTCGCGCGATTGTCGATCGCGTACCCAGCGGTCTGGATGAGATCAAGGAGGTGTTGAAGATAAAGGAGTAACCGTGCCCCCACGTCATCCCCGTCGTCGTTTGCGGGGACGACAAACCGGATCGCATCATGAAGAACCGCCCGTACCCTCCTTGCGGGTACGGGCGGCGAATCCATCCGAAGGCTTCTCGCTGTCAGTCCCCTCGGTTCATTGGTACCTCGAGAAGGTCCTCATCTCCACCAACCAGGATGTTGATCATTTGCGCGAGCGCCTTGATCTGCGGGCCCTCCTTGGTGTGGTACTTGTCATGGGTATAGTTCTGGCCCCACCAATCCCAGCATCCTTGGGGATTCATCGGGTTAGCCAAGCGGGTTTTCTTAACCTGGGGATAGAGGACGACGATGTCGTTCGCCTTCGCCCATGGATTGTAGCCGGCGTATTTGGCGAACAGATTGCCGTCGTCATGCCCCGGCCGGTCGTCGGTCTCGCCACCCTGCAAGCATCCATGCAGGGCGATGTGCAGCTTGCAGACCTTGCCCTCTTTGCAGCGATCGGGAATAAAGATGTAGCCGTTCTTGGCCATCGACGCTAGCTGCGTTTCCGTCTTCCAGCCATCGAGCGTGAATTTCTTGAAGACCTGGCGCTGGTCGAAGGGTTGCACCGCTTCCTCTGCTACGCTCACACGGCCCCCTTTCAATGCCTCCTCACCGTAGATGTGGCGGAGGATCGCGCCGGCCAAATCGACCTCCTCTGACTCCTCACACAGCTCCTCCTCACCCACCGGTGGGCAGGGAGCGCCCGTTTGGCGTGGGCACAGGCAACCTTTTTCAGCCCTGAACTGCTCGGCGACTTTGTCGCAGTCATCGATGAAGGAGTTGGCCTCCGGATCGACCGGGGGATCGGGTGGAATCGGACAGTCACCGACGACAGTCTTTTCTTGCGGCCGGTCGAAGCTGTCCCTGACCATGGTGTGGCGTGCCGGGAACTGATTGTTGTAAAACACATTTTCCTTCTTCAGACCCAGCTTGTTCGGATCCGTGTAGAGGTCGAACACGGCGTCCATCACTCCCGGCAGAACAATGCCGTCGTGGATTCCGCTGAAGATGTAAACCCTGTCTTGCTCGATATTCTTCAAGCTGTTCTGTTTTTTTGCCTCCTCGAACGATGCCTGCGCCATTGCCTTGACTTGGCTCTCGTCCTTGGGACCGCGGCTGGTTTTCTCGCAGGCGCTGGGATCGAGACCGAACAGCGTAAGTAGCTTGGCGCATTGCAGGGCGACGAAGTCGCTGCATTGGGTCACGGCGTCCAGGATATTGCCTTTGGCGCAATAATAGGGACCGCCGGCAATGATTCCCGCGCCCATGAGGTGCTCCGAATGGACAACATGGAACTGGTGCGCCATGAAGGCACCGGAGGAGATACCGGAGCAAAGAGAGGTGACACATGCCACATCTGCAAGTTGACTTGAATCGAACCCTGACCCGGGTTCAGAAGATCGCTGTCGCTGCGCGCTTCAAACAGTTATTCGCGCAGGTTATGCAGACGGGTACAGATCATATTGCGGTCTCCATCAGGGAGCACGGTACCTACAACCTGGACATAGGACGCGCGAAGGATCACGAAAGGGGCATCGCACTGATAAACTCGGACATCCGCTTGGGAAGGTCCATGATTCAACGCAGAGACCTTGCGGTCGGGTTTATCGATATTCTGGAGGAGCTCCTGGATATACCGAGAGAGCAGGTGTATGTGACGCTTACCGAGCACAAGGGGGAGGATTTTCACCTCACGGAACGATATCTTGCTTCTTGGTCGGAGGGGGAGGATCCGCTCGGTGGAGAAGGGGAAGGATGACGGTGGCCGGAGCCCTTGTTCCCCTATTGCGACGCCAAGGATCTCCGCGCTTGCACTGGCGTCGGCCGTCACCGGCTGATAACCTTGTAACGTCGGCATGAAAAGCGTCTCGAGGGAAACGCGCTAACGCGCGTTGGTACGAAAAAGAAACGGTCGCGTCGGGTGGAAACCACGCATGATAAAAGTTCTCCTTGTCGATGATCATGAGCTGGTTCGAACCGGTATCCGTCGAATCCTGGAGGGAGTGGGCGATATGGAGGTCGTGGGAGAAGCGGCGGACGGAGACTCGGCTCTGAAGATGGCGCGCAAGTCCGCTCCGGACGTGATTCTGATGGACGTCAAGATGCCCGGTATGGGCGGCATAGAGGCGACGCGGCGGATGGTCCGTCTGCTGCCGGACGCCAAGGTTATTGCCCTCACGGTTCTCGACGACGATCCCTTCCCGGCGCATCTCAAAGAAGCCGGTGCACTCGGATACCTCACCAAGGGGTGTCCTGCCATCGAGATGATCGAGGCCGTGCGTACCGTCAACCGTGGCTTTCCCTATGTCGCCGCGAGCGTCGCCCGCAAGCATATGCTGGCGGATTGGGGTGGTCTCGCCTCGACGCCTTTCGAGGAGCTGTCTTCGCGTGAGATGCAGGTCGCCATGATGATACTCGACGGCCAGCGAACCCAGGATATTTCCGACAGCCTTTCCTTGAGCCCGAAAACGGTCAGCACCTACCGCCAGCGAATCTATGAGAAGTTGCAGGTGAAGACGGACGTCGATCTGACGCGCCTTGCCTTTCGCCACGGACTGATTAAAGAAAGTAGCTGAGCGTAGCTGTACTGGGGCGCCGGAGCTGGTGGATCGGCTCGTCGCCTCCAGCTAGCATTGCGAGCCTGTGTGATTCCGGTGCGGCAACAGTTCTGCATACGGGCGTTTCCCTCCCGATATCCAACGAGTGACCGATGGCGGTCTCGGACCCGCGCCAGATCCTGAAGCAGATACCCTCGCGTCCCGGCGTCTACCGCATGCTGGACGCCGAGGGGAAGGTCCTCTACGTGGGCAAGGCGAAGGACCTGAAACGCCGGGTGGCGAGCTATTTCTCGCGCTCGCTCAACCGGCGCCTGCAAGTGATGGTGTCGCAGATCGCCGACGTCGAGCTGACCGTAACCCGTACCGAGGGCGAGGCCCTACTGCTCGAGAACAATCTCATCAAGTCCCTGCGCCCACGTTTTAATGTCCTGCTCAGGGACGACAAGAGCTACCCCTACATCAGGCTGACCGACGGTGACGCATTTCCGCGGCTGGCTTTCTACCGCGGTTCGCGCAAAGGAGGCGACCGCTTCTTCGGGCCCTATCCGAGCGCCTGGGCCGTGCGCGAGACGTTGCAGTTGTTGCAGAAGCTGTTTCCCGTCCGCCAATGCGAGGATGGCTTCTTCCGCAATCGCTCCCGGCCTTGTCTGCAATACCAGATCAAGCGCTGCAGCGGGCCCTGTGTCTCTCTGGTTACGCAGGAGGACTATGCCGAGGACGTCGATCACACGGTGAAGTTTCTGGAGGGACGTACGGACGAGGTGGTGAGCGAGCTCGCGCAGCGCATGGAACAGGCATCCGAGTCCCTCGATTTCGAACGAGCGGCGCTGCTGCGCGATCAGATTGCGACCCTCCGCCGTATCCAGCAGCGCCAGTACGTCAGCGGGGAGGGCGGCGACCTGGACATCGTCGCCTGCATGCAGGAGGGGGGGCTGTCCTGTGTGCAGGTTTTCTTTATCCGTGCCGGACGCAATCTGGGTAACAAAGTCTTCTTTCCAAAGGTTCCGGAAGGGACGGCCCGCTCCGGCGTGATTTCGGCCTTCCTGGCCCAGTTCTACGCCGACAAGGAGATACCGCCGCAGGTTCTGGTGAGTCCGGATCCGGAGGATAAGGATCTGCTGGAGAGTGCCTTCAGCGAGCGGTCCGGCCGCCGGGTGTCGATCAAGGCGCGGGTCCGTTCGGATCGGGCACGCTGGCTGGAGATGGCACGCGGCAATGCGACCTTGGCCCTCAGATCTCGGCTCGGCAGTCAGGCCGGCTACAGGCAGCGACTCGAAGCGCTGCGTGAAGCCTTGATGCTCGATGAGCTGCCGGCGCGCATCGAGTGCTTCGACGTCAGCCACACATCAGGGGAGCGGACCGTCGCCTCGTGCGTCGTGTTCGATGCCGAGGGGCCGTGCAAGTCGGCCTACCGACGCTTCAACATCGAGGATATCGCAGCGGGCGATGACTACGCCGCCATGCATCAGGCGCTGACCCGTCGCTACACCAGGATCAAGCAGGGGGAATATCCTTCTCCGGACCTTCTTTTGATCGACGGCGGGCGCGGCCAGTTGGGCTCGGTCAGCGATGCCCTGCAGGAGTTGGCGGTCTCGGGTGTCACCCTGGTCGGCGTCTCCAAGGGTCGCGACCGTAGGCCCGGTGCCGAGCAGCTCTGGTTGTCTGGCCGTGACGCGGCCGTTATACTCCCGGCCGACTCCCCGGCGATGCACCTGGTGCAGCAGATTCGCGACGAGGCTCACCGCTTTGCCATTACCGGGCATCGTCAGCGGCGCGCCAAGGCTCGAACGAGATCTCAGTTGGAGGACATCTCAGGCGTGGGACCCAAGCGCCGTCAGCGTTTGCTGCGGCAATTCGGCGGCATCCAGGGCTTGGCCCGAGCCGCAGTGGAGGACATTGCCCGGGTAGAAGGCATCAGCCCCGCGCTGGCGCAGCAGATCTACGATGCCTTCCACCAAGCCGGTCCGAGCGCCTGATCGTCCTTGCCCCGGTTCCAGACCGGGTTTGACCGGATGCTTGCGGGTGCGCGGATTGGAGACAGGGAAGGCCAATCGACGGTGAGCGTTCGTTTCTCTTTTCCGAGAATGCCTTCCGGGGGTCTTCGCGGAGCTCAACACCCGGCGCTTTACGCATGTGGAATACCCCCAATCTCCTGACTCTGTTGCGTATCCTCTTGATCCCGGTTTTCGTTGGGATCTTCTACGTCCCGGCCTCCTGGGGTCCCTTCGCTTGTGCCCTGGTCTTTGCCCTGGCGGCGCTTACAGACTGGCTCGATGGTTATTTGGCCCGGCGCTGGGATCAAACCTCCTCTTTCGGAGCCTTTCTGGATCCAGTCGCCGATAAGCTCATGGTCGCCGTGGCACTCGTGCTCTTGGTGCAGTCGGATCCGCGGGCGGCATTGGCCCTCCCCGCAGCGGTCATCATAGGCCGGGAGATCACGGTCTCTGCACTACGCGAGTGGATGGCCGAGGTCGGCGCCCGGGCCCAGGTGGCGGTCTCCAAGGTCGCGAAATTCAAAACGACCGCGCAGATGATCGCCATCATCCTACTTATTCTGGTCGATACAAACTCGCCGATTTACGGTTTGGGAATGGTATTGCTCTACGTCGCGGCGGCCCTGACGCTCTGGTCCATGTTGCTCTATCTGCGCGTCGCCTGGCCGAGCTTGACGGCTTCCGAGAGGTCGCTGAACGGAAGGGACAGGTCGTAGTCAAGGCGATTGCCGGAAAAGAACATACCAGATAAGCAAGATGGTATGTTCTTTGACAGAAGTCGCCTAGACCGGGAGCTTCCCCCGCGAAAGTCGACGATCGCGTGAAGATCAGTCGCTCTTGAATCCTGCCGCCTTGTGGCTGCCGTCGCAGAAAGGCTTGTTCTTCGATTCC
>JAJDOL010000278.1 GCA_022340195.1 Chromatiaceae bacterium
TTTTCGCGAGTAAAGTTGATTTGTCGTTGCGCCGATGCGGCTTGAACGCCGGCGAGGGCCGCCATTCCAAGGTCTGCATTGACCTGTGCCCCGAGGATGGCGGCGGCGATGATTGCCGCTGTTGCGGGGATACTCAAACGCTTCTGGTCCTCGAACGTACGCATCAAGTGGCGCTGGGTGACGTGGGCGATTTCGTGGGCAAGAACCGCCGCCAGCTCGCTCTCGCTTTCACTGGTGAGCACCAGCCCGGAGAAGACGCCGATGTGGCCATCGGGTCCGGCAAAGGCATTGATCGTCGGATGGTCGACGAAGAAGAAGTCGTACCTGCCCGCGCCGGCCCCGCTCGCGGCTACAAGACGGTTGCCGACGCTCTCCAGATAATCCGTGACCACCGGATCGTCGATGATCGGCAAGGCCTCTCGCACGCTCTTCATGAACTCCTTGCCGAGGCGGCGCTCCTCTGCCGAGGACATGACCAGGTCCGCGGAGCTCCCGAAATCGGGTAGATCGAACTGTTGTGCCTGGCTCCCAGTCGCAGAAACGGTCAAAAGGAGCATGGTCGCCACACAATGGACAAGGCCGCGGATCAACCGCAAAGGATGGGGGTTTTTCATGACTTGTGAGAGTTGATCACCCGCGCAGAGTTCCGTTGTTTGGACTCCAGTCGAGAAGCACACGAGTTTACCGGTTTTCGTTGCGCGAGAAGCGCCAATAAAGTGGCTGGCGATTAGTTCAATTGAATTCGCTGTCCCCAGGGCACCTTCGACCGGCCCTTGACCAGCCAGATGACGGGGTAGTTGGGCGCATGGGGCGGGAACGCGCCTTGGGCATCGGTGAAGTAGACCAACAGATCGGGCGACATGTCCGTGCGCTCGACCCACTCGAACACAGGCAGAAAACTGGTACCGCCGCCACCCTTGATCTCGTCCGGCCGTGCGAATTCCTCCCAGGGCTCGAACACCCAGGGAGCGCCCTCGCATAACTTGGCATCGCAAGGTAGCAGGGTGACGCGGGCACGGACCTGCCCCTTGAGGGCATCGATCTCGTCGATAAACTCCTCCAGCTCGCGCTCCTTGACGGAGCCGGAGGTATCAACGGCTACGATAAGCTCGAGCCGGTGGCTGCGCAGGGTAGGGAGGATATAGTCTCCTTCGCGCCGTGACGGTCGCATGTAGCTGTAGTCGTCGCGTGCCACTGCTGTCATATAGCGCGCAAGCAGCATGCGCCAGGGGAGCTGGGGCTGGAGCAGGTGGTCGATCATGCGCGCCAGCTCGCCCCCAAGCTTGCCCGCCTGCATGGCCTGCTGGGCGGCGCCGGCCATGCGCTGCTGCCACTGGACGCTCAATGTCTCCCGCTCGTCCGGATCCAGGGGTTCGGGCTGTGGGGCGCCATCTTCGGCGAATTCTTGCTCCGGTTGCGCCTGGCCGCGACCGCCTTGCTCCCCGTCTCGGGTCTTGTCCGGAGGCGTCCGGTCCAGCAGATCATCCTCTCGCAAGCCGCTGTCACTGCCGCGGCTCTTGTCCTGGTCGTAGGCGTGCTTGTCCAGGGTTTGCGCGTCGTCGTTGTCCTCGATCAAGGGGTAGATCTCTTCTGCCGTCATGCCTTTGTAGCTGGGCATATGCAGGGCGTTGGGCGGGGGCCTGAGGCCGTCGTCGATCAGCAGGGGATTGATGGCATAGTCACAAGCCAGATCCCATTTGTGCCGCACCCGGTGCCGGCGGCGGGCGAAGTGAGAGAGTGCGCAGTGCAGGGCCTCGTGGGCGAGCATGAACTGGGTCTGCTCCAAGCTCAGCTGCTCGATGTAAGTCGGGTTGTAATAGAAGGCGCGGGCGTCGGTGGCCGTGGTGGGACACCAGTCTGGATTGGCCGCGTTCATGGGCAGGCGCAGCACGAGAGCGCCAAGGAAAGGCTTGTCCAGGATAAGGCGCGTACGTGCCGCTGCGAGCTTGGTCTCGATGGCTTGGATGTCGACAGCCATGGTTATAGGATGCCCGATCAATCGTCGATCATGATGTCCGCGACCGCCTGAGCCCAATCGGCGAATGCCGGCACCTCGAACAGCGCGTTCCCGATTGCCCGGTGCAGATCGGAGACGAGCATGACGCCCATCTCCCGTTGCGGAAAGCGCCCGGCATACACCAGGACATTGCCAATGATCCGCGGCGCGTCGTCGCCGTCAGCCGCGCGTATGGCCCGGCCTACGAGAGCCGCGGCGACCGCGTACTGCAGATCGATCTCTGTGGGAACAGGTACCTCCTTGCCGGCCAGGATGGCATCCAGATCCGGCATCTGGTCCAGGCTGTTCACGAAGGCGTGGATCTCGATGCCGGCCGCAGGTCCGACGCAGGCCTGCAAGGTGCCTTGCAGAAGCGCCGGATGCTCCTCGAACTTGCGCAGACCGCGGTGGGCGAACTCCCAGGACCGCGGCGAAGGAAAGGCGACGGGGTTGTGTGCCGGATCGAAGTCGAACAGGAGCTCCGGTCGGAAGCGCAGGAAGGCGATGATTCGCTCGTCGATGTCGTTGGCATAGGCCCAGGCCACCCAGTCGTCCAGGTGGGTGTCGACCTCGAAGTGTGAGAAGCGGTTGGCCAGGGGCGCCGGCATGGTGTAGGTCACACCGCGGTCTCCCTGGCGGTTGCCCGCCGCGAAGATGGCCCAGTGGCGCGGTACCTGGTACTCCCCCAGGCGGCGGTCCAGGATCAGCTGATAGGCGGCCGCGGACACCGCGGGCGGGGCAGAGGTGATCTCGTCCAGGAACAGGATTCCCCGCGCGCCGTGACGTTCACTGTCGGGAAGGATGGCGGGTACCGCCCACTCGACTCGATCCTCGACCCGAAAGGGGATGCCGCGGAGGTCGCTTGGCTCCATTTGCGAGAGGCGGATGTCGATAACCGGCACCTGGTGGGCGGCGGCGATCTGGCCCACCATTTGGGACTTGCCGACGCCGGGCGGACCCCAAAGCATGACAGGCGTGTGATGACCCTCGGCGGTGCTGAGAAACTCCCTGTCCAGGACGCGAAGCAATTGAGCGGGACGCATACGTGTGAGGCTACCTCGAGGAGTGGGAACTGGATAGCGAGCCGATCGCAGCCGACCCGATGCTCATCCGGCTGTAGGTTGGGTCTGCGGTAGGCGATTCACAAGACCGGTCTGCCGGTATGATCTGATATTCTAGCGCACCACTGGCAGACATTAGAAAAACGAAGTATTCTTATACCCTTTCCGCGACCTGGATGTTAAGTATCGGGTTTTTTGCGGATCGATCCGTTGGTGAGAGACTTGAGAGCACGCGGGCCTGCTGACGCCACCGCCTTGGCATTCCAGTCCCTTGTGCCCGAACACTCAAAAACGAAAGGCCTCGAGGCCTGAACATTGGCAATGCTCGGAGATCGGATATGAATCAGCTTTACTACGACGCCGTTACCAAGATGGAGCAGATGGGTGTCGATGACGAGTACATCCAAGGGTGGCAATGCGGATTTCTGCAGAATCCCAAACGTGAAGAGCAACGGTTGACCGAGGCGTACGAGGCCGGTTACTCCGATGGCGAAGAGAAGACCACCGATAACTTCGAGAACTGGACCAAGGGTTGATTTCGGCGGACCGGAAGAAATAAGGGCGGTTGTATCCGCCCTTTTTTGTATCCCGATTTGGTCGCCTCTTCAGATCGCTTGCGGCAGCTCCTCGCAGGGCAGGAACTGCTGCTCATGCCCTGTTGCTTCGATGCTCTTTCGGCGCGGCTCATCGAGCTGGCCGGCTTCCCACTCACCTTCATGAGCGGCTTCGCCGTATCAGCAGCGCGTTTGGCCCTGCCAGATACCGGACTCATCTCCTATGCCGAGATGCTCGATCAGGGCCGTAGCATCCTGGATGCCGTCTCTTTTCCCGTCATAGGTGACGGCGACACCGGCTACGGCAACGCTGCAAACGTTCGGCGCACAGTAACAGGCTACGCCCGTGCCGGTTTCGCCGCCGTCATGATAGAGGATCAGGTTGCACCCAAGCGCTGCGGCCACACCCGTGGCAAAGAGATCGTCGATCGGTCCGAGGCCCTTGCACGAATTAGGGCCGCTGTAGATGCCAGAGAGGGGGGGGCGGATATTCTCATCATGGCCCGCACCGATGCCCGCGCCACCCATGGCCTTGGCGAGGCCCTGTGGCGTATGCAGGCATTTGCCGACCTGGGTGCGGACATCCTGTTTCTGGAGGCTCCGCGAGACGAGGTGGAGATGGCCAGCTTCTGCGCCCATGTGCCCGGCCCCAAGATGGCCAACATGCTGGAAGGGGGCGTAACCCCCGTGCTGCAGCCGCAGCGTCTGCAGGAGATCGGCTATCGGATCGCGGCATATCCGCTTGCCCTGCTCAATAGCGCCGTCTATGCCATGCGCGATACGCTTCGCGCGCTCGCTGCCGGACGTGCTCCCCCGCGGTCTGTCGACTTTGCTACCATCCGCGGTATAGTCGGTTTCGACGAATACGATCGAACGTTGGCGCAGTACGCTAATCGGGATCAAGGCCCGTAGCCGAGAACGGCGCGCGCACCGACATGCTACGGCAATGATGACAAGCTACCTCGAGCGATTCTGCATGCTCCTGCTGACGCTGAGCCTCGTATACCTGTTCGGATGCTCGGGGGCACGCCGGCCGGTGCTCTATCCCAACAGCCATCTTCAGTCGGTCGGCGAGACACGGATGCGAAGCGACGTGAACCAATGCATGCGCCTAGCCGAAGGCTTCGGTGCCCCCGTGTATGGCGGAACCGACATTGCGCGCGATTCAGCGGTGGCAGCGGCGATCGGGGGTGCGGCCGCGGGCGCTTGGGGACTAGTTCGCGACAATGGAGATGCGGGCAATCGAGCGCTCGCTGGTGCTGCGGCCGGTGGTGCCGCCGGCTTGGTGCGCGGATCCTTGCGCACCGGTGAGCCCTCTGGCACTTACAGGGGCTTCGTGAACCGGTGCCTGGCAGAGCGCGGCTACGACGTCATCGGCTGGCAGTGACTTGGCCCGGCCGGTTGTATGACGGGCAAATATGCCTTGGCGAAAAGGCGCTTGTCACCGGGGTTCAGCGCCAGGTAGCGACGGATTCGGCGCTTCACAGATCACCCGGTTCGAGCGTGACCAACCCTCCTTTCTGAAGGTCGAGCAACAACTGCTCGAGGTCGGCCTCCAAGCGCTCAGGGTCGACGTCGTACTCGCTGAGCATGTGCTCGAATACGGCGCCAACCGTAACCTGCTCGCGGGCAAGCTGCCAGATGCGTGTGCCGACTTCATCCAGCCCGAAGTACTTACTCTGGGCCAGATTCAGGAGAACGCTCTCGTCATCGACCTCTTGAAAGATCGTGTCCTCATGCAGGACGATTGTTTGATCCATGTCCATAGGCAGCACCAAAGTTGAGACTGGGAAACCAATTCGATTGAAATTGTACAGACAAGTGCGGATCGAGAACTGGTGATTTGGATATGTATGGTTTCGACGCCTTGATATTGGATGTGGACGGGACCCTTGCCGATACGGAACGCGACGGCCACCGTTGTGCATTCAACGCAGCGTTCGCCGAGGTCGGCCTCGACTGGATTTGGTCGGAGGATCTCTATGGCGAGCTCCTTGCTATCACGGGCGGTAAGGAGCGGATTCATCATTACATCGAGCGCTCGCGGCCCGCTTTCGCGAACCGGGACGATCTCGACCACTTCGTCGCCGATCTCCACCGCCGCAAGACACGACACTACCTGGAGTTGCTTGGTCGGGGCCAGCTCCCTCTGCGTGTCGGGGTGATGCGTCTTTTGCGCCAGGCACGGGGAGCCGGCGTGCGCCTGGCCGTCGCAACCACCACCACACCCGAGAACGTCGGCACCCTGCTGACCTGCAGCGGCGGCGAGGATGTCCCCGGCTGGTTCGAGGTCATCGCCGCGGGCGATGTGGTTCCCGCCAAGAAACCGGCGCCGGACATCTTCGACCTGGCTTTGGACGAGTTGGGGCTTCCGGCCCACCGTTGCGTCGCTGTCGAAGACTCGGCCAACGGTGTGCGCTCCGCACTCGGGGCCGGCTTGCGGGCCCTGCTGGTGACAGTGAACGATTACACCAAGGACCAGGACTTCTCGGGTGCAGCTCTAGTGACAGACGGGCTCGGTGATCCGAAATGCCCGGTAAAGGTGTTGCAGGGCACGCTGGAGGGATCGGAATACATCGATCTTTCGGCATTGGGTGCCATGCACCGGCGGGTCTATGCCGCGGATTGAACCATGAGCCGTTCGCGATCCCAGCTTTCCGAGCGATCGTCCGCCATCCCACCCTTCCATGTGATGCGGCTCCTGGCACGCGCCATAGAGATGGAGGCGGCAGGCCGAGATTTGGTTCACATGGAGGTCGGCGAGCCTGATTTCCCGACCGCTGCTCCGATCCTGGCGGCGGGTCATCGCGCCCTGGCGGACGGCAAGACCCGATACACCGCGGCGCGTGGGCTTCCGGAGCTGCGAGAGGCCATCGCGGGACACTACCGGCGGCGGTTTTCCGCCGCGGTTGATCCAGAGCGGATTCTGGTCACCCCGGGCGCCTCGGGAGGCTTGCAGTTGTTGCTCGCCGCCCTGCTGGACCCGGGCGATGGCGTTCTGATCGCCGATCCGGGGTATCCCTGCAACCGGCATCTGGTGCGGCTCTTCGGAGGCATTCCAAGGCTCGTATCTGTGGGAGCGGACACGGGCTATCAGCTGACTGCCGATCACCTGGAGGCCGCCTGGCGGCCGGACGTGCGTCTGGTGATGGTTGCAACCCCGTCCAATCCGACCGGTACCCTGCTCGGTGCCGATGAGCTGCGCAGACTTTATCGCGCCGTACGGGAGCGTGGCGCGTGTTTGCTGGTGGATGAGATCTACCAGGGCCTGGTCTATGGCGAGCCCGATCAGACGGCGCTCGTCGAGGGCGAGGAAGGGCTGTTTGTCGTCAACAGCTTTTCGAAGTATTTCGGTATGACGGGATGGCGCCTGGGCTGGGTGGTCGCACCGACGGACTGCATCGATACCCTCGACCGATTAGCCCAGAACCTCTACCTGGCTGCACCCACACCGTCACAGTACGCGGCCCTCGCTGCCTTCGAGCCGGAGACCACGGAGATATTCGAGTCGCGGCGGCTCGAGCTCGAGCGCAGACGGGATTTCCTGTTGCCGGCGCTCAGCGAGCTCGGGCTGCGGTTTGCGGCAAAGCCCCAGGGGGCCTTCTACCTCTACGCGCGCTGCGACGACCTGACGGACGATAGCTCGGACTTCGCCGAGCGATTGCTCGAGCAGGAGGCGGTGGCGGTTACCCCGGGCCGGGACTTCGGCAGCAACGCGTCCGAATGCCATCTTCGTTTCGCCTATACGACCGACTTGGATGCCCTGCGGGAAGGGGTGCGCAGGATCGCTCGCTTCATCAACGCCGTCACACCGAGCCGATAGGTTATCGGGGAGAGTTTCTGGCACCGGAGAGACAGTAGCTGAGCAAATTTCTATGTACGACGAGTTCTACGGACTTACCGACAAACCGTTTCAGCTCACGCCCGATCAACGGTTTTTCTTCGACAGTCGGGTTCATCACCGGGCCATGGCATACCTGCGTTACGGACTCGAGCAGGCCGAAGGGTTTATCGTCATCACAGGTGGTATCGGGACGGGAAAGACGATGCTGGTTCGGACCCTTTTCAACGAGCTCGATGGGCGGAACATCATGGCCGCCCAGCTCGTAACGACCCAAGTCGAGCCGGACGACGTTCTGCGCATGGTATGTGCTTCCCTCGGATTGGCCCATGAGGGCATGAACAAGGCGACCTTGTTGCACAATCTAGAGGTTATCGCACGAAACTGTTTCAGAGACGGAAAGCACATTTTGCTCGTCGTGGACGAGGCGCAGAATCTGCCGGTACGGTCGATCGAGGAACTGCGGATGCTGGCGAATTTCCAGGTGGAGGGGCGATCTCTGTTTCAGAGTTTCCTTCTTGGCCAGGATCAACTGCGGACCACATTGCTCGATCCGACCATGGAGCAGTTGCGTCAGCGAATCATCGCGTCGTACCACCTGGAGCCCTTGACTGAAGAGGAAACCGAACGGTATGTCGAGCACCGGTTAAGTCGGGTCGGTTGGAAGGGAGACCCTAACCTGGATGATGGATTGCTTGCCCGTATCTTCGCATTCACTGAGGGGGTACCGAGGCGTGTCAACACGCTTTGCGACCGCCTGTTGCTCTACGGATGCATCGAAGAGAAACACGCGCTTGGTCCCAACGACGTAAAGGTGGTTGAGGCCGAGCTAACACGCGAAATGGGGCAACCGCAGAAATTGTCCCACGAGGGAACGGACTCGAGCAGCGCGGTGATCGATGCGGGAATGTCGGATGACGGCGAAGAGATTCAGTCGGAGGGCAATTTGCCCGTCTCCCAGGGGCTAGTGATGCTGGAAAAAAGAGTGGGTGGCCTCAGACGGATCGGCCAGTTCGAGGATGAGACGGTAAACGGGAAGTCCATGCTCTACGCTCTGGAAAGGCTCGAGACTGAGTTCAGGAGTCTCACTCGGGTTGTTGAACGCGTGCAGCGGGAGTCGATGAATGGGAAGCACATGTTTCAGCGTTTGGCTCGGCTTGAGGCGGAGGTCAAGGGACTAAAGCAGGTCGTTCAACGCGAGCGAAAGCTCTTGCGAAAGGCATTGCTGCTGCAACTCGATCTCGAGGCAGACGACGATATCGACTGATCTCGCAGGAAATCCCTCGCCCAACAAGAAAGAAGACGTCGGGAACCGATGGCACGATGTCCGTTTGATCGCATCGCCGTGGGGTGGTTGTGCCAAGGAGACCGTCAACCGCCGAAGATGAAATGCACCGACACTTTGTTGCGGTGTCCCGACCGGATGAAGAACGGTTTTTCTGGCGGTCAGACACCGTTCACGCGCGCGATGATACCAGTAGTGCTTCGGTCCTCGACCAAGGGCACCAAAATGACGCGGCCACCCCAGGACTTCACCTCCCTCGCCCCCACGACTTGATCCTCCCGGTAATCGGCGCCCTTGGCCAGCACGTCCGGGCGCAGTTGCTCGATAAGCGCCAGCGGCGTGTCCTGTCCGAACAGGACGACGGCGTCGACGGACGCGAGTGCGGCCAGGACGCGTGCCCGGTCGGCCTGGCCGATGAGCGGTCGTTCCGGCCCTTTTAGGCGGCGCACCGAGGCATCCGTATTGAGGCCGACCACCAGCCTGTGGCCATAGCGGCGCGCGTGCTCCAGATAGGTCACATGGCCCGCGTGGAGCAGGTCGAAGCAGCCGTTCGTAAAAACCACGCGCTCGCCCTCGGCCTGCCAACGTCGGACCTGCGCCTGAGCCTCGGAGGGCCCGCATATCTTCGCCGCCTGCTCGAGGGCCGCCTCGCCGCTGATCGCCGCCAGCAATTCCTTGGTCGTGATGGGCACGGTGCCGACCTTGCCGACCACGACACCAGCCGCGAGATTCGCCAGGTGAGCGGTATCGAGGTGTCCGAGCCCGGCGGCGAGACCCGCGGCAAAGGTAGCAATGACTGTATCTCCTGCCCCGGAAACGTCGAACACCTCCCGCGCGACCGCCGGTATATGATGGTCGCCGTCCGCCTCGATGAGCACCATGCCCTGCTCGCTCAGTGTCAACACCAGAAAACCCAAATCCAGCGTTTTGCGCATCTCGGCGCCCGCGGCCAACAGGGCGTCCAGGTCGTGTGGGGCAACGCCGGCGGCCAGGGCTAGCTCTCCGCGATTCGGTGTGATCAGGGTCGCGCCGGTGTAACGGCCGAAATCCGAGCCCTTGGGGTCGACGAGAACCGGCAGGCCGAGGGCGCGCGCGGACGCAATCAGAGCGCGGCACAGATCCTCGGTCAGGACGCCCTTCGCGTAGTCGGAAAGGAGCAGGGCATCGGCCTGAGCCAGGCGCTCGGAGGTGGCGGCGAGCAAGCGGTCCTGGTCGTTTTTGGTAAGAGGGACGGCCCGCTCCTCGTCGATGCGAATCATTTGCTGGTGATTACCCAGGACGCGGGTCTTGACAGTGGTTCCGCGATCCCCCGCGATCAGAACGCCATCGGTATTCAGGTGGTCTTTGGTCAACTCTTCGAGCAGCAGATCTCGGTTGAAGTCATGGCCTGTTACACCCACGATAACCACGTCCATACCCAGCCGGGATAGGTTCCGCGCTACATTGGCCGCACCGCCCGCGGACCGCGTCTCCTGCTGCAACTTGACGATGGGTACGGGCGCTTCCGGAGAGATCCGCTCGACCTGTCCCCATAAGAAACGGTCAAGCATCAGGTCGCCGACGACGAGGACCTTGCGGGCATCGAAGCCGGCGAGGACCGCGGCGTGAGTCGATTCCCCGTCCTTAAACATCATCCCAGTTGCCGGGCGCGGTTAGATCAGTGCATAGGCGACTTCTGTCAAACGACATACCAGCCTGCTTGTCTTTTCGTCCGTCTTCTGCGTCCGGCAATCGCCTTGGAACTTCGATCATGGGAGATCACCCGTTGACCGCGACCTGCTGCTCTGCCAAGTCGCAAAGGATGTGCCCCACAAGGATGTGCGCCTCTTGAATTCGCGCCGTGTTGTCCGATGGGACGACCAGGCAAAGATCGACCAGGGCGGTCAGCTTGCCGCCGTCACGTCCGCTCAACCCGATGGTTCTGAGTCCCAGGTTGCGGGCACTCTGCATAGCAGCGAGCACGTTGGGGCTGTTGCCCGAGGTGCTGATCCCGATTACCAAATCCCCCGGACGAGTCAGGGCTTCTACCTGACGCGCGAATATTCGGACGAAGCCCTCGTCGTTGCCGATAGCCGTCAGCGCGGACGTATCCGTTGTCAGGGCGACCGACCGAATGCCCGGTCGTTCCAGCTCGAATCGTTCCACGAGCTCGGCCGCCAGGTGCTGACTGTCCGCCGCGCTGCCGCCGTTGCCAAGCCAGAAGATGCATCCACCGTCCCGAATGCAAGTGCCGAGGAGGTGGCTGATCTCTTCGATGACCTTAACCTGGGAGCGCAGCGTCTCTATGGTTCTCAGGTGATCGTCGATGTGTCTTTCGACCCTGCTCAATTCGGATCTTCCAAAGGTTCAGTGGCGTTCGATGGCGCGACCTTTGCCATCCAGGCTTACCGGTCGATCGCGTAACATGGCGGTGAATTGCTGTTTGAAGGATTATACAGAAGCGCCGAGGGCAGAGCCGGCTTGCATCTCGAGGAAATCTCCGGTCATGGTTTGTGTTGAAACGGGCCGGTATCATGGCCGGGCGTCGAATTTCGGTAAAAGTAACGCGCAAGAGCGAACCCATAATGCAAGTGGTACGACAGAACGAGGGCGCCTCAAAGGTTTCCCACCTCGATCGGGCGCGACGGGTATTGCAGATCGAGGCTGCCGCCATAAGCGCTCTTGTCGAGCAGGTGGACGCGGAATTTTCGAACGCTGTGGAGGCGATTCTCGCCAGCCCGGGACGGGTAATTGTCTGCGGCATGGGGAAATCCGGTCTGATTGGAAACAAGATCGCGGCAACACTCGCGAGCACAGGAACACCCTCATTTTCTGTGCATCCGGGCGAGGCTTCGCACGGCGACCTGGGCATGGTGCGCCCCGAGGATATCTTCCTTGCGCTTTCGAACTCCGGTGAAACAGAGGAGGTCATCCGGCTAATCCCCTTCCTCGAAGATAACGGGAACCAACTCATCGCCATCACAGGCCAGCCTGATTCGACGCTTGCGCGACACGCGGACTTTCACCTGAACGCCGCTGTCCCCCGGGAGGCCTGCCCGCTGCAGCTCGCACCAACGGCCTCCACGACCGCGTCCCTGGCACTCGGCGATGCCCTTGCGATCGTCTTGATGGAAGCGCGGGGATTTCGTCCCGAGCATTTCGCCCGCTTTCATCCCAGCGGAAGCCTCGGCCGGCGCCTGCTGACGCGGGTGGGTCATGTGATGCATACCCGAAACCTCCCGTTGGTCAATCCGGATGACCCGGCCTCACGTGTCGTCCAGACCATCAGTGCGGGGCGCATGGGTGTCGCACTGGTTTGTAGGGGGGAGGAGTTGGCCGGCATCATCACGGATGGAGACCTGCGCCGAGCGATCGAACGCCACCGCAGGGATTTTTCGGAGCTGCGGGCCAGCGAAATGATGACAGCGAATCCCAAATGCATCGACCGGGAGGCACGCTTGCAGGATGCCGTCGACCTGATGACGGAGCACAGTATCACGAGTCTGGTGATCGTCGAGAACCATCGCATGATCGGTTTGGTTCACCTATTCGATTGCACTGTGTGAATCGCTGGGCGCAGCTCCGGTTCCGCACACGACCCCCGATTTCGCGTCATTCTTGTCGTCGAGGTGCCGGGGCATCGAATAGATTGAAGATCAGGGAGGAGAAGATGGCTAGTTGGCCTCATTTATGCCATAACGAGGCAAGAGCATGGCTTGCGAAAACAAACGACAGAGGCGCTTGAGATGAACGAAATGCCGATCGAAATTGGTCATCATTACCGCTTAACAGGTGACCAGAGCGGTAAGATCATAAAAGTTTTCAACATTGTTGCAGACACCTTGCTTGTCGGCGGGGTCCTGTTCGACCCCGAAACAAACAGCATGCAATACACGCAGGGATTCGCGCCTGACGATCCTGCTTGGGCCGACCACGCGCACGTGCACGTCGATCCCAACGCGCCGGAGATCTACCGCGAACAGATTGGCGATGCGGTGTCTGCGGATCAGCTCCACACGCTCGCGGTCCGCGCGCGCTCGGCTATGAGCCATTTCGCCAGCACCGATACCGGCCCGCTCGGCACATGGCACAGGAAGCT
>JAJDOL010000304.1 GCA_022340195.1 Chromatiaceae bacterium
CGATCCCTCCGAATCCCCGCTCGGCGGTGAAGATATCCTCGAGGACCTGTTTCCCGCGACCCAAAGTCTGGCCCCTGGGATCCTGGTACGACCAGTCTGCGACAACCATCTCCGCAAGGTCGCTCAGACGAACCTCGTCGCCGTGAAACTCCAGCCACTGCACGCCCGCGTCGGGTGGTCGAAAGTAAGCGAGTATCTTCTGGCTGGTCTCCCGCGGGAAGTTGTCGATCAGGTCCGCTTTCCCATACCACCGAGGAAGGCAATCGAAAAGATCGGGAAGCGTCAAATCCCGCTCAGCTGCCGCGTACAAAACGGCGAGAATTGGCAGCAGTGCGTCTCGCGTCGGGAGCGGACGCAGTAAGCCGCCATTCAGGGTCATCTCAGAACCGACGAGGAAACCCCCGTTGGCCTCCCAACCGACCACGCGTTTCCTACCTTGCGCCAACGCCTCCTGCATCGCATCGATGACATAGGGCGAGCCGATGCGCGTCTTGGTTGTGGTTAGACCCTTTTCCGAGAAGTGCTCGTGCACAGCAGGATTGGCACTGATCGGCACCGCGACGGAATCCGCATCGAGATAGTCGGCAACGATGGTACCCACCAAGTCACCCGGAAAGAACCGCAACCTCGGATTCGCTGAATTTCCCGATTGGGAGACACCCAGTATCAATGGTCGGTCGCTGTCCCCATCCGTCGATACGAGTACATCGACGCGACCATGCAGGGCCTGCTGCTCGGCCACGATTCGCGAGAGCATCTCGAGATGTGCCTCTGAGATGGCCTCGGTATCGATGGGGACGAACTCATCGCTACGACCTGCCCGGATCACTTCTGCTCCGGAGTGCTCCAGAATCAATGGCAGCAGCTCCCGCCCTACGGCGGAGTACTCGTAGAAAAGGATACGCTTGCCCTTTAAGGCATTTCTGGGGAAGACTTGCTGGTACCGCTCGACGTAAAGCACCTCGGCCGCCCGGTTGACCGATGGTAGAGGCGGCCGATGCTCCGGCTTGAGCATTCCGGTGACGTCGAACATGGACGCTTCCGCTGCGCGGTGGTACTCCCGTTGCCGAACCTCCTGGACCGCATCGACTATGCCCTGTTCGTCCGACTTGAGCACCTCGCCATCACAGCGGTTGGCCTTCTGGCCGTTTCTGTCCACCGGAATGTGGCTCCCGGTGCACATGAAGCTCAGAATTCCGTTGTCGAGGGAATAGTAGGTCAAGGCGGGTGTAGGCAAGCGGCCTACATAATCTAGTTGGTACCCGGCGTCCAAAACAGCGCGCGCCGTAGCCCCCAAAATGCGACCGGTCGAGGGCCTCAAGTCGCCGCCGATGGGGATGCGGAGAGACTCGAGCGGTCGGTTACGGGCTTGAACCTTGCCGGTACTTTCAAGATAGCGCAGCGTTCCCAGGGTAAGGCTGTAGACCTCCAGATCCGTAAGATCCTTCACCAACGCCCTTACGCCACTGGTTCCGAATCGCGACGCGACCGGCTCATAGTCCAGAGCATCACGCAATTGCGGTTGAGCTTTCATTCGCCATCACGCCTCATAGGTCTTCTTGAAATCGGAATCGACTGCGCCATGTGCCGATCCAAGGTAGGCCGAAAATCGGACTACCAGGGTTGTCCGGACCTGCTGTCGTAACCAAGACCGGTCTCGGCTGAAATGAATCAGTCATCAGGCACGCCGGCCAAAAAAGCCACGGCATCCTCTCGGGACGAAATCCGGTAGTCCAGTCCGTGCGGGACCAAGAGCACACCGCCTTGTTCTAACTCGAACACGTCGCTTCCATCTGTCGTTAGGGTCACACTGCCTTGGGTTACGACACCGAGTTGTAGGCTATGGCCGACCTCGCTCCTATACGGCCGCTCAGCGGCTATCCGCAGGCGTGAAAGCCTGAACTCCTCAGAGGGCGTCTCATAGACGACCGTCCCCCCTTCTTCCGGCGGAAATCCGAGACTGATGACGCTTGCTTCACCTGCATCGAAGGTCAGTATTCGCAGCAACTCTTCTGTATCCGTATGCTTGGGCGTCAGACCGCCGCGGAGTACATTGTTCGAATTGGCCATGATCTCTACGCCGGATCCCTGCAGGTAGGCATGGAGCTCCCCGGCGGGAAGATACATGGCCTCGCCCGGCGAGAGATGCACCAGATTCAAAAGAAACAGGGAAAAAAGCCCCCTGTCCCGGTGGTCGTCGTTCGAAAAAATGGCGTCTGCTCTCAAGATCCAATATTCCGTTTGTTCTTTGGAGAAAGGCTGCCGCGCATTTTCGTCACCCAATCTCTGCACAATAGGCGTTAGGAGGGCGTCGACCTCGCGCTGGCTCTTCCGCATGACGCGACCATAAAGGTCTGCTAGAGATTCGCTCGTCGCGCGATAATCCGATGCCAGGTCGCCAAGCTCCGGGATCGACGCTATGACAGACGCGATTTCGCCCAGAGGACGAAAACCCCTCAAGGCATAAAAATCGGTCAAGGCCGCGATCAGCTCGGGCTTGTGGTTTTCGTCGTGATAATTTCGTTTTGGAGAATCAGTGGCAACACCCGACCGATTTTCGCGAGCAAAGCCCTCACGAGCCTGCCGCCGATTGGGGTGCGCCTGAATCGAAAGTGGCTGGGCAGCGGAAAGTACCTTCAACAGGAACGGAAGCTGGCCATTAAACCTCTCGGCATCCCTCCGACCAAGCACAGCCTCCGAGGCACCGCGCAGGAGCGACGGCAAAGGCACCTCGATACCGCCCAAGCAGACCATGGAGGGAAGATCCGAATGGGCCCCGATCCACAGCTCCGCAAAGGGTTTGCGATCCCGGTTAGTGACCCCGATCAAATCAGGGATGAATTCCCGGTCGCCCCATGCGTAGTGCTGGACCCCACAACGAAGAACCAGGGGGCGGGGACGTCTGCGAAATTCCTCGACGGCCGTCGCGTGCGCCGATGGGTTCATTGGATAATCCCCATTACCGTGTGCGGCTACGCCCAAATCAATCCAAACAATATAAAGATGCAGATTAGAACCTGTTTTCTAAATCACATAAATCGTTTAACATATTGTTAATGCAGTTTTATTCTACGTTATTTCTACTGTTTTGATTGTCGCGACCCGTCGGGTGGGGGCAGGACCCTGCCAGGTTGTTGCTCGATCTGACGAAGGATAATCCTAAAGGCGTATACTCGCTCGTTGCTCAGGTTGAGCAGTCAAGCGATACGCGGTGGTACTGTCAAGTTCTGCGATCGCCGAATCCGGGATGCAAGGCTCGAACCTGGACAAGTCGAATTCGCTGCAACAAGGCATTCGGAACAGCAACTGATTGGGAGTATGAACATGGCCGCAAAGCCGAACGCGCTCGTCTATTATGGACCATGCGACTCACGCGCTCCGCTACGCGACGAGCGCGAATCTCTAATCCAACAACAGGCATATTACAAGGCGTTGAAGCGAAATTTCGCCCCGGGGCACGAACTGGAGGATTGGCTCGGGGCGGAACAAGAGATGGACGAGTGGTTCAAACGCTTGCCGCCAAATTCCAAACGTCCTTAGAGAGTAGCGGTCGCCGATAGCGTTTTGCCGTCGTCCTACATAGCGGACGATCTCAGCGAGATCCCGTGGAGCAACGGGGTTGACACGGTCGGCACGAATGGGACGATCAGCCCCCCACAGAGGCCATTACTCGCACCATATGGCGCAGCTGTACATCTGACCGCGCGAGTTGTCGCGATGGCGTAACAGGCCGGCGGTAACATCGCATCTCATGTGCTGTGGCAGCGACGACCGTGACTCTGGCGTCATCGAGTCTTGCCGCTCCTCTCTGCGAGAGCTTGTCGAACTGGGAGCGGTTGAACTTCCTTGTGACGAACCGCATCCCGCGGCGCTGGGCTACCCTGTTCATGGGCCGTTTCAGCAAGATCCGGAACCCGCTCGTCCGTGAGCTTTCATTCTTCATCTGGCAACGCTTCGCCGACGACCTGAAGCTCGAAGACGCCGACAAGGACAGATTCGAGAGCCTTCACGAATGCTCTACGCGCAAGCTCAAGCCGGGCTTGCGCCCGGTCGACCCCGACCCCGCCGTTGTCGTCAGCCCCTGCGACGCAGTCGTCGGGGCATGCGGCTCGGTTGCGGGCCAACAGGTATTCCAGACGAATGTAACGAGACGTTCCGCAAGGGAGAGGAGATGGGCTTCTTTCAACACGGCTCGACTATCATTCTCTTCTCGCCCCGCGGGTACCAACTGTGTGGCAACCTGACAGAGGGAACATACATAAAAATGGGCGAGGCATTACTGCGGCGTCTAAAAACCTTTCCAGGTATCCGGGTATTGGCAGGCAACCCTACCGGGGGGGGGCAATGCAGCGCGGTCCACACCGGCTCGGCCCTTTCGAAGCCCGGTCAGCTGGCGCGGGTTCGCTTCACCCAGTTTGTGAGCGTCCGGTGAAGCTCCTTTAATCCTAGAGGCTTGCTCAGATAGTCATCCATTCCGACTTCCAGACATCGTTCCCTGTCGCCGGGCATAGCCAATGCCGTTAGAGCGATGATAGGGATACGCCTCAGGGCGGGCTCTGCACGTATGAGACGCGTGGCTTCCAGGCCGTCCATCTCCGGCATCTGTACGTCCATGAGGATCACATCCGGAACCTGCTCTTTGGCTTTGGCGATCGCCTCGATACCGTTCTTCGCAATCACTACGTCACAGTCTTTGATTTGGAGATACGCGGAAAGCATCTCCTGATTGCTCTCGTTGTCCTCAACGAGCAGCACCGAAGGCCGGACCGGCAACGGAGCTTCTACGCCGCCCTCATCCGACAAGTCGTCTTCGTACGGAATACGAGCCGCACTTTGCGCGTCCGGGTCCCATGGCAAGGAAACATGGAAGCGGCTACCTTCGCCGAGCTTGCTATCAACTTCGATGGTGCCGCCGTGCAACTCGGCCATGCCGTTAGCTAACGCAAGGCCGAGGCCGGTTCCGTCATACCGGCGCGAGAGTCTGCTGTCCAGCTGTACAAAGGGCTTGAACAGGCGGTCACGTTGCTCCGCGGGTATCCCAACGCCCGTATCCCAAACGCTGATTCGGACCGATTTCCGCGCTTTATCCCCCACGACGTCGAGTCCGATGGTGCCACCCTCGGGGGTGAACTTGACCGCGTTGCCCAGGAGATTGACCAGCACCTGCTTTAACCGGCGGCTGTCGCCCCGCAACAGGCGAACCTCGGGGTCGATGCTCGTACGTACATCCAACCCCTTGGCTTTTGCGCCAGGACGAATCAGCCGCAGGCTGGCATCCCATAACTGGTTCACCGGCACTTGGTCCCAATGCAGCTTGACGCGGCCCGACGCTACCCGGGACATATCCAGGACATCGTTGATCAGCTCCAAGAGATGGCTTCCATTTTCATGAATGGTGCGGGTAGCTTTGGCCTGTTGCTCGGTCAGACGACCCAGCAATCCGTCCCCCATGGTTTCGGAAAGACCCAGAATGGAGGTAAGCGGTGTACGCAGCTCGTGGCTCATAGCGGCCAGAAATTCGTCCTTCGCCTGTGCCGTGCGGGCTAACTCTTCGTTGGCCCTGTCTAGCTCAGCGGTGCGCTCGCGCACCCGCTGCGCTAAATTGGCGCGCTCCTCAGCCAGGGCGCCATGCGCCTTCCTGAGCTCCGCCTCGGCGCGTTTGCGCTCGGAGATGTCGGAGAAATTCACGGCAGCGCCCATCAGCGTGCCGTCGCTATAGATCGGATTCGAGTGATATTCGACTGGAAAGCTGGTGCCGTCGACGCGCCAAAACACCTCGTCATCGACATGGACAGGTATCCCATTTCGGCACGGCTGCAAGGCTTGGCATCCCTCGACTGGGTAAGGAGTGCCATCCCGGTTGGAGTGATGCATGGTGACGTGTATATCGCGACCTTCCAACTCCGCCGGCGATCCGTAGCCGAGCATCCGAGCGGCAGCAGGATTGCAAAACATGCACCGGCCGTCCGGTGAGACTCCGTATATCCCCTCACCGGCGGATTCGAGGAGAAGCCGGATTTGCTCCTCGCTTTGCTTCAGGCTCTCCCGAGAGTGCGCCAGATTCTCCTGCATCGACTTCATAGCAGCGAGCATCTGGGCATTCTCATCCGCACCAGTAACGTGTATGGGGGTGGAGAAATCGCCCGCGCTGACGCGTTTGGCAATGGCCGTAGCGGTTGCGATCGGCCGACCGATGGTGCGGTCCACGAGCCAGATGAGCAACATCACCGCCCCTGTCATGACACTGCCCATCAGGACGAGAATCCGGATCTCAACGCCCCGAGTAGATGCATCGATCTGCTCCAACACGCGGTTCTTGTGCGCCAAGGCCGCCGCGACGACCTCATCGATCAGATCCGTTGGTTCGCGGTCGATACCACGTACCCTTATGTCGACGGCCAACGACGGGTTGGCGTTTTCCGGCTCGTAGAACCCGAGGGCAGACCTGTATTGCGAACCCAGCGCCAGGTGGGCACTCAGGAACTTCTCGGTAGTTTCCCGCGCGGCGTCATTCTGAGCCAACAGCGGAAGCAACCGGCCAATCGCCTCGCGCGTGTTGGCCTCCTCGGCTTCGAATTGACCCAAATACTTGTCGAAAAGCCGCGGATCCTGTCCGCGTATCAGGACGTTCTTCCACTCCTGAACCTGCTTCTTGAAGTGAACCTGAGCTGAGAGTGCGGTGGCAACGATCTGCGAGCTGGACTCGCGGATTCGCGCATCCCAAAGCGAGGCCTGTTTGTGCAGATACAATCCGTAAAGCCCGGCACCCAGATTGATCACGAGGATGAAAATCAGACCGACCGCGAACTTGGTTCTAATGCTCATGTAGTCACAAAGAATAGCACTCTAACGGCAACACTCTGAACACAGGTCCAATCGTATCGGCGGACGTGTCACGACCGCACCTTGGGACGTGGCGATCAATTGCCGGAAGACGTCAGCTTGAGCGACGAGGACGATTGCACAGAAAGCGAGGTTTTTGATCTTCGGACCACTGAAGTCGGAGCGGTTCCACTGGGATAGCCAGTCGAATTGGCAGAGCGCAGAATCGCCAATCATCCGTGTCGGCACGTCAATCGGCTCAGTTCCTCAGCCGACGCAACATAGACATCAGAAACTTCGAATCCTCGCCTATTCCAGCTCTCGCACCACAACGGGAATAGGAACTGACTCGCCTGCACCCGGCTCGGTTTGCCGCGCGCGCGCTCCGGCAACCTTGGAGACGTCCACTCCCCACTCGACCAGCTCCATCCGTCCATCCTGGTGCTCGAGAATTGCGGTGCAGCTATCGACCCAGTCACCGCAATTGATGTAAGTGATGCCATCGATCTCCTTGATCGCGGCCGCGTGTACGTGGCCGCAGATGACGCCGTCGACACCACTCTCCCTGACGTAGCGGGCGACGGACTCCTCGAAACCGTAAATAAAGCCAACTGCGCTCTTCACCTTGCGCTTGGCATATCCGGAAAGGGACCAGTAACCGGCGATTCCGAGCCGCCGTCGAATCCAGGACACGAGGGCGTTCATGCGAACGACGACGGCATAGGCATGGTCCCCTAACACGGCGGCCCAGCGATGGTACTTGGTGACCTGGTCGAAGTCGTCGCCGTGTATGAGCAAGTAACGCTTGCCGTCGACCGCGGTATGGATGTGATCGTGAACCAGCCGGATCTGCCCGAACGAGGTGCCGACATGCTCTCGCAACGCCTCGTCGTGATTGCCGGGGATGAAAATGACGTGGGTACCGTGACGGGCGCGCTTGAGGATCTTCTGGACCACAGTGTTATGGCGGGTCGACCAGAACACCCCTCGCTTCATAGCCCAAAAATCCACGATGTCACCGATCAGGAACAGGTGCTCGGATTCGAGCTCCTTGAGGAACTCCAGCAGCCGCTCAGCCTGACAGGCGCGTGTTCCCAAGTGGATATCGGACAGGAAGATCGAGCGGACTTTGGGCATGCGAAGACCATAGAGCAGGATCTACGCAAAATAGACGACACTTGTGACCTATCCGTGTCCGCCGGGAGAAACTTTTGTTGCGACAGCTACGTGTGGGAGCGCTCGACGTTACACAGCCGCAAGCACTCTAGCGAAGACACGATTTCCTGCGAATCGAGCGAGAGCAGCGTTGTCGAGGGAAGGTCTCGCGCTCACTTTTCCTGCCGCGACCATGCCCGCGCAAGGACACGTCGGACGCCTCGTGCCAAACCCTGATCGGAGTGGGCATCGGGACGCACTTTCTTCGCCTCGAGCCGAACGGCCTGGTATAGATCGAGCATGCGATCGGCGAGGGTCGGCGCGGACCAGGATTGGGCGTAGGCACGCGCCTGCGCGCTGAGTCTATCGCGCAGACTGGGATCGGAGAGCAGGCGTACCGCCTTGGACGCAAAGTCGACCTCGTCCTCCTCCGCAATCAGGGACCCCTGGCCACCGTCCAGGACCTCTTTCGTACCCATGACGGCGGTCGAGATAACAGGTACGCCGAGGGCCATGGCTTCCAGGATGACCAACCCCTGGGTCTCGGTACGGGAGGCGAAGACGAAGCCGTCTCCGGCAGAGTAACAGTCATCCAGTTCACGATCGCGACTCAGGTAACCCACAAAGAGTATGTTCTCGCGCAGACCCAGCGTAACGCTCAGCGATTCGAGGTTGCGACGCGCCGGCCCCTCGCCGGCGATTACGAGCAGCACATCCGGTATCTCGCGCTTGACCCTTACCAACATGCGCAGGAGAAAATCCACATTCTTCTCGAAGGCCAAGCGACCGACATGCACCAGCACAGCTCGGTCGGCCGAAATTTCGTGACAGCGCCTGAAGCGTCCGCCATTGCCGTGACCGAATTGCTCGAGATCGATCCCCGTGGGTATGACCCTGGCCGGAGTCCTCACGCCATAGGTCTCGAGCACCGACAGCATGGCGTGCGACGGCACCACCAGCGCATCCACGTCCCGACACTGAGCGGCGGAAAAGTGGCGTGCGGCCAGACGCATCCAGGACGCGGGGAGGAAAGTGACGTACTTGTCGACGTATTGCTCGAAGAAGGTGTGGTAGCTCTCGACAACCGGAACCCCGAGCCGGCGTGCCAGGTTCAACCCGGCGTAATGAGCGACGAAGGGGGTCTGGATATGCACCAGGTCGTAACCCCGATCCGCCAACCGCGGGACGAGCGGATGGATCTGCCGCATGCGAAGGATGCGGTCCTCCGGGTCGACCGGCAGGTAACGCGATGCGACGCGAATGACCTCGAAGCCGGGCAGCTCGCCTCTGGGATACCCGGCGCTTGGAATCGCGGCGGAGCCAGAGCTCGCTGCGGGCCACGAAGATCCCCCACGTTCCCCCCGCGTGGCCGAAGCATACTCCGGCGCGATGAGCGTCACCTCGTGTCCCTTTTTTGCAAACTCGGTAGCGAACGTCTGGATTGAAGTGGACACCCCGTTGACGCGCGGAAAATAGACGTCGGAGATCGTCAAAATGCGCATGATGGGCAGCGGCTCGAATGCATAGACTTCAGGTGGCGCGACGCACGCGCGCACTCACAGGAAGACGCGAAAATCTGCTTCGACAAGCGAAGGTCAGGAAAGCAGCAAGATCCCGGCATAACCCAGCGCCGACCCAACGCCGGCGGCCGCAAGAACGTCGCTCGGATAGTGGAGGCCGAGAACGACTCGGGAGCAGGCAACCAATAGGGTGAAGGGCACCAGAATCCAGGCGAGTTGCGGATAATAATGCAAGGCGACCACGGTGAAGCTCACGGCGTGCAGGGTGTGGCCGGACGGAAATGAGTAGTGATCCAGCGGTGGCACCACGGTCCTGATGTCTGGCGCCGAGTGGCAAGGACGCTCACGCCGCGTCGCTTCCTTTAGTGACTTATAAACAGTGAGTACCGCCAAGCCCGTCAACAACATGTGCAGGCTCGCACGCACACCATCCCAACCATCGACCAAGGGCAGGATGAAGATCAGACTGTACCAAAACACCCCATCGCCTAAGCGGCTGACGACGGCGAACAGCCGTTGCACCCGTTCGGGCCGGAACGCCTGACTCCATGCCCGACAAATCGGGGTCTCGACCTCATTCAATTGTTGAAGCCAGAGTTTCATGTCGATTCCCGCTTCGGTGGCGATCGATCACCTCGAGCATTCGCTCCTCCAAATTCTGGACAACCCAATCCCAACTCATACCTTCGGCGGTGACCCGCGCGCTCTTGGCCATGGTAAGAAGCCGCGCGTCTTCGCAGGCAACCGCCGTGGCCGCCTCACTGAAGGCCTGCGCATCTCCCATCGGAACGGTAACCCCGTTCTCCCAGCTGCGAATGCAGACATGGGCGGCACCATAGTCGAACGCCACCACCGGAAGGCCGCTCGCCATAGCCTCAGGTACAACATTGCCGAAGGTTTCGGTCAGGCTCGGAAACAGGAACAGATCTCCGGACGCATAATGCTCGGCCAGCTCCACACCAACCTTGGCACCGGTCAGAAGCATCTTGGGATGGGAGGCACGGAGACGCGCGAGCTCCGGGCCATCGCCCACCAAGACAAGCTTCGCGCCTCGCGCTCTCGACTCGATGCTCTTGAAGGCTCGAATCACCAACACCAGGTTCTTCTCGGCGGCCAGTCGGCCGACGTACAGCACGATCCTGTCTCCGGGCTGGCACCCCCAGCTACGCCGCAGCGCCTCACTACGCCGGCGTGGGTCAAACAGCTCCGTATCCACACCTCGGCTGAGGCAATGCAGGTTGCGAAAGCCTAGATTCCGGAGCTCGACACGCAACTGCTCCGTCGGTACCAGAGTTGCACCCGAGCGGTTGTGGAATCGCCGCAGGGTCGTGATGATGCAGTTCGCAAAAAAGCCCAAACCATAGTGACCGCTGTACTCGTGAAACCGCGTGTGGAATCCGGTCACGGTCGGGATATCGGCGGCCCGCGCGGCCCAGAGCGCCGCAAAACCGAGGGGACCCTGGGTCGCGATATAGACACTGTCCGGCGGCGTTTCGCACCACAGTCGCCGCAACCGCCTGTAGACAGGAAGACCGAAGCGCAGACCGCGGTAACCCGGTATGGGCAGGCCCGGCACGCGTGTCTCGCGTCGCTCGTGATCCGCTTGCTCGGATCGCTCAAACCTTTGGCGAGGTCGAATCAAGTGAACCTTGTTGCCCCGTTTCTCCAAGCCCACGACGAGATGATGCAGGGTATTGGCCACCCCGTTGATCTCGGGAGGATAGGTCTCGGTGACGATGCTCAACCGCAGCATCCCGCGATCGACGCGAACGCTCACGCGCCCATTTCCGCTCACGCGGCCTCGACGAGCGAACTGGAGGGAGACGCGTGCGCCTGCGCTGCTCCGCCGCATCCAGGAGACGAAAGGGCATCGAAGGTCTCGACACCCAGTGACTCGCCGATTGCTCGGCGACAGTATTCGGATATGTGACGGCGCGACAGCCCGCTCCCGTCCAACGGCCGTAGGAAGTGGACCTGCACCCTAAGCTCCGGATGGTGGAACAATCGGAGAAGATGCGGCACCAGAGCATCGTCGCCGACGAAAGGGGCAACCGGATCGGGAGCCGCGTTGCTTCCGTAGCGTAGGGCGACCGGCTGGACCAACACCCCGTCGAGTTGGCCGGCACCGAACAATCGCGGATGAAAGCGCTGCAGCCGAGATCCATCCGTCGTGGTACCTTCCGGAAAGACCACCACCTGGCCACCTGCGCGTACGCGCTCGCCGATTTGGGGAATGAGGATACTTGTCTGATTGGCGCCGCGAGAGATAAACAGCGTACCGGCGATCTCTGCCAACCACCCGATCAGAGGCCAGTCCCTCACCTCGGATTTGGATAGAAAACCGATCCGTGCCCGGGACCCCAATACGGGAATATCCAGCCAAGAAACGTGATTGGCAACAAGCAGCGCACTCGGTGCGAGCTCCCCCTGGACCTGCACCCGCACGCCGAGTGCCCGGCACAGGCGCGCGTGCCACCAGCAAACCACGTCGGGAAGCCAGTCGATGCGCCGGCCCCACCACCGCCCCGCAACGATCACCACGGCGATCGTCATGCCCGTCAGCAAGTGCGCGCAATACGGATCGAGCTCATCGATATCCAGGCCGGCTTCTCTACCCTGCAATGTCGCACCCATTTCCTCGCCGAAAACCTGGTAGCGCAGGGCTTGGGCTGCCTTGACATCCTCTGCTTCACCCGCGAGCTCTGCAAAAAGGCGACCGCCGGCTTTGATGGGCAACGCCTGCGCTATCGAACCCATTTCGCATCCTCGAGATCGAAAAATATTGCCGAAAGGATACTTGGGCCTTGTTTCGAGCTTGTTTCCAGGCGGTGAGGAAAGTGTGACCGGAAGGTTTGAATAAGATGACGCCTTGGTTCGCGCGCGCGTGGAATCGGCCCCAGGGCGCGTATTTTCCCGGTCTGACGCACCCGACTATGGCGCGTCGGGGTCCCCGTGACGCTCCCTTCGCATACGCTGACAATTGAGACGCCTCGACTCCGGCAACGGAGCCCCGTATCCTTGAGGTCCCACACCGAAGGCGGTTGGGGATCCCTTATTATTGGAAAATCGCAGGGATGGGATTTTTCCAGGTTCCCTCGAGACAGCCCAGAGGAACGCAAGCGTTCATGAAAGCCGCGGTCATCACACTCTTACCGACTTACCTGTTTCTTGTGGCGTTACCCTCGACAGCCATAGCCATCGCCGAAGAGCCGGCGGGCGCCGTCACCTCCGTACCCGTGACCGTTGCACCTTCGACGCCGGCTGCCCCAGAGGAAACCCATACACCTGCACTCGATTCCAACGGCAAGCAGGACCCCGAGACCCAGATCCAAATCGCCCTGCAGCACAAGATGGAAGGAAGGCCCCAGGAGGCGCTCGGAATCCTGCAGTCGGCCATCAAGGTCAACCCGGACAATGCGCGCCTCTACGCGGTCCGAGGCAGCATGCTCCTCGAGCAGGGGCGCATAACACCCGCCCTGTCCGACCTGGAGAAATCCGTGAACCTGGATCCGGAGAATGCCGAGGCGCTGGCCGATAGAGGACAGGCCTACCGGCTGTTCGGTCGTATGGATCTGGCGCTTGCCGACCTCGATCGCGCCCTCGAGATTCAACCCGACCTGATAGCCGCACGCCTGAACCGGGGCGCCATGCGCTTCGAGAAAGAGGATTTTCAAGGCGCAATCGAGGACTTCGATCACTGCGTCACCCTCAACCCCCGACTGGCGGATCCCTATTTCAACCGCGCGTTGGTCCGCGATGCGCGCGGCGACCGCGACCTGGCCGTGAACGATCTGGAGCGCTTTCTCCAGATCGAGGAAAATGCGAATTTTAGGAAACAGGCACAGGAGATCCTCGATCACTGGCAAAAATCCGGAGAGGACGAGGCCATTTCCGAGCACATTCATTCTAGCCAGAACCCTTGAGCCCAAGCCCAGCGGTCAGTACCCTATTCCACCTTATATTGCAGACTCAGCGGCATTCTCGGAGCTCGCCTCAAATAACGGAGGACCCAGTGGAGCTGACAGAAAACACCCTGAGAATCAGCGCCTTTCTGGCGGTAACCCTCGGCATCGTCGTACTCTTCGTCGGTAAACGCCTGAACGACGCCATCGGCTTCCTGCGCGAATTCAGCATCCCGGAGCCCGTTACCGGCGGTCTTCTCTTCTCCGTCCTGTTCGGCCTCATCTACGCCGTCACGGGTGTCGCGGTGGAGTTCGAGCTGGCAGCGCGCGACATCCTGCTCGTTTACTTCTTCACCACCATCGGCATCAATGCAAGC